>JACPQH010000081.1 GCA_016190585.1 Chloroflexota bacterium | reverse complement strand
TCTCAAAAGTATTGATAGTAAATGAGCTTTCAAAAAGGGAATGAATTTTATCTCTGGGAACTTATGTAGATAGTCCGATTCTAACGTGGTTTGCGGCACTGGAAACGCAGCGATGGACATTCGGGGTGTATTACATACTTGAAGCTCGGTACCACCTATTGATGCCTTAGGTCGGTTTGTTTGAAGCTAAATGGAGCTGAGGGGATTCGGAAACACGCTGGTTCCTGACCTTCTCCGGCGCTCGCCTCCATCTCGCCCGCTGAATGCCCGGCATGCCCGGTACCAGAACGAATATCACCCTGGCTTTCCATCACCTCACGGTGCAAGCACCTTTTGTCGGTTCGCCCGGAGCGGCGCGCGGTGATACCTATTGACGTTTTTTGCTATAATGCTTACGTATGAGCAAGGTAATATCCGTGATTCTGGCCGGCGGCGCCGGCGACAGGCTGCAGCCGCTGACACGCATGCGGGCGAAGTCGGCCGTGCCCTTCGGCGGCAAGTTCCGCCTGATAGACTTCACGCTGAGCAACTGCGTCAACTCCGGGATGCGGCGGATATTCGTGCTGACCCAGTACAAATCGGCCTCCCTGCAGAAGCACATCCAGGAAGGGTGGGGCATCTCGAGCTCGGGGCTGGGCGATTTCATCTACTGTATGCCCGCCCAGCAGAAGATCGGCACCGACTGGTACCGGGGCACGGCGGACGCCATCCGGCAGAACCTGGACCTTTTCAAGGGTAAGGACTACGACCATACCCTGATCCTCGCCGGCGACCACGTTTACAAGATGGACTATAACCTCCTGGTGGACTTCCACCGGAAAAATGACGCCGCCCTGACGGTGGCCACCTGCCGCGCCCGCAAGGAGGAAGCCGCCCGGAAGCTCGGCGTCCTCGAGGTGGACCGTGATTACCGCATCATCGGTTTCGAGGAAAAGCCGCGGGAGCCCCGGACGATGCCCGGCTCCGCGGAGTACGTCCTGGCCTCGCTGGGCGTCTATATCTTCTCCGCCCGGGCTCTTATAGAGTCGCTCCGGGGCGAGGAAGATGATTTCGGCAGCCAGCTTATCCCGAAGCTTGTCAGCCAGGGGGTAAGGGTCTTCGCCTATGATTTCGCCGGGGAGAACCGCATCTCGGATTACGCCGTCGAGGTAAGGGACGGCAAGCGGACCAAGACCCTGGTGGACCGGACGCGGGACTCGAACTACTGGCGGGACGTGGGCACGCTCGAAGCCTATTACGAGGCCAGCATGGACCTGGTCGGCGTTGACCCCTACTTTAACCTCTACGGCGAAAAATGGCAGCTACGCACCTACCAGCGGCCGCTCGGTCCCAGCAAGACCGTGCTCGACGGCAAGGCCCTCGAGTCCCTGGTCTGCGACGGCTGCATCATCAGCGGCGCCACGGTCTGGCGCTCGGTGCTTTCGCCGGGCGTGGTGGTGGAGCGTGACGCCCTGGTCGAGGAGTCGATTATCTTCGATGACGTCACCATCGAGCCGGGCGCCAGGATCAGGCGCGCCATCATTGACAAGGAGTGCGTCATCCGGGCCGGGACGACGATAGGCTATGATATCGAGGCCGACAGGCGGCGCGGCTACACCGTCTCGGAATCGGGTATCGTGGTCGTGCCGCGGTCGATAGAGGTCGAGTCGGCTTAGCTCGGACCCTCCTCCGGCCGCTTTTCCAGTGGCGGTCAGGCCAGCGACAGGAAGGCCCAGTACACGGCGGCGTTAAGCGCGGTCAGCGGCAGCCCCATCCTGGCGAACTCGAAAAAGGTCAAGGTCTCCCGGCTCTTTCTCTCGGCGTTCTGGATGATGATGACGTTACTGGCGGCGCCCAGGATAGTCAGGTTCCCGGCGATGGTGCTACCGGCGGCCAGAGCCATCATGCCCTGGGTCGAGGCGCCGAGCTGGACCAGGACGGGCAGGTATAAAGCTACCAGGGGCACGTTGGAGATTATCTGGCTCAGGAATACGCTGATGCCCATGATGGCGCTGGTTGAGCCCATCTCGAGCTGCAGGCCTCGCATGAGGCCCTGGAAGATGCCGGAGTCCCAAACGCTCTGCATGAGGACAAACATCGCGGCGAAAAAGACCAGGGTCGGCCAGTCCATGTTCCTGATGATGTCAAACCGTTTGGGGCTGAAGAGCAGCAGCGGCAGCATGGCCGTCAGGGCGATGTAGGTCAACCGCAGGTTGTCCTCGGCCTGGAAGAGCGCGAAGCCTATCTTAACAAGGATGAGACCGGCGAGCAGGATAAGGCAAAGCCGGGAGAGGCGGGCCAGGCGGGGGTCTCTCAAGGGCGTTTCCGGCTGAGCGATGATCCTGATGGCGAAGTACCTGCGGTAGACCAGCCGGAAGAGCACGTAGGTAATCAGGAGGTTGAGCATGGTAGGAACGAGCAGGAACCGGCCGAAGGTGATGAAGGGACTCGCCACGCGGCTGTCCACGGCGATGAGCAGGTTCTGGGGGTTGCCGATAGGGCTCATGACGCTGCCGATGGTCACGGCGAAAGCCAGGCTGAGCAGTAATATCCTGGCGGGCACGGTGGTCTGGCGGGACAGCATCAGGACGATGGGCGTACCGATTACAGCCACGGTATCGTTCATCAGCACGGCAGCCAGCAAGCCCGCGCCGAAGAGCACCAGCAGGACCAGGCCGTCCAGCGAACGCGCGCCGCGGAAAAGCCGGTGGGAGAGATGGGCCAGGTAGCCGCTCGCCTCCAGTCCCTCCCCGATGACGAACATCCCGAACAGGAACAGGATGACATCGAGATTGACGGCCCTGACCGCCGCTGCCGGGGAGATCTGGCCGGTGACCAGGACGGCCAGACCGCCTGACAGCATCACCACCCATATGTGGAGCTTGAGGCTGCCCAGCCTCCGGGACGCGATTAGTATGAAAACACCGATAAGTACGGCGACGGATAACATCAGTCCCGGACGGCAAGGCCGCCTTTGCCGGCCGAAATTGCCTGAAGCCCGGCGGGGATTGCGGTGTTGACCACTGGTCTTGCTCTGTCTTTCCCTGTAAAATTATTCTGATTATAATACAAGCCAGGAGCTTCGTATAGATGCGGCATCATCCACACCTGTTCGAGACCAACGCCCGCCTGTTCCTGAACCGGAACCGCCGGAAGTACCGGAAGGAAATGTCGCTGGTGCAGGTACCGGAGCACGAGTGGGCGGCGCTCAAGCGGCAAGGCTTTGACCTGGTCTGGCTGATGGGCGTGTGGCGGCGCAGCCCGGGCGCCCGGGGCGAGGCTCTCAGATACCCCGGCCTTCAGCTCGAATACGACCGGGCGCTGCCCGACTGGACCCAGGATGACGTCGCCGGGTCGCCTTACGCCGTCTACGACTATCGCCTCGACCCCGCCCTGGGCCAGCCCGATGACCTGCCCGAGATAAAAAAACGGCTGAACAGCGCCGGGCTCGGGCTCATTCTGGACTTCGTCGTGAACCACGTCGCCCTCGACCACCCCTGGGTATCCAGCCATCCGGGGAGGTTGGTCCGCGGGCTGGCAGCGGACGCCGCCCGGCACCCCGACTGGTTCTACTCCGCGGAGAAGGGGCTGTTTCTGGCGCACGGCCGGGAGCGGTATTTCCCCGCCTGGACGGATACCGCCCAGCTCAACCTGTTCGCCGCGGAAACGAGAGAGGCCCTGGCCGCCGAGCTCGCCAGGATTACCGAGGTCGCTGACGGGGTGCGCTGCGACATGGCCATGCTGGCGCTCAACGAGGTCTTTCAGCAGATCTGGGGGGAAATTGTCAGGAATGAGCCGCCGCCGGCCGAGTTCTGGAACGAGATAATCCCGGCGGTGAAGGCCCGGAAACCCGGCTTTCTCTTCCTGGCGGAAGCGTACTGGGGGCTGGAGGGCCGGCTGCGCGAGCTGGGTTTCGACTTTACCTATGACAAGGTGCTTTACGACAAGCTGCGATACGCGGAGTCGCCGGCGATACGGGACTATATCCTGTCCGATACCCGGCAGCACCGGCGCTCGGTGCACTTTATCGAGAACCACGATGAGGACCGCGCCCTCGCGGCTTTCGGCCGGGAGCGTTCCCTGGCGGCGGCGGTTGCTATCATGACCACTCCCGGAATGCGCCTGCTCCATGAAGGACAGATGGAAGGCCGCCGGGTCCGCGTCCCCATCCAGCTCATCCGGCAGCAGGACGAGCCCACCGACACCGAAGTCGCCATGTTTTACCGGACATTATTACGGGTGGTCAACGGGGACACGTTCCATGAAGGCGACTGGGCGCTGGTCGAGGTCGGCGAGGCGGCGGCAACTGATGAGAGCTACCGTCGCGTACTGGCCTGGCGCTGGCTTTATGACGGGAACCTGAAAATAGTCGTGGTGAACTACTCGCCGGAAAGCGCCCGGGGCTGGCTGAAGTTCCCCCTGGGACTGACCGGCGAGATTATCCTGCTCGACGAGCTTAACGGGGTGAGCTATACCCGGTCAGGAAAGGAGCTGGCTTCCCGCGGGCTTTACATCGCTCTCGGGCCGTACCGCACCCATGTCCTTGCCGCAAACTTGCGCTAGCTCTCCCCCTCGCCTGCCAGGGGATGGGGACCAGGCTCCCGGCGGAATGGCGGGAAAGTGATAAATAGCACCGCCGGCAAGCGGCCTGGACGGTTCCAAGGCCGACGGGGAATCGGATGGACGGTTTCCTCACTGCGTTCCGGAATGACACGTACGTAATTTTTTGCTGGCAACGGCGCCGGCATGGGGAACGGGGAAAAAAGAGGCCCCGGGTTTGAGACCGGGGCCCCACTCTGGGTTGTTCGATTTCTTCTATGTCGTCGCCAGGCGCCGGCTGGTGGTCCCGTCAAGGATGTCTATCGCCTCTTTGCGATAGGCGTCCATGAGGTAGGGTATGCCGGTGACCTTGGCGCACTCCTCGGTGAGCGACATCAGCTCGTGGCGGCCGATAACCGGCACGCTGAAACACCGGGCGCCGGCCATAAGCTGCTGCAAACCGACGCGGAGCTTCTCGACGTAGCTGTAGATGCCGATGGCGCCCAGCGGCAGCTTCTTTATCTCCTCCGCCCCGACGATGTCCTTGACATCTTCCCAGCAGACGAATATCTCCTCGGCCGTGGAACCGAACTGGCCGACGGTGTTGGGCAGCTTGCCTTCCTTGAGCCACTGCTGGATGTTCTTGCCCACCATGCCCGGTATCATCAGGGCGCGACCCATGCACACCGCTTTGGTATAGGGCGCGCCGAGAGCCAGCGCCTTGAAGACGCCGTCCTCGCTGCTGAAGCCGCCGGCGAAGGCGATATCGGGCGGGCGCTCGCCGCGCTGGGCCAGCCGGTGGCAGAAGTCGTAAGCCGCGGCGTGCAGGTAAAGGCTGGGGATGCCCCACTCCTCCATCATGCGCCACGGGCTCATGCCGGTGCCGCCGGAAGACCCGTCAATCGTCAGGAGGTCGATATTGGCCTGGGAGCCCCACTTGATGGCCATGGCCAGCTCGCGCAGGCTGTAGGCGCCGGTCTTCAGGGTGATCCTCTTGAAGCCGATCCGCCGGAGACGCTGTACCTCGGCGTAGAAGCTGTCTTCGTCGATGAAGCCGAGACGGCTGTGCCGCTCGAACTCCTTGATGGCGCCGTCTTTAAAGGAGGACTGGTTGATGGGGTTGGACGGGTCCGGGGTGACGATGTAGCCGCGCCGCTGCAGCTCCAGCGCCCGCTCCAGGCTGCTGACCTTGATCTCGCCGCCGATGCACTTCGCGCCCTGTCCCCACTTGAGCTCGATGGTCTCCAGCCCGTGTTTCTTGTTGACATATTCGGCCACGCCGAGCCGGGTATCCTCGACATTCATCTGGACGAGTATCTCGCCGTAGCCCCGGTGATAGCGCCGGTAGACATCGATACGCCGGTCCATGTCCGGAGAGGCCGCCACCTTGCCGCTGGCGTCGAGCTTGAGCTGGGGGTCGATGCCGCAGACGTTCTCGCCGCAGACCAGCGTCACGCCGCCGATGGCCGCGCCTACCGCGAAATGCTCCCAGTTCTTGCGGGCGATCTCGGTGGAGCCCAGCGCGCCGGTGAAGACCGGCGCCCTCATTTTGACCTTCTGGGTCCAGCCGTACTCGGTCTCGGTGTTGACGGCGGGGAAGATGGCGCTGTCCGGGTTCCCCTGGACGCCTGCCGGCAGGCCGCGGGCGCCGAGGGCGTAGCCCTGGATATTGAGGTGCGAGTAGTCTACCGGGTACTCTTTATCGCCGCCGGCGGTGATTTCGCCGAACGGTCCGGGATAGATGAGCTCCCGGCCGCGGAAGGTCGCCTTGAACACCTCGCAGTTCCCGGTGCATCCGTCAAGGCAGCGGCTGCACAGGCCGCTCCCCGGGACGATGCTCTTGGAACGGTTGGTCGTTCTGGTGGCGTCATTCGAGTTGGGTCGCTGTAGGTTCATTCTTTTCCTCTCCTTACCGGATTAAGACTTCTCAGGTATGGCTCAAATCAAATTCCGCTTGAGTAGCCGGCGCCCGTTGAGACCGGAAGGCCGGGCAGGCCGGCCAGCTCCTCGAACCGGACCAGGCTGCGGTAATCAACGATGGTGCTCATGGCGCGGTTCTCCGCTTCGATGCCCGCCTCCCGGGCCGCCGCCACCGGGTTAAGGCCGCCGAGGAGAACGAGGCCGACCTTGTTCGGTTCGACGGTGACCTCGCAGACGTTGGCGCTGGTCTCGCCCATGAGGAGCAGCCCGCGGAACCCGGCCTGGCCCAGGCCTTCGATAATATCCTGCGCCAGGGGACGGCACATGGCCGGGATCTCCCGGAAGTTGCCCAGCACCCTGCCTTCCCCTTTTTCCGCCACCTCGCATACCGAGGTCATACCGGCGCGGATGAAAATCTCCGAAGGGTCCAGCGAGCAGCCGGAATAATGGATGAGCTCGACGAAGCGCATGGGCACCCGGTTACGTATCTGGAGGATGCCGCCGAAACGGGAGTCCATGGGCACGCCAGCCTTGAGCAGGGTGCCGTTGATGATGATTGAGCACACCGTGCCCAGCGCCTTCTTGCCCCGGGGGACGACCAGCTCGCCGAGCCTCTCCCCTTCGTCGGCGGCGGCCACCAGGCTGCTGACGCAGAGCCCGGCGTCGAACGCCGGCTTCATCTTTTTCAGGGCCTCGCCGAAAGACTCCCTGGGGAAGAGCGAGATATTGACCGGCACCCAGCCCGCCCGCTTGCGGTAGTCGAAATTGGTGCGGAACGACAGGAGTTCAATCTTGGAAATGACCAGGCCGACCTTGTCCTTGACGCGGGCCGAGCCTATCTCGTCGATGCCTCTTTCGGTGAGGACGCGCCCGTCACGCCGGCCGATAAGCCGGGTCAGGCCGCGCTCATCCATCAGTTTCAGGTGGTAGCGGACGGCCCGCTCGCCCAGCTCGATGCCGCGCTCCTTGAGCCGGCCGGCGATGACCCGCGCGCCCAGAGGCTCCTGCGAAGAGCCCAGGATTCTCATGACGGCCAGGACCTTGCGTTCTACGTCGGCGTTATCGAACATGGTGGCAATAGGAAACCTTTTTCCCCTGGTATTCTAACAAGTTTCCCCGGGCCGGTCAATGGCTTGTACTATTCATGCGGCGCGGTTGATGTTTATCTGATGTGTTACAATATATTAAATCCATGTCAGAGTTAAGGCAGGACCCGACGACCCATGAGTGGGTGATCATGGCTCCGGAGCGGGGAAGCCGGCCCCTCGAAGCGCCGCGCCGTGACCCCGAACCCGTGCCGGAATGGGACGCTTCATGCCCTTTTTGTCCCGGAAACGAGTCGCGCACCCCGCCCGAGGTCTGCCGGATTGGCGGGCCGGACGAATGGGCGGTCCGGGTGGTGCCCAATCGCTTTCCCGCCCTTAATCCGGACGGCGCCGGCGGCGTGGCCGGGGGCGACCTGTTTTTTCGCCGGCGGCCCGGCTACGGCGTCCACGAGGTCATCATCGAGGACCCGCGGCACAACGCGATGATGGCCCTGATGGCCCCGGCGGCAATCGCAAAGGTGCTGCAAGCCTACCAGCGCCGCTACAACGCCCTCAAGGTCGACCGGCGACTGAAATTCATCACCATATTCAAGAACCACGGCTGGGGCTCCGGGACATCGCTGGCGCACCCCCACTCGCAGCTCGTGGCCACGCCCATCATGGCCACCTACTACCGGCGCAAGTCTGGCGTGGCCTACGATTACTACAGCGATACCGGCCGCTGTCTCTACTGCGACCTGCTGGACAAGGAGCTGGCGGGCGGGGAAAGGATCGTCGCCGCTACCGGGCAGTTCGTCGTTCTTCACCCGTTCGCTTCGCGGGCGCCTTACGAGACCTGGATCGTCCCCAGGAAGCACTATGCCTCGTTCGGGCTGTTCCCCGGCGCCGGCCTCGCCGAGCTTGCCGGGGTGCTCCGGGAGAGCCTGTATTGCCTTTACACGGAGCTGAATGACCCGGCCTTCAACTTCGCCATCGACACCTCGACTACCGACTTCGAAAGCGACCCGTATTATCACTGGCATATCAGGATCGTGCCGCGGCTGACCACGGCGGCCGGTTTCGAGATCGGCTCCGGCATCTACATCAACATCGCCCTGCCTGAAGAGACGGCAAAACGCATCAGGGGCTGCCGCGCGGGCGGGCTTGACAGTCGCCAGGCAGCGCCTTAATATTCTTATTACCGGTTCATCCCGCGGAGGTGGTGATGGCAGACATCATACGCAGCCCGGATACTGAACGCGAGAACAGGCTTCCCCCCGGCCAGAGGCTGACCACGAAGTTTCCTGTCCTCCATTACGGCGGTGTCCCGCCGGTAGACCTCGGCAAGTGGAGCCTCACCATATCCGGCCTGGTCCGGCCGGAGCGGAAACTGAGCTACAATGAGTTCATCTCCCTGCCCCAGGTGAAGGTGCTCTCTGATGTCCATTGCGTCACCAGTTGGTCGCGCCTGAATAATCTCTGGGAAGGGGTCAGCTCCCGCACCATCCGGGACGTTACCGAGGTGCTCCCGCGCGCTCGTTTCGTGATGGTGCACGCCCCCGGCGGCTACAGCGCCAATCTGCCGGTTGACGAATTTTTTGCGGTTGACGTCCTGTTCGCACACCGGCTGGACAACGAGACCCTGAAGCCGGAGCACGGCTACCCCCTGCGGCTGGTCGTCCCTGCCCTTTACCTCTGGAAGAGCGTCAAATGGGTGGAGCGGGTCGAGTTCCTGGAGTCAGACCAGGCCGGTTTCTGGGAGTCTCATGGCTACCACATTCACGGCGATCCCTGGCAAGAGGAAAGGTTCAGCTAACCGCTCTCGCCCCTTGCGGGAAAGACGCGGGACTCTCCCCGAAGGGAGGACCATTTGGATATTCCGCGCCGGGAGATAAGGAGGAGAAGAGATGTACAATAAGATTCTGGTACCGCTGGACGGTTCGGAGCTTGCCGAATGCGTGCTGCCTCACCTGGACGCCATCGCGCGCGGGTGCGGGACGTCGAACGTGGTCTTCATGCGGGTGGTGGAGCCGGTGATGACGCCGGGTATCACCGGGGGCGAAGGCTATACCTACAACGAAGAAGACGCCAAGCGGATGGAGGACCAGTCCAGGGAGAACGCCAAGGACTATCTGCGCAAGATAATGCAGGACAGGAAGTACGATGGGGCCAGCGTGCACTCGGTCGTAACGGTCGGCAAGGCCGCCGACGCCATCGCCGATTTCGCGGTGAAGAATGAGGTGGACCTGATAATACTGGCCACCCACGGGCGTTCCGGGGTCAGCCGCTGGGTCTGGGGCAGCGTCGCCGACCGCGTCCTGCGTTCTTCCTGCGTGCCGGTGTTCATGATCCGGGCGCCCGGCTGCGTCCCCGGCATATCCGGCTGAGTGCCTCTCTGCCGGACGGACCGGCGGCAACGGGATTTCGCGTTTCCCGGCGGGGGACGATGCGTTTTATTGTCACGCGAAGCTGGCTCCAGATAGCCCTGGGCGGTGTCACGCTCTTCGTTCTCGGCGGCGAGGCCTTCCGGCTTACCGGCAATCCCAATTTCCTGCCGTCCCTTATCTTGCTGGGGGCTTTCGTGGTCCCGGTCTCCTTCGCCGCCTATTTTTACCGGCAGGAGCACCTGCTTGACCGTCAGGTCCACGGCGGGATTCCCCTCGTCCAGGCCACCCTCATGTTCCTGGTAGGCGGCGTGGCCGGTACGTTCATCGCGGGGGTGCTGGAATACACCTTCGACCAGGCGGGGCTGCTGGACCTCACGGGTGCGTCTGTTATCGAGGAGGGCGCCAAGCTGATTTTCCCGGTAATCGTCTTTCTACAGGCTCGGTACCGTTCCGAAGCTGACGGCCTGTTGTTCGGCGTCGCTACCGGCATGGGCTTTGCCGCCTTCGAGACGATGGGCTACGGCCTGGTGAGCCTGATAAGGTCTTCCGGAGATTTCACCGAACTGCAAAGCGTGCTGGTGGTGCGCGGTTTGCTCTCCCCGCTAGGCCATGCCGCCTGGACTGGGCTGGTCTGCGGCGCCATGTGGCACTACCGCCGTCAGGGGGTGATGAAGCTGGCCGTGATGACCACCGCCTACTTCATGCTGGCGGTGGCTCTCCATGCCCTCTGGAACCTGGCCGCCGCCACCAGGCAGCCCGTCATCACCTTTCCAGCGACCTTCCTCATCGGGGCGGTCGGCCTGTACTTTGTTTTTCGCCACCTGCGCCACGCCCGGCGCGCCGCGGCAAGCTAGCGCGGCACACTTCGTTATTGTCATTCCGAGATGCAGCGAGGAATCCGCATCCTGGCGGGATTATCACATCGAACTGTTCGTTATTGGCATTACTTCGAAAATAGACGTTTTGCGTTATCTTTCGAGCCCATCCCCCTTCCCTCAGGGAAGGGGGTGTAACGTAGTAGAGGGGCTTGCCCCTCTCTAAAATCTCTTCCCCCTCGCCTGCCAGGATTGGGGGATACAAGGGGGTGAGGTGCTCACGAGAAGGAAAATATAAAATTTCATACTTTATGGTGTCTCTTTCGTGTTCTAATGGGGGGAATGACCCGATTCCGCATCCATCCAGCCGGGGAAGGATTCTCGTCGTCATATAGCATCGAACACTTGGTTACCAGCATAACACCAGCGCCCCGTTTACCCAGGGGCGCATACCATCCGGTCGCCGAAGCACGTGCCGACCGACCGGGCGGCGGCGATAAGGGGGTCGTTTCGCGGGACGGTGCGGGGTCCCCGGGCCACCTCGTCCAGGGGTACGCCCTCGATGGCGGGGCCTTTAACCGCCGCCATCTGTCCGAGCTGTCCCCGGAACAACATGTCGACCGCGGTCACGCCCAGCCTGGTCGCCAGCACCCGGTCGAAAGGCGTCGGCCCGCCGCCCCTCAGCAGGTGCCCCATGACCACCGTGCGGGTCTCGATGCCGGTGGCCTGTTCTATCTGCGAGCCCAGGACGAACCCGATGCCGCCGAGACGGACCGGTTCCGTGCTTTCTTTTACGATCCGCTGTATCACCACCTCGCCGCCCTGCGGGCGGGCGCCTTCGGCGACCACCACGATGGTGAACCGCTTGCCTTTCTGGTTCCTCTCCGTAATCTTGTCGGCAACCACGCTGATGTCATAGGGGATTTCGGGGATAAGGATAATGTCGCCGCCCCCGGCCACGCCGGCGTGCAGGGCTATCCAGCCGGCTTGACGCCCCATGACCTCGACCACCATGATACGGTGGTGGGACTGCGCCGTGGTATGCACGCGGTCGATGCCCTCGGTGGCGATGCAGACGGCGGAATCGAAGCCGAAGGTGATATCAGTCTCCTTGAGATCGTTGTCTATTGTTTTGGGCAAGCCGATGACCGGAACACCGTCGCAGGCGAGCCGGCTGGCGATGCTCAGCGTGCCGTCGCCGCCGATGCACATCAGGCAATCGAGAGCCAGCTCCTTCACGTTGGCGATGACCCGGGGGGACATGTCAACGAATTCCACCCCGCCGTTCCTGGTGACGGCGTACCGGTACGGGTTGGACACGTTCGAGGCGCCGAGTATCGTGCCGCCCAGGTTGATGATACCGGAGACATCATCATAAGACAGCTTGCGGCAGCGATTGTGGATCACGCCCTCAAAACCGTCCTCGATGCCGATAATCTCGCAGCCGTGGTCGATGATGGCTTTCTTGGTAATCGCCCGGATGACGGCGTTGATCCCGGGGCAGTCGCCGCCCCCGGTAAGTATACCTATCCTGTTCTTCTTCGCCAAAGGCGTACCTCCCGCTTGGTTGTCGGTCAGGCGCCCGCCAGGGCCTTGCCGAGCTCAGACTCGAGCCGGGCGCCGCGCACCCCCTGGTCGATAAAGGACCAGGGCAGCACCGCGTCAGTAGACCATGCCTGGTGAGCGTAGTAATCGTTGTCCATCCCCCGCCGGGCCAGGGCCGCCCGCCAGGCGGCCAGGGTGAACTCCGGCATATCTGTCAGGACGCCGGCCACTTGCTCATCACCGCGCGCCAGCACCGCCTGGACCTCGCTCCAGGACGGGCTTTCGTATTTCGCCTCGACCCCCCTGGCGGCCAGGCTTTTCTTCAAACGGGTGATGCGCTCGTTCAACACCCTGACCGGGGCCATCGGCAGCCACTGGAAGGGCGTGCCCGCTTTGGGCACGAAGGGCGAAATATTTAGTCCGAGCCGGGTGCCGGCGCGGCTCCGGTCGACAACCTCTTTGGCCGCCAGGGTAAGCCTGATTATCTGCTCGATGTCATCGTCCGACTCCGATGGCAGCCCGATCATGAAGTAGAGCTTGAGCTGCTTCATGCCGTACGCCGCTGCCCGCCCGATGGCTCCCAGGATATCGGATTCGGTGATGCCCTTCCGGATGACGTCGCGAAGGCGCTGCGAGCCGGCTTCGGGGGCGATGGCGATGCTGCGGATGCCGCCTTTGACCAGCTCGCCGAGGATGCCCGGTGTCAGGCCGCTCAGCCTCAGCGAGCTTACGGCCAGCTCGGCGCCCAGGCCGCGCACTCCGGCCAGGATGTTCTCAAAATCAGGGTGGTCGGAGACGGACGGCCCCACCAGGCCGATGCGCCGGCGGAAGGCCAGTCCCCGCGCGGCCTGCTCCAGGATGCGCGCCGTGGAGTGGAGGCGCATCGGGTTGAAGGCCGCGCATACCAGGCAGAAGCGGCACCCCTGGGCGCAGCCCCGCTCCGCCTCCACCAGGTAGAGGTCGCCCAGCTCGGTATCGGGTGTCAGCACCACCGAGCTTACATCATGGTCGTCAAGCTTCTTAACCCACTGCCGGACCACCTTGCCCTGAGTATAACCGGGTGCGTAAATGCCGGGCACACGGCCAAGCGACGCCAGGAGCGCCGCCCGGTCGCCGGGGGCCTCTTCGAGGAGGGCCGCCAGCAGGGGCGGCGTCAGGACCTCGGCCTCCCCGATGCCGAACAGGTCGAAGAACGGCGCCAGGGGGGCGGGGTTGGAAATGATGCAGGGGCCGCCGGCGATGACCAGCGGGTGCTTGTCGGTACGCTGTGCGGCATGGAGCGGGATACCGGCCGCCCGGAGCGTCTGGAGGGCGTTAAAGTAGTCGAGCTCGTAAGATATGGAGAACGCCAGCACCGAGAAGTCGGTGAGGGGCCGGCCCGACTCGACGGCCAGCGGCAGCTCGCCGTCCCAGAATACCCTCTCGCAGACCACCCGGCTGTGCCGGTTCAGGAGACCGTAGATGGCCTGGACGCCCAGGTTGGACATCCCGACGTAGTAAGAGTTGGGGTAGATAAGCGCGATTGGCAGCTTGCCGCCCCAGTCTTTGAATATTGTTCCCTGCTCGCGAGGCAGCCTCTCTTTAAGCTTGAGCCTGTACACCATGCGCTGGCTCGGGGTGCGGCTGCTGCTGCCGCGCCTGTGAAGACTTCCAGCAGTCATGCAGGGTCCGCGAGTTGACCTGTATCACCCGGTCGGCCACCTGCCTGAGCTCTCTCGATGTGCCCTGCCGGCCGAACAGGGCCACCTCGAAGTGCTTGCCGTAGTCCTTCACCGCCTGGATCGCGCCCACGTAATCGTTATCGCCGGCGACGAGGATAGCGACGTCGTAGGTGTTCTTGAAGGCGTGTGTTATCATGTCGGTCGCTAGCTGGATGTCGATGCCCTTCTCGTAAGGCGGGGAGCTCGGCCAGTTGTTATAGACCAGCCGGCCCAGCCGCAGCTCCAGGTAGGGGATGTTTTTCAGGCTCCGGAAGAACTCCTGCTGAGAGCGGTAGCGCTCGGGCTCCTCGCGCTGGCCGACCTTGGCATTATAATAGTATATCCGGGTGAGGTAACGGCGTCCCAACAGCTTGCGCGCGAACTTGCCCATGTCCAGGTCGGTCCGCCCGAAGATGTTCTTCAGGGAGTGGTACAGGTTACTCCCGTCAATAAAGATCATCACTCTGTCTGTCATACTACTCCTCGTGGTCGTCACATGGGTATTATACCTTTATTAGTACCGGATTACGAACCCTTGGCCGGAAGTTTCACGCACGCCTTGACAGTCCCGCCGGGGCTGACTATAATCAGATTAACTTTTTAAACGTTGTCTTCGAGAAGATGCCTGTTACCGGATAAACCAATTCTTTGACCAGCACCCCCGCCGGTTAATCCATTAGAGAGGAGCTTTACTTGGACTATTTATTAACTGAAGAGCAGAAAACGATCAAAGACCTGGCGCGGCGGGTCGCCGAGGAGAAGGTCTTGCCCGTGAGGGCCGAGCTCGATGAGACCGAGGAGTTCCCCTGGGATATTATCCGGGAGCTGGCCAACGCCGACCTGCTGCGGGTCTTTATCCCGGCGGAGTACGAGGGGCTGGGGGGCGGCTGCCTGGAGCTGTGCCTGGCGGTGGAGGAGATTAGCCGGGTGTGCAGCGGGGTGGCGGTCAGCTACGCCGCCAACGCGCTGGGCTGCTTTACCCTGCTCGACTACGGCACGGAGGCTCAGAAACGGAAGTTTCTGCCTGATATCGCCGCCGGCAAGCGGCTCTCCGCCTTCGCCCTGACGGAACCGGGGGCGGGCAGCGACGTGAGCGCCATCCGGACGACGGCGGAAAAGGTTGACGGCGGCTACCTGATAAACGGCGCCAAGCAGTATATCACCAACGGCGGCGAGGCCGAGATTTACACGGTGGTCGCGCTGACCGATAAGTCCAAGGGGATCCGCGGCGCCAGCTCCTTCCTCGTTGAAAAAGGGACGCCAGGCTTCTCCTTCGGCAAAAAAGAAAAAAAGATGGGTATCCGCTCTTCGGCAACCCGGGAGCTGGTCTTCAAGAACTGCCTGGTGCCGGAGGAGAATATCATCGGCAAGCCGGGTATGGGCTTCCTGATGACGCTGAAGCTGCTGGACCGCTCCCGTCCCGGCATCGGCGCGCAGGCCATCGGGCTGGCCCAGGGCGCCCTGGAGGCGGCGGTGGACTACGCGCGGCAGCGCGTGCAGTTCGGCCATCCCATCATATCGATCGGGGTGGTCCAGGACATGCTCGCCGAGATGGCCATACGGGTGGAGGCCGGCCGGGCGCTCATCTACGCCACGGCGCGCATGATCGACAGCGGCGCCAGGAGCTTCACCGAGGAATCGGCCATGTGCAAGGTGTTTGCCTCGGACGCCGCCATGAAGATAGCCACCGACGCCGTCCAGATATGCGGCGGCGCCGGCTACATGAAGGACTACCCGGTCGAGAAGATGATGCGTGACGCCAAGATTACCCAGATTTACGAAGGCTCGAATCAGGTGCTGCGCAACGCCATCGCCGTGGAGCTGCGCAAGAGGAAGGCCCGGACTTCGTGAACGTTGTTGTCTGCCTGAAGCAGGTCCCCGGTACCACCCAGGTCAAGATCGAGCCCGCGACCAATACCCTCGTCAGGCAGGGCATCAAGAACATCATTAACCCCTTCGATACCTACGCCCTCGAGGAAGGGGTGCGCCTCAAAGAGAGGTATGGCGGCCGCGTGACCGTGCTCACCATGGGGCCGCCCCAGGCGGAAGAGGCGCTGAAGGAAGCCATCTCCCTGGGCGCCGACGACGCCGTCCTGCTGAGCGACCGCGATTTCGCCGGGGCCGACACCCTGGCCACCAGCTACACCCTCAGCCGGGCTATTTTGAAAATTGGCGGCTACGACCTGATAATCTGCGGGCGGCAGACGCTCGACGGCGACACCGGGCAGGTGGGGCCGGGGCTTGCCGAGGCGCTGGGCCTGCCACTGGTGAGCTACGTCAGCCGGATCGAGGAGGCGAACGCGGGCATGATACGCGCCCGGAGGATGGTCGAGGACGGCCACGAAGTGGTGGAGTCGCCGCTGCCGGCGGTCATCACCGTGGTAAAGGAGATTAACACGCCCCGCCTCCCCTCCCTGCGCGGTATCGCCCGCGCCCGGGGCTACAAGCCGGCCGTCTGGAGCGGCAACGAGCTTGATGTTGACAGAAGCCTGGTGGGGCTGGCCGGCTCGGTCACGCGGGTTATCAAGGTGTTCGTGCCGCAGCGGACGTCCCGCGCCGAGGTGCTCCAGGGGGAGCCGGACAAACAGGTCGACGGGCTGCTCGCCAGGCTCAAGCAAGCGGGGGTCATCTGATGGGCATCGTCATCGACCCGGAAAAATGCACCGGCTGCGGCAGTTGTCCCGCCACCTGCCCCTTCGGCCTTATCGTCCTGGCGGACGACAGGGCGCGGGTTAACGAAGGCTGTAACGCCTGCGGCGCCTGCCTGGAGTCCTGCGCCTTCGAGGCTATCACCCTTGAGGCGATTCCCGCTTCTGAAAATGGGGAAAAGGGCCAGGGGGTCTGGGTCTTTGCCGAGCAAGGGCCGGGCGGCATCAGGAGCGTCTCTTACGAGCTCCTGGGCAAGGGCCGGGAGCTGGCAGACAGGCTCAAGACCGAGCTCTGCGCCGTCTGCTTCGGGGAGGGCTCCGGTAATGCCGCCAGCCTCATCGCCGCCGGGGCGGACAAGGTGTACCTGGTGGCGAGCGCCGGTACCAACGGGTCGGAAGACGCCTGCACCGGGCAGCTTACCCGCCTGATACGGCAGTACCGGCCGGAGATAGTCCTGGCCGGGGCCACCCCGCTGGGCCGCTCCTTTATCCCGAGGGTGGCGGCGGCCCTGCAGACCGGTCTCACCGCCGACTGCACCGGGCTCGAGATAGACCTCGACAAGGGGTTGCTGCTCCAAACACGTCCGACCTTCGGCGGCAATATCATGGCGACGATTATCTGCCCCAGCCGGCAGCCCCAGATGTCCACCGTGCGGCCCCGCGTTTTCAAACGCCCGGAGCCGGACGCGCACAGACAGGGACAGGTCATCCGGCTGGACTTCGAGCACGGAACCATCACCTCGCGGACGAAGCTGGTCAGCTTTATCAACGACCTGGCGGAAAAGGTGAAAATCGAATAGGCCGATGCCGTTATCGCCGGCGGGCGCGGCCTCGGCAAGCCCGAGAACTTCAAGCTGCTGGAAGAGCTGGCGAAGCTGCTCGGCGGCGCGCTGGCCTGTTCGCGGCCCCCGGTTGACGAGGGCTGGCTGCCGTACTTCCGGCAGGTGGGGCAGACCGGCAAAACGGTGGCGCCGAAGCTGTATATCGCCTGCGGCATCTCCGGGGCGGTGCAGCACCTGGCGGGGATGCAGACCTCGGATGTTATCGTGGCGATTAACGACGACCCCCGCGCCCCCATCTTTGACGTGGCCACCTACGGTATCGTCGGCGATCTCTTCCGGATTGTTCCCTTGATGATCGACCGGCTGAAGCGGGGATAGCCTCTTCAACTTGACGCTAAAAGGGCCTTGGGATACACTGAGAAGTTGGAGACATCATGCAGATCAACGTGGCGCAGCTTCTTAAATCACCTATCGGCACCACGAGAAGCTATGACATTGACGAAGACATCAGGCTTGACGACAGCGAGCCGCGCCGTGTTGCCGGCGAAGTCGAGCTTACCCGCACGCACCGCGGCGTCCTGGCAAGGACGCGGCTCAACGCCGTGCTGATGCTGAACTGCAGCCGCTGCCTGGCCGTTTTTGAATACCCGGTCATGGTCGAATTTGAAGAGGAATACGTACCGGCCATCGACATTGCCAGCGGGGTGGCGCTGCCCGCGCCGGAGGACTCCAGTCTCTTCGTTATTGACGAGCATCACATCCTCGACTTGCGGGAGGCCGTCCGGCAGAACCTGCTGCTGGCGGTGCCGATGAAACCCCTGTGCCGCGATCTGTGTGAGGGGATTTGCCCCGGGTGCGGCCAGAACCTGAACACCGGCGCCTGCCGCTGCGCCCGGGAAGGCATCGACCCGCGCTGGTCCGGTTTGACCCAGCCGTAATAATTATTTTGGAGTGAAAGATGGGACCGTTACCTAAAAAGAAAACCTCGCGCGCCCGGCAGGGAGACCGGCGCAGCCACCTGGCGCTCAAGCCGAAAGCCGTGATGAGCTGCCCGCAGTGTCACAGCCCCAAACTGCCGCACCGCGTCTGCCCGACCTGCGGCACGTATGACGGCCGCCAGGTTATCGAGGTAGAGACGCCGAAGAAGTCCGCCTGACCTGTAACCAGATGGCGAAGACGGCTTACGTGTTCCCCGGTCAGGGCTCCCAGATCGTGGGAATGGGGCGCGACCTTTATGACAGCTACGCTTCGGCCAGGGCTGTCTTCCAGCAGTCGGACGAAGTGCTGGGTTTCCCGTTATCCCGTCTCTGCTTCGAGGGGCCCGAGGATGAGCTAAGAAAGACCGTCAACGCCCAGCCCGCCCTCGTCGCCGCCAGCTTCGCGTGCCTGCGGGCGGCCGAGGAGACGGCCGGTGAGGCTTTCCCGAAGCCGGATTTTGTCGCCGGGCACAGCCTCGGCGAGTACACCGCCCTGGGCGCCGCCGGCGTGCTTGATTTTGCCACCACGCTCTACCTGGCCCGGGAGCGGGGCCGGCTGATGTACGAGGTCGGTCTGTCCCGGCCCGGCGGCATGGCCGCCGTGATCGGCATGGATGAATCCGTCCTGTCCGCGATCTGCCGGCAAGGCGGCACCTGGATCGCCAACATCAACTGCCCGGGGCAGCTTGTCATCAGCGGCGGCACCGCGGAAGTAGACCGCACCGTCGAGCTGGTCAAAGCGCGCGGCGCCCGGGCTATCCCCCTGCCGGTGAGCGGGGCCTTTCACACCCCGCTGATGCTGCCGGCCTCGGAAGGGATGTCGGCGCATATCAGCCGGCTGGCCTTCCGGGATCCCGGCATACCGGTCATCGGGAACACCACCGCGGCGCCGCTGACCACGGTTGCGTCCGTCAGGGCGGAGCTGCTCGAGCAGCTCTGTCACTGCGTCCAGTGGCAGCGTTCCGTGGAGTACATGACGGCACAGGGCGTAACCACCTTCGTCGAGATCGGACCGGGTAAGGTGCTGGCCGGTCTTATCAAGAGGATAAGCAAGGATTCGCGGACGGTGAACCTGGGCGATCTACCGTCTGTTAACAGCTTCGCCGGGAGCTAGGGAAAGGAGAGCGGTATGGACTTGAAGGACCGGGTCGCCATTGTCACGGGCAGCGCGCGGGGTATCGGGGCGGCCATCGCCCTGAAACTGGCTGAGGCAAAGGCCTCGGTGGTAGTGGCGGACCTTAATGAGCCGGGCCTGGTGGCGGAGCAGGTCAAAGCCCTGGGATGCCCGGGCCTGGCCGTAACGGCGGACGTCAGCTCGGCGCCGGACGTGACTCGCCTGGTGGACGAAACCATCGCGGCGTTCGGCCGGGTGGACATCCTCGTTAACAACGCCGGCATCACCCGCGACCAGATAATCCTGCGCATGTCGGACGACGACTGGGATAATGTATTGCGGGTCAATCTCAAGAGCGCCTTCCTGTGCACCAGGGCGGCGCTGCGCTCGATGCTCAAACAGCGCTGGGGACGCATCGTCAGCATCGCCAGCATCGTGGGGCTGACCGGCAACCCGGGGCAGGCGAACTACGCCTCGGCCAAGGCGGGTGTTATCGGCTTCACGCGGACCATCGCCAAAGAGGTGGCCTCGCGCGGCATCACCGTGAACGCCGTCGCCCCCGGTTTCATCGATACCGCCATGACCCAGAAGCTGGACGACCGGCAGAAGGAAGAGATAAAGAAACGTATCCCCCTGGGCTACATCGGCTCGGCGCGGGACGTGGCGGACGCGGTGGGCTTCCTGGTCTCCGAGGAAGCCCGGTACATCACCGGCCAGGTGCTCAGCGTTGACGGGGGTATGGCCGGTCTTGGTTTCTAGCCGTCCGGCCGGTAATGATGGCCGGCTGCCGCCGGAGACGCCACTCCTTGAAGCACTGCAGCACCTCGGCGTCGTTCGGCTCGTTCCACAGGCGGTAATAATCGGCCACGTAGAACCGGCTGCTGTTGCCCACGGCGCAGGTGACCAGCTTCGCCGTTATCTCGACCTTGCCGGCGGCCGGCCCTGAGGCCACCGGCGTCGCGGCGATGACCTCGCGCGGGCGGCGGGCGCGCACCGATTTGACCGCCGCCATCATGGTATAGCCGGACGCCAGACCGTCGTCAACGATGACGACCGTCTTGCCCGCGATCACGGGGGGCGGTAACTCCTTGCGGTAGGCCAGACTGCGCTGCAGGATGCTGGCCCGCACCTTGTCCACCTGGTAGCCTATCTGCGCCGCCGTCAGCCCGGCCTCTCTGACGAGCTCCTCGTTCAGCATGACGGCCCCGTCGTCGGTTACGGCGCCGAAGCCGGCTTCCGGGGTAAGGGGCAGCGGGATTTTTCGGGAGATTATAAGGTTGAACTCGCTCGCTTCCAGGGCCAGGGCGATGCCCAGCGCCACCGGTACCCCGCCGTTAGGTATGGCGAGCACGATGACGGATTTACCCTTGTAGTCGGTGAGCTTGTCCGCGAGCTGGCGTCCGGCATCGTACCGGTTTTCAAACATGGCCGTGATTCCCGAATGGTGCATATGGTTTTCCTTCTACTTTGTGATTAGCTTGAACTGGATTACGTCCACCAGTCCCAGATCGGTCAGCCGCAGCTCGGGTATGACCGGCAGGGCCAGGAAGGACAGCGCCGCGAAGGCCGAGGGCAGCGTCCCGCCGAGCTCGCGGGCGGTCGCTTCCAGCTTCTCGTACTGCGCCACGACCGAAGCCAGCGGCTCTTCCGAGAGCAGGCCGGCCACGGGCAAAGCCAGGCTGGCCAGGACCTTGCCCCCCGCCGCGGCCGCCAGCCCGCCGCGCGTCTTTTCCACGGCCCGGACGGCGGCATAGATATCGGCATCATTCACGCCGACGGCGATGATGTTATGCGAATCGTGGGCGATGGACGAGGCCAGCGCGCCCCGCTTCAGACCGAAGCCTTTGACCAGCCCGAGGCCGATGTTGCCGGTAGCCCGGTGCCTTTCCACTACGACCAGCTTGAGAATATCGCGGCGGGTATCCGCGAGCACGAGGCCATCGCCCGACTTTACTTTCAATACCTTCTTCCGGGTGACTATCTGCCCGGGAACGACCTCGATTACCGGGAACTCCTCACGAACGGGCATTCTAAGCTCATCCGCAGTAAAGGGTCTGACATTGACCGTGTTGGTCAGGCCCCGGCCGTGCGGCTTTTGCGGGGGCGGGAGCCACTCTCCCTGCCGGGAAACGAGCTTGCCCCGGTGGAAGACCATGCCGGCATCGAGCCGGGACAGGTCATCGAAGACGACCATGTCCGCCAGGTAACCGGGGCCGATAGCCCCGAGCCCGGCCAGGCGGAAGTAGCCGGCGGGGTTGATAGTGGCCATCTGGATGGCGCGCACCGGGTCAAGGCCGAGTTTGATGGCCTTGCGCACCACCGCCGCGATGTCGCCGTCACGAAAAAGGTCGGCGCAGCTCCGGTCATCGACCACGAACATGCACCTCCGGTAGGTACGGTCGTTAACCAGGGGCAGCAAGGTCGCCAGGTTCTTCTCGGTGGAGCCTTCCCGTATCATGATGTGCATCCCCCGCGCCAGCTTCTCGGAGGCCTCCGCCAGGGTGATGGACTCGTGGTCGGACATGATGCCCGCCGCCAGGTAGGCGTTCAGGTCTGACCCGGACAGGCCGGGCGCGTGGCCGTCAACCGTCCTGCCGGCGGCGAGGTTGATCTTGGCGATAACGCCCGCGTCCCCGGAGATTACCGCGGGGTAGTTCATGACCTCGCCCAGGCCGATGCAGTCCGGCCAGGCCATAACCTGGTCGAGGTCGCGCGCGTTCAGGGTCGCGCCCGAGGTCTCGAAACGGGAGGCGGGGACGCAGGACGGCGCCATGAGGAAGATAGAGAGAGGCAGGCGGCGCGCGAAGTTCAGGACATACCTCATGCCGTCAAGCCCGGCGACATTGGCGATCTCATGCAGGTCGGTAACGACGGCCAGCGTGCCCTGGGGCACTACCGCCCGCGCGTACTGGCCGATATCAAGCATCGAGCTTTCCAGGTGGGTGTGGCCGTTGATAAGCCCGGGCGCCAGGTAGCGGCCCGAGAGGTCGATGACCTCGCTGGCTTCCCGGTAGTCGCCGACGCCGGCGATCGTGTCTTTATATATGGCGACATTACCCGTCTCTACCTGCCCGGTCAAGGTGTTGACGATCCGGGCATTGGCCAGGATAAGGTCCGCCGGGAGCTTCCCCCGGGCGACGGCGATCAGGCTGCGCGGCTTGCTTAGCACCGGTCACCCGTCTCGATGAAGCATACATCGGGCAGGTTGCGGTATTTCTCGTTCCAGTCCATACCGTAGCCCACCAGGAACCTGTCCGGGGTGGCTAAACCGAGGTAATCAATCCTGACCGGTTTTTGGCGCCGTGCCGGTTTGTCCATCAGGACGCAGAGCTTCAGGGAAGCGGGTTTTTTGCCGGCCAGGTAGTCCAGCAGGAAAGCGGTGGTGATGCCGGTATCGATGATGTCCTCGACGACGATGACGTCCTTTCCCCTGACGGGACAGCACAGGCCGTGGACTATTTTAGCCCTGCCCGAGGTCACGCCGCGCGGGCCGTAGCTCGTTACCCGGATGAAATCAACTTCCAGCGGGAAATCGAGCTGCCGGACCAGGTCTCCCAGGAACATGAAGGAGCCCTTGAGCACCCCGACGAGCACCGGGCACCGGTCATGATAGTCGCGGGAGATCTCGCCCGCCAGCCGGCTGACGGCGGCTTGTACCTCGGCTCGGGAGAAAAGGACAGGCGGCATAGTGGCGGTGCTCATAAACTTCTAAATTATATTCCCATCCACCGGCTGTGTCCAGATAACCGGGCAGGGGTTCTGCTCAATCATGGTTGTGATACCTTGAGCGCCCTCAACAGGAAGCATCCCCCGCGTCGCTTTTCAAATACCAGTATAATCGAGCGCGGGCTGAATCCCGGCACCGATGAGCTTAGGTGAAACGCCCCGTTAGCCCGGTTGACGTCTCCGGCCCCTTTATGCTATTTTCCGGGGTATGGGAGTAGTCGGCCTGCTGGTCAGCCTGGTATCGGTGTTGTTCCTGCTCGTCGGGCTGGTACCCCTGCTCGGCTGGTTTAACTGGTTTACTACCCTGCCCGCGGCGACCTTAGCCGCGATACTATCCCTCATCGGCCTGATGCGGCAGCCGGGCAGCCGGACGGCCGTCAGCGGGCTGGTCATCAGCCTCGTCGTGCTGGCCGTGGCCCTTCTCAGGCTCAGTCTCGGCTTCGGGATAATCTAGCGTCGCCCTTAGTCCTCTCCCGCTCGGCGAGGAAAATCGTTCCGTCAACCACGCAACAGGTACCCGCGTCCTCTCGCCTCAGCCCTCTCCGGCGCAGGCGGGACAGGAAATTGACGACATAAAGCGCTAATCGATTCTTTTAAACGCGCTGCGCGGCGAGGCGCAGACCGGGCATTTCTCCGGGGCCTCTTTCTCCACGGTGTTGCCGCAGACCTGGCAGACGAAGTAGGGCTCGCCGTTGCCGGACCCGCCTGAGCCGAGCTCGGCCAGCGCCTTCTGAAAGAGCTCGTAGTGGATACGCTCCACCTTGTTCGCCAGGTCGAAGCTCCTTCCCGCGGCCTGGTTCTTCTCGGCGGAAGCCTGCTGGATGAACCCGGGGTACATGCTGGTGAACTCGTAGTGCTCGCCGCTGACGGCGGCTTCCAGGTTCTGCCGGCTGGTTTTGATCTCGCCGAGGGCGCCGAGGTGGTTGCGGGCGTGGACGGTCTCGGCCTCGGCCGCCGCCCGGAAGAGCCGGGCGACACGCTTGTCGCCGGACTTGTCCGCGGCCTCCGCGAAGAACAAATAGCGCCGGTTGGCCTGGCTCTCTCCGGCAAACGCCGCCTTGAGGTTGTCCTGCGTCTGGCTCATGCGCCTACCTCCGTTAAGATATTGGACAGCCGGTCAGCCCGGTTTCTTCCTCACCGGGTAGCGGATAATGGTCTTCGGCGCCTTGGCGCCGGGGCGCGTCAGGTACTCTTCCTCGTGGTCCCCGGCGATTTCGTAGCCGTTCTCTTCGATAAACTCGCGCAGTCTCTGGATGTTGCTGGTCTCCCGGTCATAAGCGCCGGTATGGAGTATCTGGGCCACCGTCCCGTATTCCCACGTCTCGACTTTGACCGGCCGGCCCGCGTCCGGCAGCTCGGTGGTATCATCCGGTACCGGCAGCCCCAGTACGATTGTCCACTGGTCCTTGGGGACGAGGTGCGCGTCGGGGTAGCGCGCCCGGGGCGGCTCCACCTTAAAGGTCGGCAGCCCCTTCTTTTTAAGGGCGAACTTGTAAGTGTACACCGCCCCGTAAAGCAGCGGCATCACTTCGGTAAACACCCTGTCCGGGGCTCCCCGGGCGGACATCACGGCCATCTTCCGGGGGGGCATTTGCAGGAGCTGCGGTCCCGTATCAGCTTTGCGCGGCGTCATCTGACCTCCTTCCGGGGTTTACCGGCCCTTGATGAACTCCCACTGGCAGCAGGTACCATCTTCCCTGTCGGACCGGGGCGGGCATTTCAGGCAGTTTATCACGATGCCGGGGTCGAAAAAAGAGGCATAGCTTTTCAGGATTATCGGCTCGATGACACGGCAGATCTCTTTCTCCCGCCCCTCCCCCTCTTTCTCCAGCGCGATAAGGGTCGGACACGAGTTTACCGAGAGCACCGCCCTGTTATCCCCGTCGATGTGCACCTGGTGGCCGAGATTAAGGAACCAGGGCGCCAGCCGCAGGGCCTGCAGCAGGGCGCTGAGACCCTGGCCCTTGATGTCCATGAGCCGGGTGATGCGGCTCATCTCATAGGCGCTCATCCGGGCCCAGGTGGCGATATCGCAGTCCAGCGCCGCCTGGTTGCCGAGGTGCTGTCTCACGGAAAGGAACCAGAATCCGTCCATGGCCAGGTAAAGCCTGCCGTAAAGCTTCAGCAGCTCCAGGAGCTTTTCACGAGGCAGGTCATCTACGGGCAGGTGCGGCATGAGCGTGAGGTTGTCGGTCGTGTTTTTATCGGTCATGACTTTCTCCTGTTTAATCATACTTTTACCGCGGAGTCCCGTCAATTTGCCGGACCAGGTAAAACTAAGGCAATCCTGAGAGCAATTTAGGTAGCGTTACGGATATTTAAAGATAGTCCCGGGATATACAATTAAGGCTGGCTTGGAACAGAAACCTTCGCCGTTCCCGGCGGGCGCCGCAGGGAGCCGGAGATTCGCTTTCTTGAATATGGAAGAAGTCCGCAACCCTGAAACCAGCGCTCTTCCCGGCGATCCGGTGCGGGCCAGGTGGACGGATATTTCCGTGCCCGTCCGCGAGGGCATGCCCCAGTGGCCCGGCGACCCGCAGGTGAAGATAAAACGCCTGCTTGACGTGGCCCAGGGCGACCGGCACACCCTGACCGGCATCGAGATTAGCTCCCACACCGGGACGCACGTTGATGCGCCCCGGCACTTTATCCGGAGCGGGGCCGCTATCGACCGGATGCCCCTGGATATGATGATGGGCCGGGCGAGGGTCATCGAGATAAGAGACAGGGAATCCATCAAGCCCGAGGAGCTGGTCCGTTTTCGGATACGGCCCGGCGAGCGGATATTATTAAAAACCGAGAACTCGGCGCGCCTGTGGCGAAGCGATGCCTTTAGCGAGAGCTATGTTTATATCACCAGCGAGGCGGCGCAGTTCCTGGTGCAGCGCAAGATAAGGCTCGTCGGGGTCGACTACCTGTCGGTGGGGAGCTTCCAGGAAGGCGAGATGGTGCACAGCATCCTGCTCGAGGCTGGTATCTGGGTGGTGGAGGGGCTGGACCTGGCGCGGGTGAGCGCGGGAAGATACGAGCTTATCTGCCTGCCGCTGAAGATCCAGGACGGCGACGGCGCGCCCGCCCGGGCGATAGTGCGGCCCCGCGCGGTAAGGTTCTGAGCAAGATTGACATAAAGTTCTTTCAGGACACAGGAGGCGGCGATGAACTCGATTCAGCAAGCTCACCAGATCGGTCAGGCCATCTGGGTTGATGATTTCCGGCGCGCATGGCTCAAGTCCGGCGAGCTGAAACGCCTGGTAGACCTGGGCATAACCGGCCTGACGGCCAACCCCACCATCATGGAGCGGGCCATCGTGGAGAGCCACGACTATGACGAAGCCATCGCCCGGCTGGCCCGTGAAGGTAAAAACCCGGCGGAAATTTACGAGAGCATGGCCGTCGAGGATATCCGGGCCGCCGCCGACCTGATGCGGCCGGTCTGGGATGAGACCCGGGGCTTACACGGCTATCCCTGCCTGGAGATCAATCCCCTGGTGGCCTACGACACCGGCACGACGGTCGCCGAGGGACGGCGGCTCTTCCGGGCGCTGGACCGGCCCAACGTGATGGTCAAGGTCCCGGCCACGCCCGAAGGCCTGCCCGCCATCCGTACCCTGACCGCGGGGGGCGTGAACGTCAACGTGACGCTCATTTTCTCGCTGGAGGCCTACGCCGAGGTCAGGAAGGCCTACTTCTATGGTCTGGAAGAGGCGCTGCACGGCGGGGCGCGGCGAATGGGCGGGGTGGCCTCGATGGCCTCTTTCTTCCTGAGCCGGATTGACACCCTGGTCGACAGCCTGCTGGAGGAAAGGATACGGCGGGGGCACGATGAGGTGCGGGGGCTGCTGGGCAAGGCGGCCATCGCCTCGGCGCGGCTGGCCTACCAGGACTTCAAAGACGAGTTTTACGGCAAGGGTTTCCGCCGGCTCAGCGCGCTGGGCGCCCGGGTACAGCGCCCCCTGTGGGCCAGCACCGGCACCAAGAACCCCGCCTACGGCGACGTCCGGTATGTCGAGTCCCTTATCGGCCCGGACACGGTCAATACCCTGCCCGTGGCCACCTTAGAGGCTTTTCTGGACCACGGCCGGACCGAAGCGTCCCTGGAGCGGGACATTCCTGAGGCCAGGCAGGCGCTGGCGGGTCTGCGGGAAGCCGGCATAGATATGAAACAGGTCGCCGACAAGCTGCTGGCCGACGGGGTTACGGCTTTCTCGGACTCGTTCCGGTCGCTATTGGCCCATATCGAGGAGAAGAAGCTGGCGATAAGCCGCGCCTGAAGCCCCGGAGCCGGGGTAAAAAAAGCCGCCGGTCTAACTCCGCCTTAGAACCCGGCGCTAGCTCCGGGCCACGCAGCGCCCGTTGACGCAGACAAATCCGGGAGGGCAATCGCTGTCAAGGGAGCAGGCAGGTGAGGCCTTCATCCTTTTTGCCTGGACCATGGCGCTGCCGGCGCCCACCCAGATAAGCACGGGCATAACTAGCCCCACACCCAGAGCCATGAAGCAGTTGAGAAAGCGCTTCATAACGCACCTCCTCAGCGGGAGTATTCCTTTGACTGGAGGCAAGGAGGAGGAATGGAACTAAGCCGAAAAGCCCCTACCCCTTACCTTCAATTGCCTCCAGTAAAGTATTTACATTATGCGGCCGGGTATGCCGGGTGACAATAAGAGCTATCATCCTTTTGTGATGGCAAAAACGTACTGACTTTACCGGAAAACCACCCTATACCAGGCCCGGCCGGCTGGCTCCGCGGCTGCGCCAGGTATGGGCCTAGTTGTCCATCACCACGAGGCCCTTGCGCATGGCGTACTTGATGAGCTCCGTCCGGTTGTGCAGGTCCAGCTTCTTCATTATCTTCGTGCGGTGACCCAGCACCGTCTTGAGGCTGATGAAGAGCCGGTCGGCGATCTCCCGGCTGGTACGCCCTTCGGCGATGAGCTACAGGATCTCCCGCTCGCGGCCGGTCAGGTTGTCATAGGGCTCCTGCTCGGACTGGTGAAGGTAGTCCTGGATCAGGGCGGTGGCGGCCGAGGGGTACAGGAAGGAATCACCGCGGTGCACGGCCTTGATGGCGGAGACCAGCTCCGAGCCGAGCGCTCTCTTGGGTACGTAGCCCGAGGCCCCGGCCTTGATGGACGAGATGATGTACTCGCGGTTGTCGTGCTGTGTCAGGATAAGGACCTTTGTCCGCGGGCTCCGCTTGGTGATGCGGCGGGTGGCTTCCAGACCCTCCATCCCCGGCATGGTGATATCCATCACGATGACATCAGGCGTAAGCTCCTGCGCCTTGTCCACCGCCTCCTTCCCCTCAGAGGCCTCGCCGATGATTTCGATGTCTTCATACAGCCCGAGCAACGCCCTGATGCCGTCCCGCAGGACGGCGTGGTCGTCGGCGATAAGAATTTTGATCTTATCCATGGTCAGTCTCCTTTAGTGGAATATCGATTTCTATCTCAGTTCCGCCCCCGATCGGGTCGGAACGAATATCCAGTTTGCCATTGACCAGCTCGACCCGCTCCTTCATACCGAGCAGGCCCAGCCCGCGCGGCCGGTCCTTCGAGCTGATAGCTTCCTTGACATCGAACCCGGCGCCGTCATCCTTGATGGTGACCCGGATGGCGCTCTTTTTAAAAGACAGGCTGATGCTGGCGTTCCGCGCCCCGGCGTGCCGGGCGATGTTGTTGACCGCTTCCTGGATGACGCGGAAAGCGGTGCCCTCAAGGCGCGGGGCCAGCCGTTTGGGCCGGCCGGTTATCTTTACCCGGGCTTTGATGTTCCGGTCTTTGAGGTTGTTGTCGACGAGCGAACGGGTGGCGGC
>JACPQH010000085.1 GCA_016190585.1 Chloroflexota bacterium | reverse complement strand
CTTTGCGAAAGGGGGAGGGGCACAGTTCACTCCCAGACCTGCTAGCCTCTTACACCCCGGGACTCTCCAGAAATTCCAGCACCAGCCGGGCGAATTCCTCCGGTTTTTCCAGGGCGGGGAACCCGTCTACATCGTCGATTATTGCTGTCCGGCAGCGGGGGATGAGCCGGCGCACCGCCTCCAGCCGGTAATAGAACGGGTCGCCGGGCGAGGTAATCAGGAGGGTGGGGCATTTCAACCGCGGCATCCGCGCCTCCTCATCGTACTCGAAGGCGCATGGCGTGGAAAGCCCCGCCGCCCGCCATCGCCGCCGCGATCACTACCCGGTTAAGGTCGGCCACGCTGGCTTTGGCTCCGTACTTCTGCGCCGTGCGCCACAGCCGTGCCGTGAGGTGCGAGCCGTCTTCCTGGAGCTCGACCGGGCTGAAGGTGTAGCTCTTCTTCAGCTTTTCCCGCAGTCCCGGCGCGTAGCCCACCGCCCCGTAAATGACGAGCCTGCCGACCATCTCAGGGTGCGTGGCGGCGATCTCCAGGGCGACCCTGACGCCGCTGTGGACGCCCACGATGCTGGCCCGCTCGATGCCCAGCGCCTTCATGAAGCTGATATCGGCGCGGGCGTAGTCCTCGATGCGGTAGTCCGGCGGGTTGACGTCCGACATGCCATAGCCGAGCATGTCGCGGGCGATCACGCGGTAGCGGCCGCTGAGCAGGGGCGCCATCTTTTCGAACTCGTCCGAAGAGTACATGCCCTGGTGCATCATCAGCAGCGGCTCGCCGCTCCCTTCAGAGCGGTAGTGAACCTGGCCTTCGGGTATATCCATGTAGGCGCGTTTCATATTCCTCTCCCGGCAGGTAGTCTCCCTTTGAAAAAGAGGATAGGGGGATTTGGTTTTAATCCCTCCTGGCTGCCCTTTGCGCAAGGAAGAAAAGCATTAACTTAAAAGCAGCTCAGTCCTTCAGCAGGTTCCGCGCTATCGTCCATTCCAGCACCTGGGCCGCCCCGCCGCCGATGCTCGAAAGCCTGACATCCCGGTAGATCATCTCCAGGGGCAGGTCTCTGGAGTAACCCAGCCCGCCGTGTATCTGGATGGCGTCGTCTACGATGCGTTTGGCCGCCTGGGGCACGAACCATTTGACCATCATGGCCTTCAGGGCGATGTCCTCGCCCCGGTCGCCCCCGGTGGCCGCCTCGTAGAGCATCAGCCGCGAGGCGTGAATGTCGACCTCGGCCTGCACGATCATGTGCTGGATGAGCTGGCGCCGTGCCAGCGCCTCGCCGAAGGTCACCCTTTGTTTGGCGAAGCTCTTGACCAGCTCCAGCGCCCGCACCGCGCCGCCCAGGGAACTCGCCGCGGCCTTCAGCCGGCCCGAGTTAAGATACGTCCCGGCAATGTCCAGCCCCTTGCCCGGCGCGCCGATCATACTGTCGGCGGGCACGACGCAGTTATCGAGCTTCAGCTCGTAGCAGTTCAGGCCCCGCCGCCCCATCAGCGGTATCCGCCGCACGACCTGCAGGCCGGGATTGCTCTTCTCGACGATGAAGCAGCTTATGCCGCCCTTGCGCCGCTTCTCCCAGTCGGTCACGGCGAACACGTAGCCGAAATCCGAGACGTCAACGCCGGTGATGTAAAGCTTCGAGCCGTTCAGGATGAAGCCAGCGCCGTCACGCACCGCCCGCGTTTCCATGTTGCCGATGTCGGAGCCGGCGTTGGGCTCGGTCAGCCCCAGGAAGGGCTCCTTCTCGCCCCGCACCACCGGCAGGAAGTACCTCTGTATCTGCTCCTTGCTGGCGTATTGGCACTCGCCGCCGCCGCCGATGCCGGAGCGCGGCACGCCCACGATGCCGCCGTGGCAGCCGATGGCGTAGCTCACGTGTCCCAGTTCCTCGTAGACCAGCACCTCGCCCAGGTAGCCCACGCCGCCGCCGCCGTACTCTTTCGGCATGCTGAAGTTCCACAGCCCCAGGTCTAGCGACTTCTTTTTCAGCTTGAGGCGGAGGGCTTCCGGGAACTCATCCTTGTCCTCGACCTGCTTCTCTATGGGCAGAAGCTCCTCCCTGACGAATTGGCGCGCCAGCGACTGCAGCATCTTGAGGTCTTCGGGTATGACGAAATCCATGTCCTTCCCTCCTTGGTTTTTCCAGCCTGAAAGATAAAGAGCCCCTCCGGTTCGCTCAGAGCTTTTGAAGAATTGGCACGCGTTAGTTGTCCCTTCTCCCTGGAAGGGAGAAAGCCTTAATCCTCTCCCGCGGGTAGAGGAAATATTTTGATAATCCTGATTTGTTCACCAGCTCTCCGAGTGAAGATTGTAGCTGAGCAAAGCGAGGAATGCCATCTAAAGCGTGATATTATCGTACTTCTTCCAGGTACGGTTGACCGTCTTGTTCGCCAGCGCGTCCAGCGCCCGGTTGATCATCGACCGGGTGTCGCGCGGCGCGATGATGTCGTCGACGTAGCCCCGCTCGCCCGCCCGGTAGGGATTGCCCCAGTAGGCCTCGAAGTCCTTCATCCGCTGCTCCCTGAGCTCATCCGGGTTCGGCGCCTCCCGTATCTCCCTGGCGTAGATGATGGCCGCCGCCGGCCCGCTGCCGGTACCGAAGAAGGTCGCGGTAGGCCAGGCGAAGGAGAAATCCGCGCCCATGCCGCGGTGCAGCATGCAGTGGTAGCCGCCGCCGTTCTGCTTCCGGATGTTGACGGATATCAGCGGCACGGTGGCGTTGGCCCAGGCGAAGAGCACCTTGGTGCCGTGGCGCAGGATGCCGCGCCACTCCTGCTCCGAGCCGATAGCCATGGCCGGGCAGTCGAGCAGGCTGACCAGCGGGATGTTAAAGAGGTCGCAAAACCGGATGAACCGGGCCGATTTGTCGGACGAGTCCACGTCCAGCGCGCCGCCCAGCACCATCGGCTGGCTGGCGACTATGCCCACCGGGCGCCCGCTGAACCGGGCAAAACCGACGATGACGTTCCGCGCGAAGTGCTTCATTATCTCTACGAAGTGGCCGTTATCGACAATTTTCTCGATGCACCGGTACATGTCCCAGGGCCGGTCCAGCCGCTCGGGCAGGATGGTGTCCAGCTCCGGGGCCGGGCGGTCGGGGTCGTCGCTGGAGGCGAGGCGCGGCGGCTTCTCCCGGTTGTTCGAGGGAAAGAAGGCGAGAAGCTCCTTCGCCCGGTCGATGGCGTCCTTCTCGTCCTCGGCGACGATGTGGGTGTTGCCCGCCCTGATGGCCTGCGGCTTCCAGCCGGCCAGCTCTTCCAGCCCGATGTCCTCGAAGACGGAGTCCTTGATGACCGCCGGCCCGGCGATGGCCAGGTAGCCGGTGGTCTTCGCCTGAATCAGGAAGTCCTGCATGACCGGCATGTAGCCCTGCCCGCCGAGGCACGGCCCGAGCAGCACGGCTATCTGGGGCACCACGCCCGAGGCCAGCCCCAGCGCCCGGAAGATGGCGCCGTAGGTCTGCATGGCATCCATGCCCTCCTGGAAGCGCAGGCCCCCGGAATCGACCAGGTTGACCAGCGGCATCCCCTGCTCCCGCGCGAAATCGATGATGCGGATGTATTTCAGGGCGTGGTACTCGCCGCCGCTGCCGCCCATGGCGGTGTAGTCGGCGCTGGCGAGCGCGACCGGCCGGCCGTTGATAGTACCGAACCCGGTGACCACCGCCTCGGCCGGGACCTCTTTCTTGTCCATGCCAAACATGGTCGCTCGCGGTTTCACCCACAGCCCCATCTCGGTGAAGCTGCCCTTATCGAGAAGGTAATCTATCCGGCTCCTGGCCGAGCCCTGCCCCTTTTTCCGGCGCTCCTCGATGGCCGCGGGATTGCCCATCTGCAGGATGCGCGCCCGCATCTTCTGCATCTGCTCCAGCTTCTGCTGATTGCTTGGTCCGGCTTGCTCGCCCACTGATACCCTCCTTAAACTCGAGCCCCCGGCATTAAAGCGCCCCCTGGCTGATGTCTGAACCGAGGTGGTAATATGATACAACGTTTAGGCGGCAATTATCTATGAGGGGCATAGAGATTGAGCGCCTTGATAGCCGCTTACCGTTCGGTTCAAGCCGCTTTCGGGGCTAAGGCGTACATGAAATTCAGCGTCATTTCCGCCACCTGCTCGGCCCGCTGGTTGAACACGAGCGCCTTGAAGTTGACGATACCGCGGTCGGGCTTGCTGGTCAGCCGCTTGCTGGCGACTTCCGCCGTGCAGTGGATGGTGTCGTCCGGCAGGACCCAGTGGGTGAACCGGGCGCCGTCGATACCCATGAAGGTTATCGAGTTTATCGGCAGGCCCAGCCGGAAGAGCAGTCCATGGGCGATGGAAAGGGTCAACCACCCGTAGACGATGGGCTTCTCAAAACCCTTGGTGCGCGAGTACTCTTTGTCGGTGTGCGCCAGGTTGTAGTCCCCCGAGATCCCGGCGAAATTGACGATATCGGCCTGGGTAACCGTCCGCGCCGGCGAGGTGAACTTTTCCCCGATGTTCCAGTCCTCATAGTAGTTCCTGGGAATAATCCGGTGTTCCATGACCGTGCCTCCTTATTCTTTCATTTGGCGGCCGAGATCTTTATCACCTGGACCAGGGGTGAGACCGCCGACCAGGCCCCGGCCGGTGACGGCTCGTCGGGTATCAGGGTGTTGGCGCAGCCGCCGCGGTCCACGCCCTGCTCGTCGATGTCGAACCAGCCGCCCTCGGCGATGTTGACCACCCCCGGCATGATCCTCTCGGTAATCCAGGCTTTCATCAGCGCCTTGCCCCGGTCGTTGAAAACCATTACGCGGTCGCCGTCCGCGATGCCGTGCGCCTGAGCGTCCTGGGAGTTTATCCAGAGGCGTCTCGGCTCGACCTCGGAAAGCCACGGCAGGTTCTCTGTTGAGGCGTGGATGCCGTGCTTGGGGTGGACGCTGCACATCTGGAGGGGGTATTTCCGGGAAAGGGGGCTGCCGGGGCTTTCGGCGGAGGGCAGGTACTTCGCCACGGGCGGCACGCCGGGATGCTTCATCTCGGCGATGTGCTCGGAGTATATCTCGATCTTGCCGGAGAGGGTCGGGAACGGGTGGCCGGCCGGGTCTTCGATCTGTTCCTTGAAGGCCACCAGGGGCCGGGCAGGCTTTATCTTGGCCGAGCCTTTTTCCCGGAACTTTTTAAAGTCGGGAATATCGCCGACCCGTTTCGCGATCTCCTCGAGCCACCCGGCGTCGGTGCGGCCCTCCCGGTAGTCGCTTATGCCCAGCCGGGGCGCCAGCTCGGCGCAGATCTCCCGGTCGGCCTTCGACTCATGCAGGGAATCGATGGTCTTGTGCATGTAGACATAGTAAGGGGCCGAGAGCCAGGGAGCGACCACGTCCTCCCGTTCCATAGATGAGTTGACCGGCAGCAATATATCGGCGAACCGGGCCGTGGGGGTCAGGCGCTGCTCGTGAACGACGATGAACTCCAGCTTCTTGAAGGCCTCGATGCCCTTGTTGACATTGGGATGCGCCGTCAGCCAGTCGGAAGCCTCGATATAGGCCAGTTTGGGCTGGCACGGATAGCCGGCGGCCTTGCCCTGGAGTATGGCGTCATATATCTTGGTGCAGTGGATGCGGGCGCTGGTGGGGTGGTCGGCCCCCCGGAGCTTGTACAGGCTGGTGGGGCGGGGCGGCGTGCCCTTTTCCAGCGGGTTGCCGGGGGCGCGCGGCAGCGCCAGCTCCCGGCTGTGGAAATAGCGCATGAAGCCGCCGGCGTAGCCCCCCACCTTGCCCACGTTGCCGGTCATGGCGGCCAGCGTGCTGGCGGCGCGGTTGAACTGATCGCCCATGAGATTGCGGCCCGGCGCCCAGCCCGGGACAAGCGCCGCCGGTCGGCTGGCGGCGTACTCCACGGCCAGCCGCTCGATGGTCGCCCGCGGCACGCCGGTAATCGCCTCCGCCCAGGCGGGGGTCTTGGGCACGCCGTCCTCCGCCCCGGTAACGTAATCGCGGAACCTCTCGAAACCGACCGTGTACCGGTCGAGGAAGGCCTGGTCCTGAAGGCCGCGCTCCATAATCACGTAAGCCATGGCGATGAGCATGGCGGTATCCGTCCCCGGCCTTATGGGAACCCACTCGCTGGCGAAGGCGGCGGTGGACTCGGTAAGCAGCGGGTCGACGGAAACTATCCTGATGCCTTTTTCCCGGACCCGGGCCAGGGTCAGCGCCGTGTTGGCGTCCCAGATGGTGACGGCGGGGTTCCAGGCCCACATGATGACCAGCCGGGAGTTCAGCAGGTCTTCCCGCGCGTTGCCCGTGGTCATCGTGCCGTAGGTCGCCATCGAGGCGAACATCACCCCGTGGAAGCCGGCGTCGCCCCAGGGCCGAGTGAAGCCCCCGAACCGGACAAGCAGCCGCTCGGCCGCCCGCCCGAAGTGCAGCGCCCCATGGTAGCCGCCGCCCCCCAGGTAGAGTATGCTGGCATAGCCGTGCGTGTCCCTTACCCGCACCATCTCCCCGGCGACCGTGTCCAGGGCTTCATCCCAGGAAATACGCTCGAATCGGCCCTCGCCCCGCGCGCCCACGCGGCGCATGGGGTATTTCAAGCGGCCGGGGTCGTAGACGCGCTGGCGGTAGGCCCGGCCCCTCAGGCAGGCGCGGAGCTGGGGCTCCTCCTCGTTGTCCGTCTCGATCCGAATTATCTCGCCGTCCCGCAGGTGTACCCGGAGCAGGCACCGCCCGCCGCAGTCGTGTCCGCAGCTCGTGGTCACTATCCGTTCCGCCATGCGCTTTCCACCTCAAGCCTGTTGTAGCCATATCATACTTTTATTTGTTGACAAAAACCAGACCCCCTCTTACAATCTTAACCATCCTCAATAAAAATTCCCCGGAGATGCCTTGATTTCGAAAAGGAGGCCGCCCGCCATGACGCCAGGAACCATCGAGGTGTTAACCCCGGTAGCCGCCGTCGCCCGGCGCCGGTTTGAGCCGGCGCTCCGCCTGCCCGACCTCAACGGCAAGGTGCTCGGCCTGCTCGACAACGGCAAGCCCAACTTCGGTATCTTCCTGGCGCGGGTGGAGGAGCTTTTGACCCGCCGGCTTCACCTGAAGGGTGTCGTGCGCGTCAGGAAAGAGGGCGGTATCGGCGTCGCCCTGCCGATTCCCGGCGATATGCTGGACAGCCTGTCAGGCTGCGACTTCGTGGTCAACGGCATGGCCGACTGAGGGGCCTGCACGACGTGGAGTATCTACGACGCGATTGAGCTGGAAAAGCGGCGCATCCCCACAGCGACTGTCTGTTCCGACCTGTTCCTCAACCTGGCCAGGTCCATCGCCGAGAGCGAGGGACTGCCATCAGTGCCGCTGGTCATCGTCCCGCACCCCGTCGGCGGGCTGCGCCCGGATGAGGTGCGCGCGAAGGCCGACGCCGCCCTGGAGAAACTCATAAGGGCCCTGACCGCGCCGGAATCGGTATGACCGCCCTTGACGAGCTCCTGCGCGGCTCGATAGATATGCACGTCCACCATGCCCCGGACGTCCGGAAAAGGCGGCTCAACGCCTTACAGGCGGCGCAGCAGGCGCGGGACGCCGGCATGCGGGCGGTCGTTCTCAAGAACCGGCAGTACCCCACCGCCCCCCTGGCCGAATTGGTGAGCGGGCTCGTGCCCGGGGTCAGGGTTTTCGGCAGCCTCTGCCTGGACTACGAAGCCGGCGGCCTGAACCATCACGCCCTGGAAACCTCGGCCAGGCTTGGCGCGAAGGTGGTATGGCTGCCCACTTTTTCCTCGGCCAACAGCCGGGCGCGGGCCAGGCAGCTTTTTAACATGCCCCTGGAGGGCGAGGGTTTCTCCATCCTGGACGTTAAGGGCCGGCTCGTCCCGGAGATGGACGGGCTGCTGGCGCTGGTCAGGGATTGCAGCCTGGTCCTCGCCACCGGCCATATCAGCCCCGCCGAGACCTTCGCGCTGGCGGAAGCGGCGCGGGTGAGGGGCATCGGCAAGCTCCTCATCACCCACCCCTGCGAGACCTCGGTAGTCGACGAGCCTTTGACCCTGGCCGACCAGAAACGGCTGGCCGGGATGGGGGCATTCCTCGAACACACCGTTGAAGGCCTGATGCCGACATCGCGCCGGCATGACCCGGAAATTGTTATCAGCGCCGTCAAGGCCGTCGGCCCGGAACGCTGCGTCATCAGCACCGACCTGGGACAGGAGCAGAACCCGCCCCCGGTAGAGGGCATGAGGATGTTCCTGTCTATCCTGCTCCAGCGGGGCTTTGCCCCGCGCGACATCGAGCTCATGTGCAAGGTCAATCCGGCCCGACTGTTGGACATGCCCGAGGAGGAAGGATGATGGCAGACCGCCTGGTATCGGAGCGCATCAGTGTCGAAGACTCGGCGGAGGCCGTGTCCAGCCTGTTCTATGAGCGCGGCTGGACGGACGGGCTGCCGGTTATCCCGCCGACGGCGGCCAGTGTTTCGCGGATGCTGTCCAGCCGCGACCCCGGTGAACTCGTCGCCATCCTGCCGCCGCGCGGCGGCGAGGCCACCCTGGAGAAGATTGCCATTAACGCGGTCATGGCCGGCTGCCTCCCCGAGTACCTGCCGGTCATCATCGCCGCGGTCGAGGCCCTGGCCGAGGAGAGATTCAACCTGGCCGGCGTCCAGGCGACCACCCACCCGTGCACGCCCCTGCTCATAATCAACGGGCCTGTCGCGCGAAGGCTGGGCGTCAACGGCCGGGGGAACGCCTTCGGGCCGGGCGTCAGGGCCAACGCCGCCATCGGCCGGGCCATAAGGCTCATCATGCTCAACATCGGGGGCGGCGTGCCGGGGCAGGTCAGCAAGACCACCCAGGGCAGCCCGGCCCGGTTTACCTACTGCGCGGCGGAGAACGAGGTGGACAGCCCCTGGCCGGCGCTCCACGCCGAAAGGGGTTTCCAGCCCGGGGAGAGCGCGGTAACGGTCTTCGCCGCCGAGCCGCCGCACAACATCAACGATCACTTGAGCATTACGGCGGAGGGCATCCTGACGACCGCGGCCGCCACCATGGCCACCGCCGGCAACAACAACCTGATGTACCTGCTCGGCGAGCCCGTCCTGATACTCGGGCCGGAGCACGCCGCCACTATCGCGCGGGACGGCTTTTCCAAGGAGCAGGTCAAGGACTTCATTTTCGAACGCGCGCGACTGCCCCTCGGCCGGCTGGCTGAAACCCACATCGCCTTCCGGAAAGAGTGCCGGAACACCTTCGGGGAGTTCGCCGACGCCGAATCAGTCCCGGTGGCGCGGCGGAAGGATATCGTCGTCCTGGTGATCGGCGGCGAGGGTAAGCACTCGAGCTTCGCGCCGACCTTCGGCGCCAGCCAGTCCGTCACGAAACCGGTCCGGGACTGGTATCGTGAGCATAAATAGGTATGTATAGCTCGTGCTGGTCATTCCGTACTTGATGCGGAATGGGGTGTGGTGTCCTACGGGCTCGGGGTGATTCCCAGTCCGGCCATGACCGCCAGCATGACGGCCGCCGCCATGACCGAGCCGATCTGCCCGCCCGTGTTGGCGCCGATGGCGTGCCACAGCAGGAAGTTCTGGGGATTCGCCCGCTGTCCTTCCCTCTGCACCACCCGGGCCGACATGGGGAAAGCGGAGATGCCGGCCGCGCCGACCAGGGGATTTACCTTGCCCCTGGTCACCACCCGCATGAACTTGCCCAGCAGCACCCCGGCCACGGTATCGAGCGAGATGGCCACCAGCCCCAGGGCAAACACCAGGATGGTCTGCCACTGTAAAAAGTTACTGCCCAGCATCGAAGCCCCGATGGTCAGCCCCAAAAAGAGCGTCACCAGGTTGGCCAGCGCCCCTTCGGAGACATCCACCAGCCGCTTGATGACCCCGGACTCCTTCATAAGATTGCCGAACATCAGCATCCCCATGAGCGGCGCGCCCATCGGCGCGATGAGTATGGTGAGGACCCCGGCGACTATCGGGAAGAGTATCTTGACCTTCCGCGAGACTTTTTTCTCGCCGCGCGCCATGATGGTGGCCCGCTCCTTTTTGGTGGTGAGCGCCCGCATGATGGGCGGCTGGATGACCGGCACCAGGGACATGTAAGAGTACGCGGCAATGGATATCGCCGGCAGCAGGTCGCGGGCGAACCGGGAGGCGACGAAGATCGCCGTCGGGCCGTCGCAGGCGCCGATAACGGCAATCGAGACCGCCTGCTCGCGGCTGAAGCCGAGCGCCAGCGCCAGCAGCAGGGTCAGGAATATGCCGAACTGACCGGCCGCGCCGAAAATCAGCACCGCCGGGTTGCCCAGCATCGGGCCGAAATCAATCATCGCGCCCAGGCCGATGAACAGCAGGACAGGGAACAGCTCGGTCAGGATGCCGCTTTCATAAAGCAGGTTGATGATGCCGCCCTCGTCGTGCGCCGAGAGCCCGGCCAGGGGCAGGTTCCCGAGCAGCACGCCGAAGCCGATCGGCACCAGCAGCAGCGGCTCGATTTTCCGCCCGATGGCGAGGTAAAGGAGAAGGCAGGCGAGCACGATCATCACGAGCGCCTGCCAGCTTAGATTGGCGAAGCCCTGGGCGAAACTGGCGAGCGCCGCGAGAAACAGGTCCATTCGCTTTAGCCGTTCTCTGGCTCGTCTTCTTCCCGGAAGGGATAAAGCCTGTTCAGCAGGCGGATAACCAGGGTCAGCAAAAAGAGGGTCAGCAGGGTGACGCTCATCCCCAACACGGTCATCGTCAGGCCGAAAGCCAGGTCTCTCACAGGCGCCTCCGGGGTTTTTCCAGGAAGTTAACCGGCATCAGGTTACTATTGTAGCATATCCGCGACGGCGGCGCGTGGCGATTAACGCCAGTCTTTCGACTGCGGCACCCTGTCCAGGGCGCTGAAGGGCTTCACCTGGGTTATCACCACGTTCTGGGTGCCTTCGCGCCGGGAGACCCTGCCCCTGACCGCCAGGAACGCCGATTTGAAGCGGTGCTCGTTGCGCTCGTAGACCTGGGGGAAGACCATGCACGGGATATGACCGAACTCATCCTCGAGCGTGATGAAGACCACCTTGCCCTGCGGCCGCTGGCGGCGGATGACCAGCCCGGCGGTGACGACCTCAGCGTTGTTGCCGAGCCGCACGATGTCCTTGCTGCAGAGCACGTCGCTGTGGAAGCGGGGGCGCAGGCGGGACATGATGTGCCCGGCGGGAAAGAGGCTGAGCACGTTGTACTCCTCCCTCATGCGTTCCCAGTCGCCGGGCGCGTCCAGGCTGACCAGGTCCTGCGCCACCGGGAGCGGCAGCGGCAACTGCGAGTTCAGGGGGCGGTATCTGAGGCCGATCTCCCACTTTACCTTTCGCCGGTTCGGCTCCAGGCTGTCGAAGGCCCCGGCGCCGGCCAGGTTCAGGGCGACCTCCTCGAGCACGCCGGTGCTTTCCAGGAACTCCCCGATGCCGCGGAAAACGCCCGCCCTCTTTTTGCCTTCTTCGATACTTTTTGCCGCCGCCTCGCCCAGTCCCAGCACGTTGAGGAAGCCCACGCGGATGGCGTCGTTCTCGATAATGCACCTCGCCCGGCTCCGGTTGATATCCGGGTTCAATACGGGGACGCCGTGCCGCCGGGCGTCCTCTGTCAGGGTCTCCAGGTTATAGAAGCCCATCGGCTGCTGGTTGAAGATGACCGCGAAGAACTCCAAAGGGTAATAGAGCTTCAGCCAGGACGCCTGGTAGGCCGTTACGCCAAAGGCGAAGGCGTGCGACTCCGGGAACATGTACATGCCGTTGAACTTCCTGAATATCCTTTCCGCCGCCTCTTCGCTGACACCCCGGGCCGCGGCCCCCGCCAGGAACTTCCGCCGGTACGCGGCTATCAGCTCATCGTTATGCCTCCGGCCGAAGGCGCGGCGCAGCCGGTCGGCCTCGCTGGGGGCGAAACCGGCGACGTCGATAGCCACCTGGTTCACCTGGTCCTGGAAAAGGATGATGCCCAGGGTGCGCTCCAGCGCCCGCTTCTCCAGGGGGTGGTCGTAGGTCACCGGCTTGCGGCCGCTGCGCCGCGCCAGGTACTCCTGCACGCCGCCGTTGACGCCCACCCCCGGCCGCACCGCGCCAACCTCGTGCGCCATGTCCAGCAGATTGCGCGGCTTGAGCCGGGTGATGGTCTGCATCTGGGCGGCCGACTCCACCTGGAAGATACCGATGGTGTCGGCCCGGCAGAGCATGTCGTAGACGGCCCTGTCCTCGAAATCGATGCGCGACAGGTCCACTCTCTTGCCGGTGCGCTGCCTGATAAGCCCGACGGCCTCCTGCATCTGGGAGAGCGCGCCCAGCGCCAGGAAATCTATCTTGACGAAACCGGCGTCGTCGATGCTATCCTTGTCCCACTGGCAGACATAGCGCCCCTCGATGGCCCCCCGCTGCACCGGCACGATGTCGATGAGCGGCGTCGAGGATAGTATCATGCCGCCGGGGTGCTGGCCGAGGTACTTGGGGAAGCCGTCCAGCTCCGCGGCCAGCCGGATGAGGTCGCGCCAGACCGGGGCGTCAACCTTATCCTTGAAGTGGGGCGATTTCCGCATCTGCTGTTCCAGACCACGGGCGCGGCCCCAGTCGACGTACTTCGAAAGCTGGTCTATCTCGGTTTCCGGCAGGCCCAGCGCCTTGCCCAGGTCGCGGACGGCCCCCTTGACCAGGTAGGTGGCGATGGTGCCGGTCAGGGCGGCGCGCTGCCAGCCCCACTTCTGGTGCGTCTTGAGGATAAGGTCTTCCCGGATGCTGCGCGGGAAATCGAGGTCGATATCGGGCACGCTGGACATGGTATCGGCGGGCAGGAACCTCTCCAGCGACAGGTTGTACTTCAGGGGGTCGATGTGCGAGAGGCCGATGAGGTAGCCGGCCAGCAGCGCCACCGACGAGCCGCGGCCCCTGCCCGGCGGGCTGGCCTCCAGGGGCAGGGACGGCTCGCACAGCCCCTGGGCCACCATGACCTCCCGCCCCAGCTTGATGACCTCGTGGTACATCAGCAGGAAGCCGGCCAGGTTGTACTTGCGTATCAGGCCGAACTCCTGCTCCAGTCTTTCCCGGACAACCGGGGTGACCGCGCCGTAGCGCCGGACGGCCGCCTCGCCGCAGAGCTTTTCCAGGTAGCTGTCCGGCGTATAGCCCTTCGGAGCCGGGTAATTCGGGAAGATGTAGTTAAGGTCTTTCGCCAGGTCCAGGTCGCACTGCTCCGCGATATCCAGAGTGTTCGCCATCGCCTCGGGCGGGAAGAGCGCGGTCAGCTCGGGTTGCGGCCTCAGGTAGAACTCCGAGTTGGCCTTGCGCTCCCGGTGGGTCTCTTCCAGGCTCTTGCAGTGCCGGATGGCCGTCAGGCAGTCCTGGAGCGGCTTCCTCTCCCGGACATGGTAGTGGACGTTGCCCGTGGCGACTAGCCTGATGCCGGTCTCCCGGGCCAGCCCGATAAGCGCCCTGTTGCGCGCGGTATCGCCCGGCACCAGGTTCTGCTGCAGCTCCAGGTAGTAGCTCTCCCCGAACCAGTCGCGGTACCGCCGGACGAGCCCCCGCGCCTCGTCAAAGCGTGATTCCGCCAGCAGCCGCGCCAGCTCGCCCCGGGGACAGCCGGACAGGCAGATAAGCCCGGCGGCATGGGCCGGCAGCAGGCCCGGCTCGAGCTCGGGGCTGTCGCGGGGGCCTTCGGCGTGGGCGGCGGTGATGTGGCGGCACAAGTTCCCGTAGCCCTCCCGATTCCTGTCCAGCAGCGTCAGGTGATAGCCGCCCTTCAGGGTTATCTCCGCGCCGGTGATGCCTTTAATCTCCAGGGAGCGGGCGAGCTGGGCGAAGCGCATCGCCCCGCACAGGTTATCGTGGTCGGTGACGGCCAGCGCCCGGTAGCGCCGAGCTCTTTGGCGCGCAGCAGCAGCTCCTCCAGCGAGGCGGCCCCGTCATGGAAGGAATAGTAGCTGTGGCAGTGAAGCTCGGCGTAAGCCATTGCTGTTCCCTAGAGCGACTGTTTGTACCAGCGGCCGTTTACCAGGTCTTTGAAGAGCGTTACACGCTGCCCCGAGGCCAGCACCACGGCATAGTACAGCCGCGATACCGGCTCGGGCCGCCACCACTCGTCGTCAAGCCGCCACCGGTCCTCGACGGCCCGGACCGGCAGTTTCCGCCCCGTCCCCAGCGCCGCCGGCAGACCGGAGCTGTCTTCCCGGACGGACACCGGCTCCGGCGTGTTTACTGGTTTAGCGGCGAGAGCACGAAGCGTCTTTCCGGTATCCTCGACCATGGCTCGACTTCCTTTACCTTGAATACCTGGGCGCTGTCCAGCCTGAGTTCAAGCTGCTTGATGTCTTCCAGCAGGCTGTCCTTGGCCATGACCTGGGTAAAGATGCTTTTCTGCCGTCCCGTGATGTAGCCCAGCCGGGTAAGCCTCAACCCCACCTGCTCGACCGGGCCGGGCTGGGGAAAGCTCTCCAGCACCTGCTTTATGCGCGAGGTGATGCCCTTCATGTCGCTGGCGGGCTCTTTGAACGGGATTTTGCGCTCCCAATGCGCGGCGTCCCAGGTGCGCGTCCACAGGGTCAGGCTGCGGACGCCTTTACCCCTCAGAGCCTCTCTCGCAAAAGCCCGGGCCAGCAGCGTCTCCACGGCGACCAGTATGGCCTCCAGCGAGACGGTCACCGAGGACAGCGTGGTATTTTCCTCGATGGTCTCCGCCAGGCCGCGGGGGCAGAGGGGGGTGCGGTCGATGCCCCCGGCCAGCTCAAGTATTTTCTTGCCCTCCGGGCCGAACTGGGCCTGGAGCGGCCCCGGCGGCAGGGCGGCTAGCTGCCCCAGGGTCTTGATGCCGAAGTTGCGCAGCTTGTCCTTGCTCCGGGGTGAGACGGGCAGGATGTCACACGGCAGGTCTCTCAGGAAAGCGCCCGTATCGCCTTCAAGCACCCGGCAGCCGCCCGCCGGGCTGTGGAGGGCGGCCAGGTAGGCCGGGAACTTGCCCCCGGCTATGCCTATCTGCGGGGCAAAGGCCTCCGGGATGGCCTCCTTCACGGCCGCGAAAACGGCTTTGTCGTCGGGGTAGATAAGCTGCATCCCGTCGAGGCCGAGGTAGGCCGTGCCCAGGCCGGCGTCTTCCACCAGCGGGCTCCTCGTTTCCAGCCCGTCCAGGATGCCGTTAAACACCGCCCAGTAGTAAGGGATATCGGCCTGGAGCAGCTTTACTTCGTCATGGCGGGCAAGGGCCTGCTGGAGGGGCGCGCCGGCTTGCAGACCGTCAAGCTCCGGCGGATAGTCCAGCACCAGCTTCTGCGAGCCCGCCTCATAGACGACCAGCGTTGAACGAGCCTCAAAGGCATGGACTCTCTGAGCTTCACATCTCAGGGGGAAATGGGGGAACAGCACACACAGTACCCTCATAAATTACCTCGGCAATCCCATACTATAGAACAACTGTTCTTTTGTCAATAGCCGGAGCCAGGTCAATCTGGTATGATTTAGCCGGCATGGTGGAAAGCAACATCTACATCGGCGCCTCGGGCTGGTCTTATCCCACCGGAGAGGGTACCTGGAAGGGCTATTTTTACCCGAATCTTAAAAAGCTCGACGAGCTGGCCTATTACAGCCAGTTCTTCAAGACGGTAGAGGTCAACAGCTCATTCTACCGGCCGCCCGAGCCGCGCCTGGCGGAGAGCTGGGCCAGGCGGACGCCCGATGGCTTCCTGTTCACGGTAAAGCTCTGGCAGAAATTCACTCACCCCAGGATGTTCAAGGCGGCCACCGGCGAGGAAGCGGTCGTCTGCGCCGATGATGTCGAGCTTTTCCGGCGCGGCATCGAGCCGCTGGCAAGCCGGGGAAAGCTGGGCGCGCTGCTTGCCCAGTTCCCCCCGAGCTGCGTCAACGACGGCTACGGCCGGCAGATTCTCCAGGCCGTTATCAAATGCTTCGGCGATTACCGCCTGGCGGTGGAGCTCCGTCACAAAAGCTGGAGCGATGACAGGGCCACGGCAGAGCTCCTGCGGGAGCGAAACGCGGCCTGGGTGCAGATAGATGAGCCGCAGTTCGGCTCCTCGATTTCACCGGAGCTCCCTGTCACCTCGGATATGGCCTACTTCCGTTTTCACGGCCGGAACAAAGAGAACTGGTGGAAGGGCAATGTCGAGACGCGCTATGCCTACCTTTACTCCGCCGGAGAGATAGAAGAGCTGTCAGCCAGGGTCAGCGCCGCCGCGCAAAAAACGAAGCTGCTGTTCGCTTTTTTTAACAATCACTGGAAGGCCTGCGCGCCCCGGAACGCCGTGGACCTGATGCGAGCGCTGCAGCTGCCTTTCCGGGAGCTTCCCCGGCTGATGGGCGAGATTATCCCCGAAGAATAATCAGCCGTTTATTTGAGGCCGAGCAACCCGGCCAGCTCGTCGCCGGTGTACTTGCCCGGTGGCTCCCGCCTGGCGACCATCTCCTCGCAGAGGCGGAGCAGCCCTTCATTGACCGGGGCCGGCAGACCCAGCCTCCGCGCTAGCCGGACGATTTCTCCGTTAAGAAAATCGGTCTCAACCGCGGCGCCCCGGCGCGCCAGGCTCTGCCAGGTCGAGCCGTGCCCTTCACCGGACACGGTACGCGCCGCCGACTCCGGCCACTCCCTATCGAGGTCTTTCAGGGATACCAAGCTTACGCCTGCACCGGACAGGATGTCCCTGGCCTCCCGCCGCGCCGCGTGATAAATAAAAGCCACGTCCTGGGGTTTCGCCTTGCAGACGGCGTCAACCGCGTTGCCCAGGTTGGCTATCAGCTTCCCCCATTTGTACGGCATAACGTCCGGCGTCACCTTGACGTAAAACCCGGCCGAGCGGAGCCCGGCGGCTACCGTCTCAATGACCGGGTCAGTCCCTGAAGGATACCTGCCGATGACAAAACGGCCCGGCGGGTCGGCCCGTACCGTTACCTCGCCGTCTACCAGGTATTCCACCCACATGTCCACCATGACCCCGTAAACATCTTTTACGAAGCGGGCGGCAAGAGCCTCGTTCCGGACCCCGTTTTGAAAACAGAATACGGGCACGTTACTCCCGGCCGGCGCCATCTGGTCGAGCGCCCGCTCCGTGTCCTGGCCTTTAACGCACAGGAAACTGACGTCACCATCCCGGAATTCAAGCTCATCCGCTCCGGTTACTGCGTTCAAACGCACCAGGCGGGTGCCTGACGGGCTTATGATACGCAGCCCGCGGTCGTTGATGGCCCTGACATGGCCGGGGCGTCCCACAAGAATCACATCCTGCCCGGCAAGCTTCAGATACCCTCCGACCACGCTACCGATGCCGCCGGCGCCGTAGATAACTGTCCGCACGATGCCGTATTATAGCACAGCAGCTTGGATACTGCATGCGTCAGCGGTTAGGTTAAGGGCGTACCGCGAAAACAGCCGGACCTGGAGCATTATAGTTGAGACATGTTCTCGAGCAGGACGGCTACGGGGTCACCGCAGCCGGCAGCGCCCGGGAAGCCTGGGACATCATGGCGAAACAGGCCCCCGACCTGGTCATCAGCGATATCGTCCTGCCGGATACCGATGGTTTCGAGCTGTGCCGGGCGATAAAGTCAGACCCCAGCACTAAAAACATCCCGGTTGTTCTCCTTACCGGCCTGGAAGAGGCGCTGGATATCGTCCGGGGGCTGCAGTGCGGCGCCGACAACCTCATCACCAGGCCCTGGCAGAGCGAGTATTTACTGCACCGCGTCGGGTGTCTCCTGGCAAACACGTGTCTCGCCGAAGAGGAGCCGTCCGGGCCGGGAATCGAGATAAGCTTTGGCGGGCAGAAACACCTCATTGCCTCGGACCGCGTTCAGATACTGAACCTGCTCCTGTCTACCTACGACTCCCTTCTAACGCGCAACGCCGAACTGGAAAAGACCCGGCGGGACCTGGCCGACCTCAACATCGAGCTTGAGGAGAAGGTAAAGCACCGCACCAGCAACCTCCTTAACGAAGTGCAGTTGCGGCGGAAGGCCGAGAGCGAGGCCCGGACCTCCGAGATCAAGTACCGGACTGTCGTCGATAACGCCAACGTAGCCTTCTGCATCATACAGGATGGCCGGCTGCATTTAGTCAACCAAAGTGCCTGCCAGCAGTCCGGCTACACCCCTAACGAACTGTACAACCTGCATTTCCTGGATATCGTGCACCCCGATGACAGGGACATGGTAAACCGCTGTCACCGCCGGGTACTGGCCGGAGACGGGGCCGCTGATTCCCTAATCTTCCGGATACGCACCAGGAGCGGCGACATCAAATGGGCCGACGCCAGCGCGGCCGCGGTGAGCTGGCTAGCCAAGCCGGCCGTCGTCTGCTTTCTGAAAGACATCACCGAGCGGAAACAGGCGGAAGATATGTACCAGACCCTGGCCAACAACTCGGCCATCGGCATTTACGTGGTACAAGACGGCAAGTTTTGCTTCGCCAATCCCAGGTTCCAGGCAAATACGGGTTACTCTTTCGAAGAACTGGCGCAAATGAGATCCCTGTCCATCGTCAACCCGGACGACCGGGCGTCGGTAAGGGAGAACGCTGTAGCCATGCTGAAGGGCGACCGTTCCCAGCCGTACGAGTTCAGGATTATACACAAGAACGGTGCGGAGATATGGGCGATGGAGACCATCACGCCCATCAGGTACTACGGCCGGCCGGCCGCCCTGGGCAATTTCATGGATATATCCCGGCGCAAGAAGGCGGAAAAAGCCTTGCAGCAGACCGTCCGCGAGCTTGAGACGTTCGCCTATACCGCCGCCCATGACCTACGGGCGCCGCTGGTCACCATCCAGGGCTTCACGGGCATGCTCCGCGCCGACCTGAGCAAGTACAATATGCCGCGGGTGGAGGAAGACGCCCGGCTGATCGAGACCGGCGTCGCGAAGATGCAGGCGCTTCTCAACAAGATCCTGGAGTACGGGCGCGCCGGGCGCATCACCAGGTCAGCCGAGGCCGTACCCCTGAAAGACATCATCGAGGAATCCCGGGCCGAGGTCGCCGGGCAAACTGGTCCCGCCGGCGCGCGCATCTCACTAGCCGAGGGGTTCCCGGCGCTCTTCGTGGACCGGACGGCCATGGTGCAGGTATTTAACAACCTAATTCAGAACAGCGTGCAGTACCGCGACCCCAGCCGGCCGCTGACCATCGAGATCGGGCACCGGCAGTCGGACGGCGAGCACGTCTTTTTCGTGCGGGATAACGGCGCCGGCGTCGCACCCGGCCAGGTCGACCGGGTCTTCGAGCCCTTCTACCGGGGCTCAAGGGAAAGCCAGGGCGCCGGTCTGGGACTGGACATCGTTAAAAAGATTGTCGAGGCGCACTCCGGCCGGGTCTGGATCGAGAGCGAGGCGGGCCGGGGCACCTCGGTCTGCTTCACCCTGCCGCAGGCTGAAAGGAAGGAGTAGGTTATGGAAGGTTCGAAGGTACTGGTTGCGGATAACTCGCTATTTTTACGGACGATGTTTAAGAGCCACCTGGAGTCGCTGAAACTGAGCGTGGTCGCCACCGCCCGGGACGCCCGCGAGTGCCTGGATAAATGTCTGGCGCTGCGACCTGATATCTCCCTGGTAGATATTAATATCGCCGAGGAGAATGACTTTTCCGTGCTGCGCGAGATACGGGAGCGCGCCGTCTCCCCCAGCGTCATCGTCATGATTCCGGATGATCCGGGCTTCCCGGAAATAGTAGTCAGCGCGATCAAGGCCGGCGCCTCCGGCTTCCTCAAGAAACCCATCTCCCCTACGGACCTCAGCCAACGCATCAATGGCGTTTTAAGGAGGTAAGATGTCCGAGCCGAAAGAAATCAATATCCTGCTGGTAGAAGATACCGAAGAACATGCCCTGCTTATCCAGCGCGGCCTGGAAGAGGGGCCGCTAAAGAACCGGCTGTTCTGGGTGAGGGACGGAGAGGAAGCCGTTGATTTCCTTTTCAACCGGGAAAAGTACGCTTCGGAAACGGATTTCCCGAAGCCGGACATCATCCTGCTGGACCTCAGGCTGCCCAAGCTTTCCGGCAGCGAGGCCCTGGAGAAGACAAGGAGCGAGGCGCGCCTGAGAAACACGCCGGTAGTGGTGCTCACCGTGTCCGACCAGCCGGAGGACATCCTGACGTGCTGCCGGGACGGCGCTCAGAGCTATCTCCTGAAGTCGGTGGCCTTCGCCCCCAAGACCGAGGGCGTGCAGAGCATCCTGAACGCCATCATTTCCCTGGTTTAAGCGCCGCCGCCCTTAAGCTGAAGCCCGCCTTCTCACTTTTGCCAGGTGATGCGGTTGGCCTCAAGCGGAACGAATGCCTCGGCGTGGGCCGGGATCACCCTGACGGTATAGTCCGCCAGCCGTCGTCCCGAAAGTATCTCTCCCCGGTAGGTGTAACCGTTTAACGCCCCTTCAAGCCGGTCGCCGCGCGCCATGGGAATCCGCTCGCGGCCGTAAAGACCGGCAGCATCGGCGTAGATTTCCACGGCGACCGATGCCGGGTCCAGCTCCCCCAAATAGACCGCGGCCTCGAAATGGATGCGGCTGTCGGCGTCGCTGGCCCTGACCTCCCCGAAACGCACGTGGCGCCAGTAGCGCTCCAGCTTTACCTTGAACGCGTACACGTCATGGGCCAGACGGGCTCCGCCGGCAAGGCGCTTGCGGAAACGGGCCGCCGCCGGGATGTAGATCCCTTCGGTATACTCGCGCAGCATCCGGTTGGTGCTGAAGTCCGCGGTAAGCCGGGACATGCTCGCCCGCATCCGCCGCACCCAGTCCCGGGGGATACCGCGCTCGTCCTGGCGGTAAAACGTGGGGACAATCTCTTCTTCGAGCAGCTCATACAGGCGCTGCGCCTCGACCAGGTCCCAGCCCGGCTCGGGGTGCTCCTTGCCGTCGCCCAGCGCCCAGCCGACATCCGGCTGGTGGGCCTCGGCCCACCAGCCGTCCAGCTCCGAGAAGTTCAGGCCGCCGTTCACCAGCACCTTCATCCCGCTGGTCCCGCAGGCCTCCCAGGGGCGCCGCGGCGTGTTCAGCCAGAGGTCCACGCCCTGCATCAGGCGCTGCGCCATGGCGATATCGTAGTCCTGCAAGTAAACGACCCGGCCGCGCACCTCCGGGTCATGGCTAAAGCAAACGAACTGCTGTACCAGCCGCTTGCCTTCCTCGTCCTCCGGGTGCGCCTTGCCAGCGGCCACGACCTGCACCGGCCGGTTCGGGTTGGTTATCAGCGCCTTGAGGCGGCGCAGGTCGGTCAGCAGGAGGTCGGGCCTCTTGTAAGCGGTGAAACGCCGGGCGAAGCCGACGATAAGGACATTGGCGTCCAGAACGCGCGCCGACTCGTCAATCTCCTCCTCGCCGGCGCCCTGCTGCTCAAGCTGGAGGGCCAGCCGCTGCCTGATGTACTCGACGAGGGCCTGGGACTGGCGGGTGCGGAAGCTCCACAGGTCAGCGTCGGATATCCGCTCGATGGCCTCGGCCACCGTCTCGAGGGCGTGCAGCCAGCGCTCCTTCCCGCAGGCATTGGTCCACAGCTCGTCCGCGGCCGCGGAGTCCCACGAGCCGACGTGAACGCCGTTGGTAACGTGGCTTATCGGCACCTCGTCCTCGGGCCAGCGGGGAAACAGGGGCTGGAACAGCCGGCGGCTGACCTCCCCGTGCAGCCGGCTGACCCCGTTGGCATGGAGACTGCCGCGCATGGCCAGGTAGGCCATATTGAACGGCTCCTGCTCGTCCTCCGGATTGGTGCGGCCCAGCGCCAGCACCTCCCGGAGAGGAATGCCGGCCTGGCCCAGGTACTTTTGCAGATAGCGGCGCAGCAGGTCAGGCGGGAAGACATCGAAACCGGCGGCCACCGGCGTGTGCGTCGTAAAGGCGTTGCCGGCGCGGACGGCGCACACGGCCACGGGGAAAGACTCCCCGGTCTGCAGCATGAACTCCCGGGCACGTTCCAGGACCACGAAAGCGGTGTGCCCTTCGTTGAGGTGGCAGACCTCCACCGGGATGTTGAGGGCCCGGATGACGCGCCAGCCGCCGATACCCAGCACCATCTCCTGCATCAATCTTATCTCGGCCCGGTCGTCATACAGCTTGCTGGTGATGCCCCGGTTGGCCGGGCTGTTGAGCGGGTCGTTGCTGTCTAGCAGGTAGAGCGCCACGCTCCCGATACGGGCCTGCCAGACGCGCAGCCAGAGCTTCTGCCCCGGCAGCTCCAGGGGAATGCGCAGCCACCCGCCGGCGTCATCGATCACCGGGCTTATCGGCAGGCTGGTCGGCACGTTGTACGGGTAGGCTTCAAGCTGCCAGCCGCTGTGCTCCAGTATCTGGCGGAAGTAGCCCTGCTGGTAGAGTATGCCCAGGCCGACCATGGGCACGTGCAGGTCGCTCGCTGTCTTGAGATAGTCCCCGGCCAGGACGCCCAGCCCGCCGGCGTAAAGGGGCAAGCCTTCTCCGAGCCCGTACTCCATGCTGAAATAGGCCACCGGCTGGAGGGTGCCTTCCGGGTAATGCTCCCGGAACCAGCCGGGGCGCTCGACGTAGTCCTGGCGGGCCTTGATGAGGCGCCCCAGCTCGGCCATGAACCGCCCGTCCCCGGCCAGCCTCTCCAGTTCGAGCCGCGGGACGCTCTGAAGCATCGCCCACGGATTTTGCGTCTGCTGCCAGACCTCCGGGTTGACCGCCTTCCAGAGCTGGTCCGCCTCGTGGCTCCACGTCCAGCGCAGGTCGAGGGCCAGCTCGGCCAGCGCGTCCAGGTCCTCTGGTAACGGTCTCGTTAAAAAGCCGCGCAAATGTTAGCCTCTAACCCCGCCGGCGCCGGCCCGCTTACCGGGCTCAGGACAGGTCTCTCTTGATCTCCTCGAACTGCTCCCTGGTTAGCTCACCCTTCGCGTAGCGCTCACGGGCGATGTCGATGGGACTCCTGCCGGCGGCATCGGACCGCCGCGTCAGCCGGGTGACCGCCCAGATGACCAGGCCGATTATCGCCCCCCAGAAAATTATCATCCAGATAGCCCCTAACACCATCCACCAGCCGAACCCGTCGAAGTACCACATGCTGCCTCCGCTGCCAAGCGCTGCGCCAAGCCGAGGCCAGTCTCAGGCGCCGACTTCCCTTTTCTCCCGGATATAGGTTGGCGCGGTGACCGGCGTCGTGCCGCGTTTTATCTTCAAGTAGTAATCATACGTCATGCACTTTTTTTCATTCAGCACGTCGGCGTTTACCATCTCGCCGACAAAGATGGTGTGCGTGCCGACATCGAGCTGGCTGACAACCCGCGTCTCCAGGTAGGACGCGGCGTGCTGGGTGACGACCGGGGCGCCGGTCACACCGACGGTGTACTCTAGCCCCTCGAGCTTGTTTATATCCCGGCCGGACTTGAATCCCAGGTGGCCGATGAAGGGCAGGGGGGTGTCCTCGCAGCACATGGAAGCGGTAAAAGTCTTGCTGGCGGTAATGAATTCGTGAGTAAGGTTTTTCCGGTTGATGCTTATCGCCACGGTCGGCGGCTCCGAGGTAATCTGGAAAACGGTGTTGGCTATCTGGGCGTTGAACCGGTCATCTTTCCTGGAGCCTATCACGTAGACCCCGCAGCTAATATTGCGCAAGGCGTTAAGATTCATCGCGCACCTCCAGTTATCTATCACAGTAATGATAAACAATCAAAGCGGGGGCGTAGATTAGTAAATTCACTTAATTGGCCTTGAGAATACCCCTATTTTGCCCCGAACCGATTGTTAAATCAAGCTCGCCTGCCATAGTAACCTACCGATCAAGTTATGGTTACGCTCATGACAAAACTAGGTAAACCTACGGATAGAAAGTCCGGCTCGGAGGCGTATACAATCAGCAAGGAAATAGCCTTCGCGTTCAAAGGAGTGAGGCCGTGTTTAAAGGCAGTGTACCTATCGGCAGCCTGTTCGGCATCGCCGTCCGCCTGCACTACTCCTGGTTCATCGTCTTTCTGCTGGTCACCTGGCTCCTGGCGTACAACTACTTTCCTTTGACCTACCCGAACTGGCCCCAGTCGACCTCGATACTCGCCGGGGTAATTACCAGCTTCCTCTTCTTCAGCTCGGTGCTAACCCATGAGATTATGCACAGCCTGGTCGCCCGGCGCGAAGGCATACCGGTACGCTCGATAACGCTGTTCATCTTCGGCGGCGTTTCCGAGATGACCCAGGAGCCGGCGCGAGCCAAGGACGAGTTCTGGATGGCCCTGGCCGGCCCGGGCACGAGCCTAGTGCTGGGCGCCGTCTTCTGGGGTGTTTTTTTTCTCTCCCGCGACACGAACCAGTTTGTCGCGGCCATCGCGTACTGGCTGGGCCTGATCAACGTGGCGCTGGGCGTATTCAATTTCATACCCGGTTTCCCCCTGGACGGCGGGCGCGTCTTCCGCTCCATATTATGGTGGCGTATCCGCGACCTGCGCCGCGCCACCAAGATAGCCTCCTGGTTCGGCCGGGGCGTGGCCTTCCTGTTCATCGCCGGCGGCATCCTCATCATCTTCACCGGCAACTGGTTCAACGGCCTGTGGATCGCCTTCATCGGCTGGTTCCTGGACAACGCCGCCACCAACAGCTACCGCCAGGTGGCGCTCCAGGAGATGCTCAAGGGGCACATCGCGCGGGAGATTATGACCACCGAGTGCACCCTGGTCAGCCCGGACATGACCATCGAGCGCCTGGTTAACGAGTATGTTTTCACCACCGGCCGCCGCTGTTTCCCGGTTACCGATGAAAGCCGCGTACGCGGACTGGTCACCATGGCCGACATCCGCGCCGTCCCGCGGGACAGGTGGAGCTCCGTCAAGGCCCGGGAGGCCATGACCAACCTGGACCAGCTCAAGACGGTGTCGCCCACGGAAGAGCTCGCCAACGTTCTCCAGATAATGGCCCAGTCCGATATCAACCAGGTACCGGTGGTGGAAGACCATAAGATAGTCGGCATGATCGGCCGGGACAACCTGATCGCCTTTATTAACATGAACGCCGAGCTCAAACCGTAGGGCGGCCCGGGTTCTACTCAATCTAGGTTGAGATTGTCAAGCAACCTCACCCCTGGGTCCCCCGCTCCATGTTTGGCGGTAGTGTAGCCAATGTTTCAGGATGGAGAGGGGATTGGGGTGAGGCAGGTCTGACAGCAACCAAGATCGAGTAATCAGGCGGCCCGCGCCGCGCTACTCTATCCGCGCGCGTTGCGGTATAATTCAGGGTGTGCGCGCTACTGTACCGTTAAGGTCTAATCCCTAGTGGTCGGGCTTCGCTCGCTGCCGCGCCGGCAGGTCGTCTTTACCATGGCCGGCGTGCTTATGGCGATCTTCCTCGGCGCCCTGGACCAGACTATCGTCGTTACCGCCCTGCCCCGCATCGTCAGCGACCTCGGGGGATTCACCGAGTACACCTGGATCACCACCGCTTACCTGCTGACATCCACCACGGTGATACCCATCACCGGCCGGCTCAGCGACATGTACGGCCGGAAGCCTTTTTACATAGCCGGGCTGGCCATCTTCACTCTCGGGTCGCTGTTCTCCGGCCTGAGCCAGACCATGTCCCAGATTATTATTTTCCGGGGACTTCAGGGCATGGGCGCCGGGGTGATGATCGCCAACGCTTTTACCGTCATCGGCGACCTTTTTGTGCCGGCAGACCGCGGCAAGTACCAGGGCGGCATCAGCGCCGTTTTCGGCATCGCTTCCGTAATCGGCCCGGTACTGGGCGGCTTTCTTACCGACGCCCTCTCCTGGCACTGGATCTTCTTCGTTAACGTGCCGCTGGGCGTCTTGATAATCATCCTCTTTATCAAGTTCTTCCCTGACCCCCGGCCCGACCGTCACCGGCACCAGATCGACTTCCTCGGGCTGACGGCCCTCATACTCACGGTGGTACCGGCGTTGCTGGCCCTCTCCTGGGGCGGCGTCGAGTACCCCTGGCTTTCACCGCCGATTGTGGGCTTGTTCGCCTTCGCCGCCGTCATGGGGGCCGTTTTTGTCGCGGCCGAGAGCAAGGCCCCGGAGCCGGTAATCCCGTTTGCGCTTTTCCGCAACCCGGTGGTCAGCGTGTCGGAGGTGGTTATACTGCTGAGCGGCTTCGGCATGTTCGGCACGATCATCTTCGTCCCGCTCTTTTTCCAGGGCGTACTCGGTCTGAGCGCCACCGCCAGCGGCACCTTCCTGATCCCGATGGTGATGGGACAGGTGGCCGGCAGCTTTATCTCAGGCCAGTTGCTCTCGCGGGCCGGGGGGCACTACCGGGTGCTGGGCGCGGTGGGCCTGGTCATCATGGCGGCCGGTCTGGCTCGCCTGGCCGCGATGAGCCAGGACACCAGCCATACCGAGGCTATCGTCAATATCGTCCTTACGGGATTCGGACTGGGCACGACCCTGCCGCTGTATACTATCATTGTGCAGAACGCCGTTCCTTACCGCATGCTGGGCGTGGCTACCGCCTCCACGGCCTTTTTCCGCAGCATCGGCGGCTCCATCGGCCTGGCCCTGTTCGGCTCGGTGATGAACAGCCGCTTCGCCGCGGTCGTTACCGGCCAGGCGCCCGCCTCCGTCAGAAGCCTGGTGCCGCCGGAAACGCTGGCGGCGCTGGCCAACGATCCCGAGGTGCTGATCGATCCGGCCGCCCAGGCCCGGTTGCTACAAGCCCTCGGGCCGCAGGCGAGCCAGGTTTTCGATGAGCTCATGGCCTTCCTGCGGCTGGCCCTTGCCTCGGCGCTGACGCGCGTTTTCCTCATCGGCCTGGTGATCACCGTCATTTCACTGGTGGTTCACATGTTCATCAAGGAAGTGCCGCTCCGTAAAGAGCACTAAACGCCAGGCGGGCCTCGTTCACCAGCCCTGCGCCGCCGGCCGCGGCGAATTTGACACCGCCCGGCCGGAGTCCATATCATCTAGATAGAGACCGCGTTGCACGGAGGGTAAAAAGATGGGCTGAGGGCCGATACACTGGGGTCCGGTACGGGAACCTGAGGTAATCAAGAAAGAGACCAGGGAGAGACCGCCCGAAAAAAAGGAGAAAGAGCCGGAGAAGGCGAAAGACAAAAAACACTAGGCCGCTTTTACCGGAACATGCGCCCCACCCGAAGGCCCGCTTCGCCGCCGCGGTAAATATCGGGCGGGAAGAGGGCGCGATAGGCAGGGCCGCGGCTATCTCGCCGGACGATCAGGCAATGCGCCGAGCTGTGGTTGGCAGCACTCCGATGATGTGGTAAGATGGCTCGTCGGGAGGGGGAGAGATGCCGCAAGATTTCGAAATCAACCAGCTCGCCAAGGAAGAGTCATGGCGCATGTTCCGCATCATGGGGGAGATGGTCGAGGGCTTCGACAAGCTGTCAGACATCGGGCCGGCGGTGACGGTCTACGGCTCGGCACGGATGACCATCGATAACCGGCTCTACACGCAGACCGAGGAGATCGCCTACCGACTGGGGCAGATGGGCTTCGCCATCATCACCGGGGGCGGCCCCGGGGTCATGGAAGCGGCCAACAAGGGGGCGCTCCGCGCCGGGGTCGCCTCGATCGGGCTGAACATCGTTCTTCCGGATGAGCAGGTGTGTAACGCCTACACGACCAAATCGGTGAGCTTCAACCATTTCTTCGCCCGCAAGGTGATGCTGGTCAAATACGCCACCGCGTTCGTCATCATGCCGGGCGGCCTGGGCACCCTCGATGAGCTTACCGAGGTGCTGACACTGATCCAGACGCACAAGATCAAGCCCTTCCCCGTCCTGCTGTATAACGGCGGTTACTGGAATGGTTTCCTGGAATGGCTGCGGAGCTTCTCCCTGACGCAGGGGTTTATCTCCGAGGAAGACTTCAGCCTGCTCCGGGTGTGCGACCAGCCCGAGGAGATAGTCGAGGCCGTCCAGCGATGGTATATCAAGCAGGAGATCGTGGGGCGGAAGGCGGTACACCAGAGCTAACCGGCCCGGCAAGACCGGACAAGCTCCAGGCTCCTCAGCCTGGCCGTCATGGCACTCTCCGGCACGCCGAACATCCCGGCCATTCGGGACACGTCGCCGGTCTGCCGCCAGCCCTCTTCGACCAGCCGCCGCGGCATCAGCGCGTGGCAGGCGAAGTTCTCCGCCAGCAGCTCGTTGAATGACCCCCGGTTATTGCCCGCCTTTTTGAAGACCGGGGTGGCCCGGCAGTGCGCCAGGATATGGAACGCCTCGTGGAACAGGGTCAAGCGCTGCTGTTCCCGGGTATCGCCGCTGTTGAGGTGGACCACCCAGCCGTCGTCGATGCGCCAGATGGCCCCGTGATAGGCCTTGAGGGGAACCGGGCGGATCTCGATTGAGCGCCCAGGATCAACCAGGTTAATGATGGCCGAGGGGACAGGCGGCGCCTTGACCCCGCCCATCTTCAGGTATTTTACCGCGAGCTTCTCGATAAGCTCGTAAATCCTGCCCGGCCGCAGGCCCTCGATAAAGTTGTTGTTCGTCAGCACCGGGGAGAGGCAGTTCACGCCCTGGCAGGAGCAGTGACCGGCGTTTTCCCAGCCGCCGCCGGCCCGCGCCTGGCACTTGTCAAAAACGGGGCAGTTGTCGCCGTCGCCGGTACTCACATAATACCACAGCTCGTGCTCCCATCCGGAAACTCTGCTACGCATATAGAAACCTCCCGACTTAGTGGACCCTGGTATCCGGCGGGTTCACTACAACCCACGAGAAGTTCTTCCCGATGGGCGCACCGTGCTCTCTTACCGGCCTATCGCCGCTTTATAGTCACCCCCTCTGAACCATGCCGGATGTATTTTCATAGTACTAAAGAACGGGACTAAATTGTATACGGTGAGACCCTTATAGGGAGGTACGTATGGCTACGTATTCGGCGCTAAGGAAAGGGCCTTAGGGCGGGATAGGTATGAAGCCGGCAGGGACAACAGCACGACGCAGGCTTCCTCAGTAGCCGGCCACCGGGGACGAACCGGTCAGGTGGGACGGGCTCAGATAAGGCGTTTCGTCCGGGACTTCCGGCGAGCTTCGGTCCGGTCGTACTGTTTTTGCCGGCGGCGCTCGATAAGGTCTTCGATCATGGTGATGACGTCCTCATCGAGCTCATTGGGGTATTTCTGGCGGGCGTATTCGCGGAACTCCGGCCATTCCACGGTTTCCCTCACGCCGATATCAGGGAGGTGGCCGATGACCGCCAGCACCTTTTGCAGGGGGGCGCCGGAGTATTCCGCCAGGCGCCGGCAGGAGCGCATGCCGGGGACATCCTCGCCCAGGAGCCAGCGCCGCACGGTGGCATGGCTAACGCCGAGGTCGGCGGCCAATTGGCTGGGTAAGCGCTTCCGTCTTCGCATCAGTTCATTCAAAAAAGTAACGATGGTCACTTTCTCACCCTCCCGTACCAACGAGCACTTTTCATGCTCCCTTGCGCACATATTACTACGTACGTACCGGTTTGTCAATTAGATTGGAAACAATCGCCGCTGCGCACAATTCGAGGTACTTAGGTACATTTTCCAGGGAACAACATCTGTTCTGCCGCGCACGCGTTTTGAGGATTAGCGGCTCAGAGAAACACTGACCTGCCGGTCGGTCTCTTCAATGTCCTCCAGAGGGAGATGCCCGGCCAGGGCCAGGACCCTTGCCACGGGCGTCCCGCTGTACCGGGCGATCTTGCGGCACGACCCGGTGGAGGGCAAGTCCGTCCCCTGGATCCACCGGCCAATAGTGGTATGGCTGACGCCGAGTTCGGCAGCCAGCCGGCTGGGAAGGATCTGGCGTTCCAGCATCAGATTATCCAGGAAGCACCCTATGCGGTCTTGTTTTGTCCTCACGCGGTCATTATAACGGGACAATCCCTGATTGTCAATAGCCCGGCAAATAATATTTTCCCCAGCAAAGGCCTTGACAAATGCTGTCCCTTTGCTTTATTATTATGTCCGTTAGGGGACATTTCCCGCCCGCTTATGCTGTCGGACTAGCCGCGTAAGCATTTTCCAAAACAGGACGCATACCGGGGAATTCCGCCATCTTAGTGTCCGCTAACGGCCATTATGTGTACCTTTACTCACCGGTCAGGAGGTGAAGCGTATGAGAAGCCCGTGAAATAGACTGGGTACTTACCCGGGCACCCGCCGATAAAATTAGTGGAGGTTGACAACATGAAGCGTTCACTTCTAAGGGGCACCGGGCGGGGAGGCATCACCGGTCTGCTGCTCGTCCTGATGCTCATCCTGACCGCCTTTCCCGCCTACGCCGTCGCTGGCGACCGCAACCTGACCACCAGCGTTAACCCCGAGGGGGCCGGCACGGTCTCGGGGGGCGGTACCTACACCCAGGGGGATATCGTCAACGTGGAGGCAATCGCCGCCGCGGGCTGGACCTTCTCCGGGTGGTCCGGCGACCTCACCGGCGCCGTCAATCCCACCACCATCACGATGAACGGCAACAAATCCATCACCGCCAACTTCGTCGAAGTCCCGCCGCCCCCGACCTACACCCTGACCGCCG
>JACPQH010000080.1 GCA_016190585.1 Chloroflexota bacterium | reverse complement strand
GCCACCGCGTGACCGACGCCCGCGCCGAGAGCAAATACCGCTCCCTGGCGAAGTACGGGCGCGACCTCACCGAGATGGCGCGCGAGGGGCGGCTGGACCCTGTCATCGGGCGGGAAGAAGAGATCAAGCGGGTGATGCAAGTGCTGACGCGGCGCACCAAGAACAACCCGGTCATCATCGGTGAGGCCGGCGTGGGCAAGACCGCCATCGCCGAAGGCCTGGCCCAGAAGATCGTGACGGATGACGTGCCTGACTCCCTGAAAGGCCGCCGCGTCATCGCGCTCGACCTGGGCGCCCTGGTCGCCGGCAGCAAGTTCCGCGGCGAGTTCGAGGAGCGCCTCAAGGCGGTCATGGACGAGGTCCGTGACTCCCGCGGCGAGGTCATCCTGTTCATCGACGAGATTCATACCGTGGTCGGGGCGGGGGCGGCCGAGGGGGCGATCGACGCCGGCACCATGCTCAAGCCGGCGCTGGCCCACGGCGAGCTGCAAACCGTCGGGGCGACCACGCTGGACGAGTACCGCAAGTTCATCGAAAAGGACAAGGCCCTGGAGCGGCGTCTCCAGCCGGTTTACCTCAACGAGCCGGGTGTCGAGGATACCATCGAGATGCTGCGCGGCCTGCGGCCGCGGTATGAGGCCCATCACAAGATAAAGATAAGCGACGAAGCCCTGGAAGCGGCCGCCCGGCTGAGCCAGCGGTACGTCTCCGACCGCCACCTGCCGGACAAGGCCATCGACCTCATTGATGAGGCCGCCAGCAAGCTGAGGATCGAGACGGAGAGCACCCCGCCCGAGGTCAAGAAGCTGGAGGAGCGGGTCCAGAAGCTCTCCGACGAAGAGGAGGCCGCGGTCCAGCGCGAGGATTACGAGAGCGCCGCCCGGCTGAAGTCGGAAAGGCTGGCCCTGGAGCAGCAGCACCAGGCGGCGAAGGCTTCCTGGCTGCAGCGGGAAAAGATCGACGGCGAGGTGGTCAAAGCCGAGGACATCGCCCGGCTCATCTCGAGCTGGACGGGGATACCCGTTTCCCAGATGCTGGAAGGCGAGGCCCAGAAGCTGGTGCACATGGAAGACCGGCTGCACGAGCGGCTGATTGACCAGGAAGAGGCGGTCATCGCGGTCTCCGAGGCCATCCGCCGGAGCCGGGCCGGCTTCAAAGACCCGAGACGGCCCATCGGCAGCTTCATGTTCCTGGGCCCGACCGGCGTGGGCAAGACCGAGCTGGCGCGGACGCTCGCCTGGTTCCTCTTCGATGACGAGAACGCCATGGTGCGGCTCGACATGTCCGAGTACCAGGAAAAACATACCGTGTCCCGCCTCATCGGCGCGCCGCCGGGCTATGTAGGCTACGAGGAAGGCGGCCAGTTGACCGAGGCCGTCCGGCGCCGGCCCTACCGGGTTATTCTGCTTGACGAGATCGAGAAGGCCCATCCCGAGGTGTTCAACACCCTGCTCCAGATGCTTGATGACGGCCGCCTGACCGACGGCCACGGCCGCACGGTGGACTTCAAGAACTCGGTTATCATCATGACCAGCAACGCCGGCGTCGAGCTGATAAAACGGGAGTCCAGCCTGGGCTTCATCCCGGCCCGGGAGGAATCCAGAGCCCACAAGCAGAGCTACGAGGTCATGAAAGAGAAGGTCATGGGCGAGGTGCGGCGGCTCTTCCGGCCGGAGTTCCTTAACCGGCTTGACGACATCATCGTTTTCCATGAGCTAAGCGAGGAGCAACTCAGGAAAATCGTGGACCTGATGGTCAAGGATTTGCAAAATCGCGTCGCGGAACGTAAACTGGTAATCGAGATTACCGATACCGCCAAGTCGTGGCTGGCCCGGGAGGGCTATGACCCGACCTACGGGGCGCGGCCGCTGCGCCGGGTGATCGAGCGCTATATCGAGAATCCTTTGTCGAGCAAGCTGCTCCGGGGAGAACTGAAGGAGGGTGACACCATCAGGATAGACCTGAGTGATGAAGGCCTGACCTTCGCCGCTCTCCCCCCCATCCGCGAACGACCAGGGTTAAGGAGTCGACCAGATAGGGACCAATCCAGAGGCGACCAGTGCGCGGCCGGAACTCGCGGCGGCGAATAAGTCCCGGCCTAGAAAGTTAAGCTTCGTGCTGGGCATTACCGGCATCGCGCTGACCCTGCTGATGGCCGCGGCCGTCGTTTATTACTGGGAGTTCGTCAGGGCCCTCGAAGGCTACGGCTATCTCGGGGCGTTTATCGTCAGCGTGCTGGGCGGCGCCACGGTCCTGATACCGGTCCCGATGCTGGCGGTGGTCTTCGCCCTGGGCGGGGTGATGAAGTTTACCTGGATCGTGGGCCTGGCGGCCGGGCTCGGGGAAACCATCGGCGCGCTTACCATTTACTTCACCGGCTACGAGAGCGGCTCCGTTTTCTATCACGGCAGACCAGGCCGGCTGCGCAGCTTTTATCTCAAGCTGATGAAGCTCATGGAGAAGCGGGGCTCGCTTACCCTGTTCCTGCTCTCGGCCATTCTTAACCCCTTCTTCTACCCGGTGGCCCTGGCCGCCGGCGCGGTGCGTTTCGGGGTAAAGAAATACATCCTCGTCTCCCTGGCGGGCAAGACCATCAAGGGCCTCACCGTCGCTTATGGCGGCTACTGGGGACTGCAATGGCTGCTGCGCGCCATGGGCATGCCGGGCTAAACCAGGCTCGCACCCTCACCCCGACCCTCGCCTGATGGGACTGTCCGAAAACGTCATTGCGAGACGATTCCGGCGAAAGCTGGAAGGCGTACCAATCCCGGAGATTGCCGCGGGCTTCGCCCTGGCAAAGACAGTCAGTTCATTTCAGACAGCATCGGATACGCTGTCCCGCGCTGTCGCCCCTCGCGGTTGGAGCGGGGAAGCCTTTACTCTTCCCGGATGGTCACGCGCAGCAGCTTGTCGCCGGGGAAGGTCGGGTTCTTTGACGGGTCGCGCGGCGTCAATTTCTTCAGCACGTCCATCCCCTCGATAAGCTGGCCGAACACCGAGTGCTTGCCGTCCAGGTGAGGCTGCGGGGCGTAGGTTATGAAGAACTGGCTGCCGTTGGTATTCGCGCCGGAGTTAGCCATGGAGAGCGTCCCGGTGCCGTGCTTGCGCGAGGAGAACTCGTCATTGAACCGGTAGCCCGGCCCTCCCGAACCGGTCCCGGTGGGGTCGCCGCCCTGGACCATGAAAGGCGGGCTGCTGATAACGCGGTGGAAGGTGTTGCCGTCGTAAAAACCTTCCCGCGCCAGGAAAACGAAGTTGTTGACGGTGGCCGGCGCGTCCTTGGCAAAAAGCTCCAGGACCAGCTTGCCCTTGTCGGTCTCCATGACAGCCGTGTATTTTTTTGAGGTGTCAATGGTCATGGGCGGCGGCGCGTTGTACCGCTTCGCGGCCGGCGCCGGCTGGGCGGTCGGCGGTGGCGGCGCACCGGCCGGCGGGGTCGAGTCCGGGGGTTTGGGCGACCCCCCGCAGGAAAGGGCCAGCAGGGCGAAGCTCATGAAAAGCGCCGGGCTCAAGCGACAGAACAGCTTGGATAGCATATTCGCTCCTTAAGACTGATATTTCTTATTCTAAGCCATCCGCCTCAGGCGGGCAAGTGGGTTCGCCATCTTGAGACCGTTGGAAGCGGGAGCGGCGAGCGGGCGCGGGATTTGCCTACCCCGGTACTTTTATGGTATATTGATTTTTTGTAAACCGATTAATATCCGGAGGTAAATAAACTCATAATTAAGCAACTGCGCGTCAACGAGAAGATTACCGCGAGAGAATGTCGTCTGGTCGGTGAAGATGGCGAGCAGTTGGGGATAATGCCGGTCAGTCAGGCGAGGGAAATCGCCCGGAGGCAGAATATCGACCTGGTAGAGGTCGCGCCCACGTCGCTGCCGCCGGTGTGCCGCCTGCTTGACTACGGCAAGTACAAATACGAGCAGCAGAAGAAAGAGCAAGAAGCCAGGAAGGGCACGAAAATCTCGCTGGTGCGCCAGTTGCGGGTAAGGCCGAAAATCGGCGCGCATGACCTGGAAGCCAAGCTGAAGAACGTCCGCAAGCTCCTGACCGAGGGCGACAAGATAAAGATATCGGTCATCTTCCGCGGGCGGGAGATAACCCATCCCGAGCTCGGCTGGAAGCTGCTCCAGAGACTGGTCGAATCGCTCAGCGACATATCCGCGCCCGAGAAACCGGCGATGGCCGAAGGCAAACAGATAACCATAACCCTGGTGCCGACCCAGGCGAAGAAGATAAAAGAACCGGTAAAGGAAATTCAGAATGCCTAAACTCAAAACCCACAAGGGAGCGCAGAGCCGCTTCCACGTCACCGGGAGCGGCAAGGTGCTGCGCGTCAAGGGACCCAAGAGCCACCTGCGCGTCAGGAAGTCGAAGCGGGTCAAGCGGCTTTTTGATAAGCTCATACCCGTGGACAAGAGCAACCTTAAGCAGGTAAAAAAATTGATCCCGTACGGGGCTTGACCGGTTAGGAGGACCTCACTTGGCCAGGATTAAACGAGGCGTTACCAAACACCGCAGGCATAAGAGCCTGCTGGAGGCGACCAAGGGACACCGCATGTCCCGGTCCCGGCTCCACTCCCAGGCGCACGAATCGCTGATTAAAGGACTCGCGTACGCCTACGCCCACCGCCGCGAGCGGAAGGGCGACATGCGGCGGCTCTGGATAGCCCGGGTCAACGCCGCCAGCCGCGCCGAGGGACTGACCTATAACCAGTTCATCAGCGGCCTGAAATCGGCCGGGGTCGAGCTTAACCGCAAGGTGCTGGCGGACATGGCCGTCCGGGACCCCCAGGCCTTCGCCAGCCTGGCCACCATTGTCAAAGGCCAGGTCCGGGCGTAGAACGACTCCGGCATGGCAACCACCGCTGACTTAACTCTCAGGGCTGGTCATGATTCCCGAGCTTGAAGAGATAAAAGCCGGCGCCCTCCACGAGCTGGGAGGCATCAAGGAGCCCGCCGAGCTCGAGTCGTGGCGGGTGCGCTACCTGGGGAAAAAGAGCCCGCTGACCGCCATCCTGCGCTCCCTGCCCGGCCTGCCCCCGCCCGAGCGAAAAGAGGCCGGGGCCGCCGCCAACGAGGCGAAGGGGCTCTTCGAGACCGCCCTCAAGGCGAAGGAAGATGCCTTCCGCGCCATCCAGCTTGCCTCCCAGGCCGCGCGCAAGGAGGTCGATATCACCCTCCCCGGCCGGCCTCTCCCCGAAGGCCGCCGCCACCCCCTGACCCAGGCGGTCAACGAGCTGTGCCAGATATTCGCCACCATGGGCTTCATGGTGGTCGAGGGCCCAGACGTGGAGTGGGACTATTATAACTTCGAGGCGCTGAACATCCCCGCCGAGCACCCGGCCCGCGACACCATGTCGTCGTCCTGGCTGGACTGCCCGGAAAACCCGGAAAAGCGCCGGATGCTGCTGCGCACCCACACCACCGCCGTCACCGCCCGCATCGTCGAGGGCATGAAGCCGCCGATACGGACGGTCGAGCCGGGCCGTGTCTTCCGCTACGAGGCCAGCGACGCCACCCACACCCCGATGTTCCACCAGATCGACGGCCTGGCGGTGGACAAGGGCATCACCATGGCCGACCTCAAGGGAACGCTCTACGAGTTCTCCCGGCGCTACTTCGGGCCGGAGAGGAAGGTGCGCTTCCGCTGCGACTACTTCCCGTTCGTCGAGCCGGGGGTCGAGATGGCCATCGAGTGCCTGGCCTGCCGGGGCGGCGGCTGCCGCCTGTGCGGGAGCTCCGGCTGGATCGAGATCCTCGGCGCCGGCATGACCCACCCGGACGTGCTGCGGCGGGGCGGCATCGACCCGGAGGTCTACACCAGCTTCGCCTTCGGCATCGGCATCAACCGGCTGCCCATGCTGCGCTACGGCATCGATGACATCCGCCTCTTTTACGGCAACGACCTCCGGTTCTTGAGGCAGTTCTAGATGAAAGTCCCGCTGAAGTGGCTGCGCGAGTACGTCAGGCCCGGGCTGCCCGCCGCCGAGATTGCCCGCCGCCTGACCATGGCTGGCAACGAGGCCCGCCAGATCGAGCCCGCCGGCAAGAAGTGGGAGAATGTCGTCATCGGCCGGATAACGGCCGTGAACCCCCACCCCAACGCTGACCGCCTGCGCCTGGTCACCGTAGACGCGGGTAACGAGCAGCCGACCGTCGTTTGCGGCGCACCCAACACCCGCGCCGGCGACAAGGTGGCCTTCGCCCGGGTCGGCGCCGAGCTTATCGACCCGCACACCGGCAAGACGTCCCGGCTGACCCCGGCTAAAATTCGCGGCGTCGTCTCCGCCGGCATGGCCTGCTCCGAGAAGGAGCTCGGCATCTCCGAAAGCCACGAGGGCATCCTGATACTCCCCCCGGACGCCCCGGTGGGCATGCCCCTGTCCGACTACCTCAGCGACATCGTCTTCGACCTGGAAGTAACGCCCAACCGGCCCGACTGCCTTTCGGTTATCGGCATTGCCCGGGAGGTGAGCGCCCTGACCGGCGAAAACCTGCGCCTGCCCGAGCCGGCTTACGGGGAGGCCGCGCCGCCCGTCGAGGAGCGGCTCACCGTCGAGATTATCGAGCCGGAACTCTGCCCCCGCTACTGCGCCAGCCTGGTAACCGGCGTCAGGCTCGGGCCGTCGCCGGCGTGGATGCAGGAGCGCCTGCTGGCCTGCGGCATGCGGCCGATCAACAACATCGTCGATATCACCAACTACGTCATGCTCGAGTACGGCCAGCCCCTGCACGCCTTCGATTATGATAAGGTCCAGGGCAAAGGCATCATCGTGCGCCGCGCCCGCAGCGGCGAGACCACGGCGACCCTGGACGGCGTCTCGCGGGTGCTCTCGGACAACACCCTGGTCATCGCCGACAAGGCGCGCGCCGTGGCCCTGGCCGGGGTGATGGGCGGGGCCAACAGCGAGGTCACCGAGAGTACGACGTCCATCCTTCTTGAGGCGGCCAGCTTCAACCCGGCGAATATCCACTACACAAGCCGCAACCTGGGCCTGGTCAGCGAGGCCTCGATGCGTTTCGAGCGCGGCGTCCGCCCCGGCATGACCATACCGGCCATCCGGCGCGCCACCCAGCTCATCGTCGAGCTCGGCGGCGGTCAGGCGGCGCAAGGTATTATCGATGTCTACCCCGGCAGGCAAGAGGCGCCGCCGGTGCCGCTGACCATGCGCGGGCTCGAGCGCGTGCTCGGGACCGGCTTCACCTTCGAGCAGATATCCTCGGTGCTGCGCTCGCTGGGTTTCGACTGCATCCTCAAGGAGGCCAGCGTGCTGCTGGCGACGCCGCCCTACTGGCGCGGCGATATCCGCTTCGAGGTTGACGTTATCGAGGAGGTCGCCCGCATCACCGGCTATGACAAGATTCCCATGACCATGCTGGCCGCGCCGCTGCCCCGCCAGACCCCCGACCCCCGGCTGGCCGCCCGCGAGAAGATAGCGCGGTGCCTGACAGGGGCTGGTTTTCACGAGATAGTCACCTACTCGCTGGTCGCCCTGGACGCCCTCAACCGGCTGATGCCGCAGCCGCACCCCCTGGAGCCGGCCCCGCTGCGGGTGGCCAACCCGATGACCGCCGACCAGGAGTACCTGCGCCCCACCCTGCGGGCGAACCTGCTGGCCGCCTATGTTTCCAACCGGCGCTACGAAACCGGCGGCATCCGGCTGTACGAGCTCGACAAGACCTACCGGCCCCGGCAGGACGACCTCCCGGAAGAGCCTGAGACACTGGTGGCCCTCATGGGCGGCGCCAGACGGGAGAAGTCCTGGACGAGCGATGACGACATGATTGACTTCTTCGACGCGAAGGGCGTGGCTGAAACCCTGTTCCGGCGGCTCGACGCCGCCGTGTCCTTCGAGCCGGGGAACGACGAAGGACTGCACCCCGGCAAGCAACTGGCGATAGTCGCCGGCGGCAAGCGGGTAGGCGTGCTCGGCGAGGTCCACCCCGGGGTGCGCGACGCCTTCGAGATTGCCGAGCCGGTCTACCTGCTCGAGGTCAACGTCAGCGGGCTGCTCTCCCTCCTGGGCGAGCCCCCGCTCTTCCAGCCCATCCCTCGCTTCCCCAGCGTCACCCGCGACCTGGCGCTGGTCGTGGACTACGGCGTGGCCCACCAACAGGTCTATGACGTCATGTCCTCGTTCCCGCTGGTCCGGCAGGTGACGGTCTTCGATGTCTACGCCGGCAAGCAGGTGCCGCCGGGCAAGAAATCGCTGGCCTACCGCATCGTCTACCAGGCCGCCGACCATACCCTGACCGATGACGAGGTCAACAATGTCCAGCAGCAGGTGCTGGACAGGCTCGCTCGCGAGCTCGGCGCGGCGCTGAGGGGCTAGCCAAACAGCTCCTATTTTTAAAGAGGAACGTCAACGTCGTTTGAAAGATAGATCTATTAGCTGTTATATTATTGCTTAGAAACTCGAGATAAGAACATGGCAATACTAAGGCATCTGCCCAAAGCTCCTATTGTTGAGGCAGTAATTGATATCAGGGTGAAGAACCCTCCTTCTCTTAAGATTGCGGATTTACTTTTCCTCGAAAAAAGCATTAGTCAAGAGTACCCCCATAGGAAAGAACGGCGGAGAATGGTTTTTGGAGGGAAGGTAGAAGGGCAAAAGATAGAGCAAACCGTTCAAGACAAAGGAGTTGATGGGTACCTGTTCACATCGGAGGGTGGGAAAGATATCGTACAGTTCAGGCTAGATGGCTTTACTTTTAGCAGGCTTAAACCTTACCCTAATTGGCAGATTATTTTAGCAGAAGCGAAGCGGCTTTGGGACTTATATCGCTCTAAAATTAAGCCCGAACTCATTACGCGAACTGCGGTCCGTAATATCAACAGGATCGATTTAAGACCGCCAATTTTCGATTTTTCCGAATACCTTTCATCTCCCCCACAGATTCCCAAATCATTACCTCAAGAGGTAAATCAATTTTTAAGTCGTATTGTTCTACATGAAACAGACTTGACGGCTACTATTGTACAAACCTTGGTACCAAGTCCTGAACCAGAATGTATTAGCATCATTTTGGATATCGATGTATTCAAAGAAGATTTAATGGGAATTGATGAGCGAATCATGTGGGAAATTTTTAAGAAAATACGAGAATTTAAAAACCGAATTTTCTTCGAGTTAATAACCGAAAAAACAGCGAGGTTATTCGAATGAATACTATGACGTGCGCGTCTATTGAACAAAATCCACTAAATTTTCCCAGAAATTTGGGGGTTAGCGAAGATGCTGATGTGATCCAGAGAGAGACTGATGAATTGAAACAAAGTTTTGCCCAGACAGTTACTTTCGGAGAACATCTCTCAACGATCACAGAAGGTCTTCTACAAGTTAGAAAAGAGTATTCTAAAGATGATTGGGATGGATACGGCGCAAAAAGAGTGGACGAACAATCACTAAAAAATGCACTACGTTTTGCTCTAACTCTTCCAGCGTCAGTTCCAGAGCCAAAGGTTGATGTTATCCCGAGTGGCGAGGTTGTATTCACATGGGAACACGGAAAGCGTCAGTTGTTCTCGGTAATAATTGGGGAAAGAAATGATTTGTCATATGCTGGGCTCTATGGAGCGACAAAAGCATACGGAGTTGAATACTACGATGAAGGAATACCAGAAAGCATAATAGCAAACGTGAAAAGAGTCTACTGTTAAGTCTGTCATGAACTTATCCGAAAAGGTACTATCTGATGAACCATTAGGTCGATTCTTGACTGAGCATAACCATTTCGGAGGAGGCGGAGTCAAGTTCAAAGCATTTATGCCGCCACCAAAAACTTTGGCATTGTCAGTTTTTCGTATTCATAATTTAACACTAGATCAAATTTGGGAAATCGGGGAAAACAAAGTCATTAAGGTAATGGAGCAGGAAAAAACATTATATGGAGTAGCTGATATAAAAGCTGAAATAGTTACACGCGAAGGATTAGCAATAAAACCAGACCCATTACCTTCCCGCCACACAAATATAATAAATTGGCCACAAGAAAAGTACAGGCAGTTGTCAATTGCCCAAGTACTAGCTACAGAAGCTGAATTAAAGCTAAAGCCAAGAAGCAGATAAAGTCTCCTGCCCCCCTTGACAGCCCCTTTTTTTGCCTGTATAATCAGTCCGTACTGAATTATCAGAAAGGAAGTAGCAATGAGAGGACGCGGATGCTGCGGCCCCGGAGAGGGCCCGTGCTGCAGGATTGAGTCGCTGGTGAGCGTGGATGAGCGCGGGCAGATGGTGCTGCCCAAGGAAGTGAGGGAGAAGGCCGGGATACGCGCCGGCGACAAGCTGGCGGTGGTGAGCTGGGGGCGGGACGGCGGCATCGCCTGCATCACCCTAATCAAGGCCGAGGAGCTGGCCGGCCGGGTCAGGGATATGCTCGGCCCGATGCTCCAGGATATTCAGGAAAAAGGAGAGTAACGTGGAACAGGACAGCGCCAGGAAGATCGTCCGGGAAGGCTACGCCCATATCGCCCGGGAGGGGTCGTCGTGCTGCGGCGGCGGCTCGTCATGCGGCTGCGGCAGCGGCAACAAGGCCGAAAGCATCAGCCGCCACATCGGCTACTCCGAGGATGATATCGGCTCGGTGCCGGCGGGCGCCAACCTGGGTCTTGGCTGCGGCAACCCCGTCGCCCTGGCTTCCCTGAAGGAGGGGGAGCGTGTCCTCGACCTCGGCTCGGGGGCGGGCTTCGACTGCTTTCTGGCCGCGGAAAAGGTCGGCGCGCAGGGCAAAGTCATCGGCGTGGACATGACCCCGGAG
>JACPQH010000078.1 GCA_016190585.1 Chloroflexota bacterium | reverse complement strand
CGACAGAGGTCCAGGTGGCCCTGCTTACCCAGAGGATAAGCAGGCTAACGGAGCACATGACGGCCAATCGTCATGACTATCACTCTCAGCGGGGTCTGCTGAAACTGGTCGGTCAAAGGAGAAGGTTACTTGCCTATCTGACGCGGGAGGATGTGAGCCGCTACAACAAGCTGATAAAGTCCCTGGGTCTGCGCAAGTAGCGGGAGGTATTTGTTGTTAGAATCGAAAGTGTTTGAACAGGTTGTCGCGGATAGGCAGTTAATAATTGAGACAGGTTCCATGGCCGGCCAGGCCAACGCCGCGGTATCGGTCCGCTACGGCGATACCGTCGTCCTGGTCACGGTCTGCTTCAGCCGGGAGGCGCGGCAGGGGGTGGACTTCCTGCCGCTGACGGTGGACTACGAGGAGCGGCTCTACGCGGCCGGCAAGATACCGGGGGGCTTTATCCGCCGGGAGGGCCGCCCGGCCGAAGCCGCGATACTAGCCGGCCGCCTGACCGACCGGTCCATCCGGCCGCTGCTGCCCAAGGACTGGCGCAAAGACGTCCAGGTGGTCGCCACCGTGCTGTCCGCCGACCAGGAGAACGACCCGGATACCCTGGCGCTCATCGGCGCCTCGGCGGTGCTGACGCTCTCCGAGGTACCCTTCGCCGGGCCGCTGGGCGTGGTCCGCGTGGGCTACATCAAGGATAAACTGGTCCTCAACCCCACCCTGGCCCAGCTCGAGGAGAGCCAGCTCGACCTGATAGTCGCCAGCACCCGGACGGAGATCGTCATGCTGGAAGCCGGCGCCCGGGAGCTGCCCGAGCAGATTATCCGGGAGGCCATCCGCTACGCGCATGACGCCAACCAGGAGATTATCCGGCTCCAGGATAACATGCAGCAGGCCTGCGGCAAGCCCAAGCTGACGGCAGCCAACGGCGAGGCCCGGCCAAAAGCGGTCAGCCTGGTGACGCCTGACCTGGCGCTGAAGCTGGCCCAGGCGCTCGGCCTGGGGCGGGCCCAGCGCGAGCAGGCCTTCACCGACCTTACCCGGGAGATGGTGGAAAGCCTGGGCGATACCTATTCCGAGGAGCAGATCCTGGCGGCTTTCGACGCCGGCGTCAAGGCCGAGCTCAGGAAAAAGATACTGGAAGGTCACCGGGCCGGCGGGCGCGGCCTGACCGAGATACGGCCGCTCGACTGCCGCGCCGGCATACTGCCCCGTACCCATGGCTCGGCCATGTTCACCCGGGGACTGACCCAGGTGCTGACCATAACCACTCTCGGCTCGGCCAAGCAGGAGCAGCCGCTCGACGGGCTGGGCATCGAAGAGAGCAAGCGTTTCATGCACCACTACAACTTCCCGCCGTTCTCCACCGGCGAGACCAAGCGTCTCGGCTCGCCCGGCCGCCGCGAGATCGGGCACGGCGCCCTGGCGGAAAGGGCGCTGGCGCCGGTGGTGCCGGTCAACGAGGACTTCCCCTACACCATCCGGCTCGTCTCCGAGGTGCTCAGCTCCAGCGGCAGCACCTCGATGGCCAGCGTCTGCGCCGGCAGCATGTCCATGATGGACGCCGGCATCCCGACCAAGGCGCACGTCGCCGGCATCGCCATGGGACTGGTGACCGGAGAAGACGGCCGGTACGCCGTCCTGACCGATATCGAAGGGCTGGAAGACGCCTACGGCGATATGGACTTCAAGGTGGCCGGCACCTGGGACGGCATCACCGCCGTCCAGATGGATACCAAGCTCAAAGGACTGACCCTGGAGATAGTCGACAAGACGATAACCCAGGCGCGCGAGGCGCGGCTGTTTATCCTGGACAAGATGTACCAGGCGATAGGCGGCAGCCGTCCCGAGGTCAGCCGGTACGCCCCCCGCATGTACAAGATGACCATCGACCCGGGCAAGATCGGGGCGGTGATCGGCGCCGGCGGCAAGACGATAAAGTCCATCACCAGCGAGACCAAGACCACCATCGATATCGAGGACGACGGCACTGTGGTCATCGGCTCGCCGGACGCGGAATCCGCCCGAAAGGCCATCGCCATAATCGAGGGCCTGACCAAGGAAATCGAAGTCGGCACCATCTACACCGGCAAGGTCTCCCGGATATTCGATTTTGGCGCGATGGTCGAGATACTGCCGGGCAAGGAAGGCCTGGTGCACATCAGCGAGCTGGCCGACTACCGCGTCGGACGTGTCGAGGATATCGTCAAAGTGGGCGACGAGGTTACCGTCAAGGTCGTCGGCGTCGACAACCTGGGCAGGATAAACCTCTCGCGCAAGGCGGTCTTCGAGAAAGCCGGCGAGGCCGGGCCGACGCCCGATTACCCGTTCCGGAAGAGCGGAGCGCCGCCGCGTCAGTTCCCGCCGAGAAGCAAACCATTCCCCGCGGAGAGGGGCCGGGGCCCCAGAGGCCCGCAGCGGTAGCCGGCGTAAAATGAGTCCGATCAAGGTAGCTGTCCAGGGGGCGCTGGGCAAGGTGGGGCAGGAAGTGGTCAGGGCGGTCAGCGCCGATCCCGGCATGACCCTGGTGGGCGCCCTGGAGGCTTCACCCGCCCGCGACAGCCTGGCCCTGCCGGACGGCTCCAGCATACCGCTGTCCGCCGACGCCGATCTCATATTCTCCCGGTACCGGCCCGAGGCTGTTGTGGATTTCTCCATCGCCCGGGCGACCGTACCCCTGGCGCGCGCCGCCGCCAGGCATGGGGTGAACCTGGTCATCGGCACCACCTGCCTGAGCGCGGAGGACATCAGCGAAATCGGGCGGCTGGCCGCGGACAATATCGGCGCGGTGGTAGCGCCGAACTTTGCCCTCGGCGCCGTTCTCATGATACACCTGGCCAAGATCGCCGGGAAGTTCCTGGACAGCGCCGAGATTATCGAGCTGCACCATAACAAGAAGGTTGACGCCCCCTCGGGGACCGCCCTGGCCACCGCCCGGGCCATGGCCGCCGCCCGGGGCAGGCCGTTCCAGGCACCCGGCACCCCGGGCGACGCATCGGCCAGCCGCGGGCAGCCGGTCGAGGGCATCAACATCCACAGCCTGCGCCTGCCCGGTCTGCTGGCCCACCAGGAGGTCATCCTGGGCGGCGCGGGACAGACGCTCAGTATACGGCATGACACCATCAGCCGCGAGTGTTACATACCCGGCGTACTGCTGGCTGTCCGGGAGGTCGTAAAACGCAAGGGCCTGGTCTATGGCCTCGATACATTACTCGGTCTGTGAGGAAGGGATGAAACAGTACAAGATCGCCATCCTGGGTGCTACCGGACGCGTCGGGCAGGAGTACATCAAGATCCTGCCCCAGCGGCGTTTCCCGGCGGCATCCGTGAAGCTTCTGGCCTCGGACCGCTCCGTCGGCCGGAAGATACAGTTCGGGAACGATGATATTGAGGTAGAGGAAGCCACGCCGGAGGCTTTAAAGGGCCTGGACGTCGCCTTTTTTGCCGCGGGCTCGGACATCAGCCGGAAGCTGGCGCCCGCCGCCGCCCGGGAGGGCGCCCTGGTGATCGACAACAGCGCCGCTTTCCGCATGGAGGCGACCGTACCACTGGTGGTGCCGGAGATAAACGCGGAAGACCTCCGGGCCCATCAGGGCATCATCGCCAACCCCAACTGCGTCACCACGCACATGGTGGTCGCCCTGAACCCGCTGCACCGGGTGAATCCCGTGAAAAGGATAACCGTGGACACCTACCAGTCGGTATCCGGCACGGGCCTGGCGGCGCTCGACGAGCTCCGGACCCAGGCCGGGCAGGTGCTCGCCGGTCAGCCGGCCGCGCCGCGCGTCTACCCGCACCAGATCGCCTTTAACGTGATACCCGAGGTGGAGACACCCCTGGAGAACGGCTACACCAAAGAAGAGTGGAAGATGGTCGAGGAGACCCGCAAGATAATGCACGCCCCGGACATCGCCATCGCCGCCACCTGCGTGCGCGTGCCGGTGTTTTCCGGGCACAGCGAGGCGGTGCACGCCGATTTCGCCAGTCCCATTACCCCGGCCGAGGCCCGCGCCATACTCGCCAAGTCGCCCGGCATCAAGGTAATCGACGACGTGAGCCGGAGCGCCTACCCCTACCCCATCATGGCGGTAGGCACCGACGACGTCCTGGTCGGCCGCATCAAGCAGCACCCGGATCTCCCCAACAGCCTGACGATGTGGGTGGTGGCGGACAATATCCGCAAAGGAGCGGCCCTTAATTCGGTCCAGATCGCCGAGGAGATGATCGCAAGGGCGTGGATCACGCCGCGGGGGTAAAGATGAAGACAATCGGACGCCTGCTGACCGCGATGGTGACCCCCTTCAACGAGAAGGGTGAGGTTGACTACGAGCAAGCCAGGAAGCTGGCGCTGGCCCTGCTCGACTCCGGCAGCGACGGCGTGGTGGTCGCCGGGACGACCGGTGAGTCGCCCACGCTGCTGCGCGAGGAGGAGCTCCGGCTCTTTTCCGAGATAAGGAAAGCGGTCGGCGACCGCGGCGCGGTGGTGGCCGGTACCGGCAGCAACAGCACCGCCGAAGCCCTGGCAGCCACCCGGGCGGCGGAAGAGGTGGGCGTTGACGCCTGCCTCCTGGTAGTGCCTTACTACAACAAGCCCACCCAGGAAGGCCTCTACCAGCATTTCAAAACCATCGCCCAGAGCACCCGGCTGCCCTGCATATTATATAACGTGCCGTCCCGCACCGGGACCAATCTCAACGCCGAGACGGTTATCAGGCTGAGCCAGATAGACAACATCATCGGGCTGAAAGAGGCCAGCGGCAACCTGGAGCAGGTCTCCAGGATAATCAGCGGCGCCCGGAAGGGTTTCCTCATCTGGAGCGGCAACGACGGCGACACCCTGCACATACTCACCCTCGGCGGCTACGGCGTTATCAGCGTCGCCTCGCACCTTGTCGGGCAGCAGATAAAAGACATGATCGAGTGCTTCCTCGCCGGCGATATCGCGGCCGCCGCCGCCGTTCATAACCGGCTGATGCCGCTGGTGAACGCCCTGTTCATCGTGTCCAACCCCATACCGGTGAAATGGGCGGTCAACCAGGTGGGCTTGAGGGTGGGCAAGCCGCGGCTGCCCCTTACCGAGCCGGATGAAAAGACAGCGGCCGCCATCCGCGCGTCGCTGGCGAACTTCAAGATTGACCTGAGCGTAAAGTAGGGCCGGGCGGATACTTCGCCCGGGACGGTGAGCTCAAGCACATCCTCGCGCCTTGCGGCAGGGGATCCCGCCGAGACTACTTAATATTGTCATGCTGAGCGCTCGTGAACAAATCACTATTTCCTCTCCCCGCGGGAGAGGATTAAGGTGAGGGCGGCGACCCGCAGAGCTTGACACCCTCATCCTAGCCTTCTCCCTGAGGGGAGAAGGGACATGATTTAACCCGGTCGCCAATTCTTCCTCGGACCGCAGTGAAGCATCCGGCTGACCCCGAAAACACGCATGATTCGGGCACTTCGTATCCTCACAGCTTGTGAACAACTCGGGAAATTTCAAGGTATTTCCTCTCCTCGCGGGAGAGGATCAAGGTGAGGATGACACGAGGCTTTTCGGAGCGCCTGAGAAAAGCGCTAGACTATCTGGCTCAGCATGATGGTCTGCTCGCGCTCCGGGCCGACCGATACCAGGCTGATAGGGCAGGCGAGAATCTCCTTGATCCGTGACAGGTACTGGCGGGCGCGCGGCGGCAGCTTGTCAAACTCGCGGATCTTGCTGGTAGGCGTCTCCCAGCCGAGCATCTCTTCGTAAACGGGTTCGCACCTCTCCAGCGCGCCGGCGCTGGCCGGGAAGTGGTCGATAACCTTCCCGTCGAGCCGGTAGGCGGTACAGATACGGATGCGGGGTATGGTGTCCAGCACATCGAGCCGGGTAATGGCTACCGAGGAAAACCCGTTCAGCCGGGAGCTGAAGGCGGCGGCCACGCCGTCAAACCAGCCGCAACGCCTCGGGCGGCCGGTCGTCGTGCCGTACTCGTGAGCGCGCTCGCGGATAAAGGAGCCGACATCGTCCTTTAGCTCGGTGGGCATCGGCCCGCCGCCGACGCGGCTGCAGTAGGCTTTGAAGACACCCAGGATGTGGTTGATGCGGGAAGGTCCCAGGCCGGAGCCGAGGCAGGCGCCCGCCGCCAGCGAAGACGAGGACGTCGTGTAGGGGTAGGTGCCGAAATCGGGGTCGAGCAGCGTCCCCTGTGCGCCTTCGAGCAGGATCTTGCCGCCGCGTCTCAGGGTCTCCTCGAGTATGCCGGTCACATCGCGGATGAACGGAGCGAGCTTTTTACCGAACTCGCTGTACTGCTCGTATATCGCGTCGAATGACAGGGGGTTCAGCCCGTAGACGCGCGTGAGTATCATGTTCTTGGTATCCAGCACGTGTTCCAGTCGCTCCCGGAAAGCCGCGTTATCCAGCAGGTCCCCGGCCCGGATGCCCAGCCGGGCGGCTTTGTCGGCGTAGGCGGGCCCGATGCCGCGGCGAGTCGTGCCCAGGGCCTTGCCGCCCCGCTGCTCCTCCTCCAGCCCGTCCAGCAGGATATGATAGGGCAGGATGAGATGCGCCCGGTCGCTGATGAAAAGGCGGGATGTATCGACGCCGCGCTGGTTGAGCTGCTCGATCTCCTGGATGAGGATAGCCGGGTTAATGACCACACCGTTGCCGATCACGGAAACCGCCAGGGGCGAGAAGATGCCTGAGGGAACCAGGCGCAAACCGAAGGAGCCGTGCTCGTTGACGACGGTATGCCCGGCGTTGTCGCCGCCCGAGAAGCGCACGACGACATGGACCTTCTCCGCGAGCAGGTCGACTACCTTCCCCTTGCCCTCGTCACCCCACTGACCGCCAATAACCGTGGTAACCGGCATTCATTCCTCCATGCATATGTTAGACCCAAGCGAATATTATACCAGAAACTTAAGCTCTGATACAGGGGAATAAATCAATATGAGAGCCTGCTCAATCTTGCTTGCAAACCTTAAGCAACCAGGATTGAGTAATAAGTCACATGATTAGGAAGGAACCAAGGTTTGCCTGCTCGCCGCCGGATTATTATTGGAAGGCCATGCTGACGCCGCTGAAATCAGGCATGTTTTCCGGACCAGGTATAATAGCCGCGCCTCAGGAAAATAAAAATGAGGTATACGAGCAAAGATAGAATATAGGTATATATCAGAAATGGCAGTACCCGCACCAGAAACACCACCACGGTGTCAACCCAGTCGCCAGCGAACAACTGGCCCAGCAAATCTTTCATAAACACGACGCCGCCAAAAGGCATCCAGAGCGGCGGCGAGTAAGGAGGTGATCCCGGAGGCCGGGCCGTCATGGCGAAGATATTGTGAATGACGAGCGAGGGCGCCAGCAAATACACTGCCAGCCACGTAACCAGGAACTCCTTCCCTCTCCATTTCATCAATCAAACCTCCGATCTTCGGTCAAGGTTTGGCGTAATCAGGTATGGAACTGGTCTTCAGGGATGCAGCTCCCCTCGATGATGCTGTTAAGGGTGCCTGGAGGTAATTGCTTACCCCTGTGGTAGGGTACAATTACCTGTCTTAGAGTTTCCGGGTTCCGCCATTTCTGGTGGCTTCCTCGCTGGGACACGAGGATAAAGTCATAGCTTTTTAAAACGCTAATAACCTGGGTAGCGTTCAAACGCAGCATCAAGCCGGGACTTCTATTTCAAAAATCTTCTTATTAGAATTTAGCTTAACAGGCGCGGGTTCAAGGAACAGCGCGATAGCCTCTTTTGCGTTGTTGAGGGCTTCTTCCTCGGTGTCTCCGGCGCTGCAACATCCGGGAAGTTCAGGACAATAAGCCGCAAAGCTTCCGGTCTCGCAATCGTACTCGATAACCACTCTGAATTTCATATCTCCTTCTCCCCAACGCATCCTGCGTGTAACAAGACAAACAAACCACCCGTGCTCAGATGATAGGTCAGGTCTGGCCGGGTGTCAAACTACCGGACTATGGCGGGGATGCGAATTGATAAGGGCTTACTGCCCGCTGGTATGTCGCTTGATATAACTCAGCCTCTGGACGACAGTTACCAGGCTTAAGGCGGCGATGATGAGCAGGGCGGCGATAAGGACGTAATTGAGACCGGATAGTAGCAATCCCAGCGCGAGTATGACCACCCTCTCCGAGCGCGTCAGCACGCCGACTTTGCAGTCGAGGTCCAGCCCCTCGGCCCGGGCGCGGACGTAGCTCACCAGCAGGGAACCAGCCAGGGCCGCCGAGGTGACGGCCATGGCCGCCGCCGATTGCCGGAAAAAGAACAGCAGCGCCAGGAAGATGACCAGCTCCGCCAGGCGGTCGAGGGTCGAATCGAGCGCCGCCCCGAAGCGCGTGGCCTGGTTGGTCAGGCGGGCCAGGCCCCCGTCCAGCATATCGAAAAGCCCGGCGACCAGAACGGTGGCACCGGCGGCGGGCAGCCTGCCGGCAACGATGAAGTAGCCGGCGACCGCGGTTATCAGGAAGCCCGTCCAGGTGAGCATGTTCGGCGTCAGGCGGGTACCCGCCAGCAGCTTGAGCAAAGGTTGGGTAACGTAAAAGGCGGCGGTCTTGCGGACTTCAGCCAGTCTCGGCATCACCCTTCAGGCCATCATGGCCGCTTTCTCCCGCGAAGCCTCACGGCGGCGGGGCTGGCGCAGCGTCCTCTCGTAGACCTCCATAACGCGCGCCGCCACGTGCTGCCAGTCATAGTTACGGGCGGTCAGCCGGCCGCGGGCTCCCATGCTGTGCCGCAGGTCGGCATTGCCAAGCAGGGACAGCAGGGCATCGGCGAGCCTGTCGATATTCCTGGGGGGCGCCAGCAGCCCCTCATGGCCGTCGGTCAGAACGCTGCGGTAGCCGTCGATATTGGAGGCGACCAGCGGCTTGCCCATCGCCATGGCCTCCAGCAGGACGATGCCGAAGCTTTCCGAGCCGATAGCCGGCGAGCATACGACATCGGCCATATTATAGTACCGGGGCAGGTCATCATACGAGACATATCCCAGGAAGACAACGTCCTTCAGCCCGGTTTCGGCCACGCGGTTCTCGTAGCGGTGACGGAGCCTGGTGCCCGGCCCGATAACGATCAGCCGGGTGGCGGGGTTCTGCTCTTTGATCCGCTTGTAGGCTTCCAGCAGGTAGTTAAAGCCTTTGCGCGGCTCGAGCCGGCCGACGAAGAGGATATTCTGCTTGCCGTCTGAGAACTCGGGCAGCGGCGGCGCCGTTTCCGGGGCGAAATGCCGGGTATCGATGCCGTTAGGGATGATGAGGTACTCCGCGGGGAAATACCGGGAAACAAAGTCCCCGGCGGGCTTTGACACGGCGATCCGGGCGTCAAGCCGGTGGAACCATTTTTTTAGAAAATGCTTGCCCACCGGCGTCCAGAAGCTGTACCAGGGCTTGCCGCCGGAGGCATGGAAGGTGCCGACCGCCGGTACCTGGCAGAGCCGGAGGGTAGTGGTGCACAGCATCGGCATGAGAGGCTCGTGCAGGTGGCATATATCAAAACGCTCCCGCTCGAAGATATCCTGGACGCGCGAAGCCAGCCAGGGGGACAGGGTGATGCGGGCGATGGAGCCGTTTACCGGGAGCGGTCTTGGCTTGCCGACAGGGATGAACTGCTCGCCGTAAGCCGCGACGGCTTTCGAGGCCGGCGCGATGATCCTTACCTCATGGCCCATCCGGGTGAACTGGCGTTCCAGCGACGAGATATGGTTGACCACTCCGCCCGGGTAAGCGAAATCATAAGGCGAAACGAGCGCTATCTTCATAAGTTGTCCAGGGACTATTTGGCGGCTTCTATCTTCGGCTCTTCTTCACTCTTCTTCGCCATCGCGGCAATGTATTCTTCAACTAGGCGCCGGGCTTCATCATCCGAGTACTGCACCGGCGGCGACTTCATGAAATAGGACGACGGCGCTTCCAGGGCGCCTTTTAGTCCATGGTCCATTGCCAGTTTACAACACCGGATGGCATCGATGACAACCCCCGCGGAGTTGGGACTGTCCCAGACTTCCATCTTTAGCTCCAAGCTCAGCGGCACATCGCCGAAGGTAGTGCCCTCCATGCGGATGTGGCAGAACTTGCGGTCCTTCAGCCAGGGCACGTAATCGCTGGGACCGACATGGACATTGTCCGGCTCCAGCTTGTAATCGAGCTGAGAGGTCACCGCGCCCGTCTTGGATATCTTCTTGCTTTCCAGCCTCTCCCGCTCGAGCATGTTCAGGAAGTCGGTGTTGCCGCCGAAGTTGAGCTGGTAGGTGCGGTCGAGCCGGACGCCGCGGTCGCGGAAAAGGCGGGTCAGGATGCGGTGGGTAATGGTGGCGCCCACCTGCGACTTGATGTCGTCGCCGATTATCGGCAGCCCCCGCTGGACAAAACGCGCCTGCCAGTACTTTTCCCGGGCGATGAATACCGGGATACAGTTCACGAAACCGCACCCGGCCGCCAGCACCTGCTCGATGTACCACTTGGTGGCCTCTTCGCTGCCCACCGGCAGGTAGTTGAGCACGATATCGGTCCTGGTGTCTTTGAGTATCTTGACGATATCGGCGGTGGGCCCGGGGGCTTTCTGGTTTATCTGGGACAGGTACTTGCCCAGCCAGTCATGGGTCATGCCCCGCTCCACCTTGACGCCGATCCTGGGCACGTCGCAGAACTTGTAGGTGTTGTTGGGCGCGGTATAGATG
>JACPQH010000079.1 GCA_016190585.1 Chloroflexota bacterium | reverse complement strand
GGCTGCACCGGCGCCCGGATAATCGTGACGCTGCTCGGGGAGATGCGGCGCTCCAATCTTCAGACGGGCCTGGCGACGCTGTGCATCGGCGGCGGTCAGGGCATGGCAGTGGTTATCGAGAGAAAGTAGGGCTAGCCCCGCTTCTTGTACTCGTCGCAGAGGGTGGCGTTGGGGCGGGCCGCATTGCGGCAAGCCCCGCGCCAGTCCCACTTACAGCTACTGCAAAGGATAACATTCATGCCCAGGGTCTTTTTCAGGCCCAGGGCGATTCTTGCTTTCCAGCCTGGTCTCATCATAGGTATTCCTCTATCCCTACCTAGATATTAACAATAAACGCGCCGTCTTTTCAAATCCAGGCTGGCCGATGGCCGGAAAAGCTGGCGCCGCCTAACCCGGTGCCAACCACCTTTAACATTTTCTTAATAATCCATTATCATAATACTAGACATAAAATATTATGGCGGGGAAAAAGGTACTCGTTGTTGACGACGACGTGAAGACCGTCGAGCTGGTCAGGCTTTACCTGAACCGGGACGGCTACCGGGTTATCACCGCGTATGACGGCCTCGAAGCCCTGCGGCTGGCCCGGGAAGGACGTCCCGATCTCATCGTGCTGGACCTGATGCTGCCCGGCATGAGCGGACTCGATGTCTGCCGCACGCTCAGGAGCGAGTCGGACGTGCCCATCATCATGCTGACCGCCCGCACCACCGACCAGGACAAGCTGACCGGCCTGGGCATGGGCGCCGATGATTATATCACCAAACCGTTCAGCCCGCGCGAGGTGGCTGCCAGGGTCAGGGCGGTGCTCCGGCGCCTGCCCGGGGAGCGCGGCCCGGTGGAGATCGAGCGCGGCGAGCTCAAGGTCAACTTCCTGAAGCAAGCGGCCTCGCTCGGGGATAAAAGCCTGAACCTGACCACCGTCGAGTTCAACCTGCTCGGCGTCCTGGTCAAGGAGCCGGGCCGGGTGTTCACGCGGGCGCAGCTCATCGAAAGGGCGCTGGGTAACAGCTACGAGGCCTTTGACCGCACCATCGACGTGCACATCCTTAACCTGCGCCGCAAGATAGAGCCGGACCCGGCTCATCCCAGGTATATCAAGACGGTGTACGGGGCGGGCTACAAGTTCACCGAGGACTAAATAGGATGATACACAGCCTGCGCTTCCGGCTGCTGCTCAGCTTCACCGTCGTCATCTTGGCGGCGGTCGGCGCGGTCTACTTTTTCGTCGGGAGGACCACCGGGAGCGAGATCACTCACTACGGCGAGCGCAGCGAGCAGGTGCGGATAAGCCGGGTGGGCTTCCAGCTCTACCGCTACTACCGGGAGAATGGGGGGTGGGACGGCATCCAGCCGTATATCGAGCAGTGGGGCAGTCTCTACGGCCAGCGGATAATTCTGACAGGCGCCGGGGGCGTGGTCATGGGCGACTCCGAGGGGAAGCTGCTGGGGCAGGCATACGCGCCTGAGACGCCGGGGCTAACGCCGTCACCGGTCTGGGAAAGCAACGTGATGGGAAAGGTCTATATCAGCCCGCTGTCAGACCCTGAGTCCCCGCGGCCGTGGACAGTGCCGCGCTACCTTTACCCCGGGCTGGACGCGCCGCCTGCCTTCCCTTCGCCGGTGAGCCTCTCCCAGACCATCAGCCGGTACCTCCTCTGGGGTGCCCTCATGGCTATCGGCATCGCTCTCATATTGACCTTCTTCTTATCGCGCCGCATCCTGGCCCCGGTCAGGAGCCTGGTGCAGGCGGCGGAGCGGCTGGGTCGGGGCGATCTATCCTACCGGGTGAACCTCAAGGACCGGGGCGAGATGGGCGGCCTGGCCAGGGCCTTCAACTCGATGGCGGGCGACCTGGAGCGGGCGGAGGAGCTTCAACGAAACATGGTCGCCGACATCGCCCACGAGCTGCGCACGCCGCTGTCCAATATTCGCGGTTATCTCGAAGCCATGCGCGACGGCGTGATTGCCGCCGACGCCGAGGCCATCCGCTCCCTCGATGAAGAAGCGGCCCTGCTCTCGCGGCTGGTCGAAGACCTGCAGGACCTCAGCCTGGCCGAGGCCGGCCGGCTCAGCCTGGACAGGCAGCTAAGCGACATCGCTTGCGTGGTGCGGCAGGCGGTCGCCACCAAACAGAACCAGGCGGCGGCCAAATGCCTGTCCATTACCGTGTCGCTGCCGGATGACCTGCCGCCGGTGGAGATTGACGCCCTGCGGATAAGCCAGGTGCTGCGCAACCTGCTGGAGAACGCCATAGCCCATTCCGGAAGCGGGGGCGCCGTTAACATCGGTGTCAGAAATCAGGGCGGCGCGCTCGCCGTAACCGTCGCCGATACCGGGGAAGGCATCCCGGCCGCCGATCTGCCGTACATCTTCGAGCGCTTCTACCGGGTAGACAAGTCCCGCGCCCGGGCTACCGGCGGCAGCGGTCTCGGGCTGACCATCGCCCGGCGCCTGGTAGAGGCCCACGGCGGCAGGATCGAGGCGCAAAGCCAGCCGGGCCAGGGCAGTTGTTTTACTTTTACCCTGCCCTTGCCTGTTAACACGTAATTAACAATCGGCCGCCATAATGAGGCCATGCACGATATAAGACCATAGCCATCATGGCCTGGAGGGTCGGAATTCATGAATCTGCGAAAAAAATGGTACCTTATCCCGGCTTTCTTGCTCCTGATAAGCGGGGCGGCGGCGGGCTGCGGCGCGGCTTCGGGCGCGACTCCGACGCCGGCGAGCAGCACCGGGACGGTGCAGCGGGGCGACCTGGCAATCACCATCACCGGCAGCGGCAACCTCGCCTATTCCCGGTCGGATGACCTCGCTTTCGAGATGGCGGGAATCGTTGACGAGGTCCTGGTACAGGCGGGGGATTCGGTCACCGAAGGCCAGGAGATAGCCCGTTTGGACACCGAGGCGCGGGAAGACCAAATCGTAACCCTTGAGCGGCAGTTGACGGCGGCGCAGCGCGCCCTGGCGGCGGCGGAGGAAAAAATCAGGACGGCCGAGCGCGGCGTAACCCTGGCCGAGCGCCAGGTGAACAGCGCCCTGCAGCAGGTTGACGTCAAAGAGCGCGCCCTCATCCAGGCGCAAATCTCCCTGAAGAACGCGCAGAGCGCCCTGGACAAGGCCCTGGGCACCTACACCGGGCCGGATATCGAGACCGCCGAGGCCGGCGTGAACAAGGCGAAAGCCTACCTGGAGTATGCCCTCAACCAGCGGGCGGCCGGCGGCGACCCCGCGGTATGGGACCAGGTCGTCCTCCGCGCCCAGGCCAGCCTGGATGCGGCCCAGAAGACACTGGATGCCCTAGTGACCAGCAGCGACTCCGAGGACGTCGCCATCAAGAGGCTGCAGCTCGAGATTGCCCAGGGAAGCGAGCGCGACGCCAGGACCGCCATCGAGACCGCCGGGACGGCCGTAGATGACGCCGGGCTGGCGGTGAAAGACGCCGAACGCGCCGTTGAAGACGCCCGGGCCGCCCGGGACGACGCCGGGCTGAAGGTGGATGACGCGCAGAAAGCGCTGGATAAGGCCCGGACGCTCAGCCCGGTGGTGAAGGCGTCCTTCGCCGGTTTCGTCACCCAGGTCAACGTGAAGGGCGGCGACGAGGTCAAGAAAGGCACCGTGGCCGTGAAGATCGCCGACCCCGCCAGGTTCCAGGCGGACATCATGGTCAGCGAGATGGATATTTTCCAGGTGAGGCAGGGCGGCGAGGCTAACGTCCAGGCGGACTCCTTGCCGGGGCTGGCCTTCCCGGCGAAGGTAAATTTTATCTCGCCGACGGCGACCATCCAGCAGGGCGTGGTGAACTATAAAGTTACCGTCGAAGTGGAGCCGCTCCAGCCGGGGCAGGCACGCCTGACGCCGCGCCCGGCAACCGGCCAGACCTCCCCGCCGCCGACCTCTCAAGCGGGCCGGAGCATCATGTCCCCGCCCGGCACGGCTGAGCCGGTGGCGCTGCCGCTCAAACAGGGCCTGACGGTGAGCGTTAATATCCTGATTCAGCAGAGGACTGACGTGCTCCTGGTGCCGACGCGCGCTATCAGCCGCCAGGGGACGAGCGTCACCGTCCAGGTGGTGAAAGACGACGGCGTCAGGGAGGCGCGGGTGATTAAAACAGGCCTGTCCGACTACCAGAATACCGAGGTAACCGAGGGCCTGGCCGAGGGCGAGAAGGTGGTCATCCAGCAGACCGCCACCGCCGGCACCGCGACCGCCGGGCAAGGCCAGTTCCGCATGGTCCCAGGCATGATAAGATGATCCGGCTGGAGAACATCGTCAAGACCTATGAAATAGGCAAGCGCCAGCTCGAGGTACTGAAGGGCATAAACCTGGAGGTCAGGCAGGGCGAGATGCTGGCCATCATGGGCCCCTCCGGGTCCGGCAAGAGCACCATGCTCAACCTGCTGGGCTGCCTGGACCGGCCCACCGCCGGCCGGTACCACCTCGACGGGCGCGAGGTAAGCAAGCTTAACCGCCGGGAGCTCTCCGCCATCCGGGCCAAAAAGATCGGTTTCGTGTTCCAGACATTCAACCTGCTGCCGCAGCTTTCCGCCCTGGCCAATGTCGAGCTGGGGCTGAGGTACGCCGGCAAGGGGCGGCAGAGCGCGCGGGAAGCCCTGTCCCGGGTCGGCCTGACCGAGCGCCTGCACCACCGCCCCGGCGAGCTATCCGGCGGCGAGCAGCAAAGGGTGGCCATCGCCCGCGCGCTCGCCAAGGCGCCGCCCCTCATCCTGGCGGACGAGCCGACCGGCAACCTGGACAGCCGCTCCGGCGGCGAGATTATCAACATCCTGAAGGGGCTGCACAGCGAGCAGGGCATCACCCTGGTCATGATTACCCACGACCCCGGCATCGCCCGTCACTGCCAGCGGATAATCCACATCATGGACGGGCAAATCGTCGCGGAGGACAGGACATGAGGGACTGGCTCGATACCGTTTCCGGAGCGTGGAACGGGCTGATAACCCACCGTTTGCGCAGCTCGCTCACCGTGCTGGGCGTGGTCATCGGCGTGGCGGCGGTCATCGCGCTCATGGCGGTGGGGCAGGGGGCGCAGAACATGATAATCTCCAACGTGCAGGGACTGGGCTCGAACCTGCTCTTCATCCGCCCCGGCGGCTTCACTCAGGCCGGGGTAAGGAGCGGCGCCGGCACGGCGCAGTCACTGACCCTGGAGGACGCTTACGCCATTGCCGGGGAAGTGCCCAACGTTGTCGGGGTCGCGCCGTACGTGTCCAGCTTCATGCAGATAGTCGCCGGCGGTCAGAACACGCGCAGCCAGGTCATCGGCATAACCCCGGACTACCAGACGGTGCTGGACCTCGGCACGCAGCAGGGCGACTACATCTCCTACGAGCATTTCCAGGCGGCGTCCAAGGTAGCCGTCATCGGGCCCAATATCGGCGTTACGCTTTTCGGCGACAGCGACCCGCTGGGACAGAACATGCGCATCGGCAGCATCACCGTGCGCATTATCGGCGTCCTGGAGGGCAAGGGCGAATCGGCGATGGGCTCGACTGACGACGCGATCCTGATACCGCTGACCGCCATGCAGCAGACGATGGCGCAGTCGCGGACAAACCGGGGCGACCGGATAGTCAGCTCGATAACCGTCGGCGTGACCGACCCCGCCTACGTCAGCCAGGTGACCGAGGAGGTCGCGTCGCTGCTGCGGTACCGCCATCAGGTCGCCGTCGGGCAGGACGATGATTTTATCATCACTTCGCAGCAGCAGCTTATCGACACTATCTCATCCTCTATCGGCACCATGACTCTGCTCCTGGCGGCGATCGCGGCCATCTCCCTGCTCGTGGGCGGCATCGGCGTGATGAACATCATGCTGGTCTCGGTCGTGGAACGGACCCGGGAGATTGGCATACGCAAGGCGCTCGGCGCCCGGGAGCGGGACATCTGGACGCAGTTCCTGGTCGAGGCCGCGTTCCTGACACTGGCGGGAGGCGTCCTCGGCATCTTGCTGGGCTGGGGCGGGGCGACATTGGTCGCCCGGTCGGGTATCATCGAGACCGCGATATCGTTACGCATCGTCGTGCTGGCGGTGTCGGTCTCGATAGGCATCGGGCTTTTCTTCGGGTTCTACCCAGCGTGGAACGCCTCACGTCTCGACCCGGTGCAGGCGCTGCGGGCGGAATAGTCTAGGCCGGCCGGGTCTTGTGCCAGCAGCGCAGCACCTCGGCCACCGACCAGGCCTGGGCGATGCAGCCCCTCGGGGTGAAGGGCGGCTCGGCGTCGAAGACCTCGCTTATCGAGCCGAGGCAGGCATCGTTCAGGTGTCTTACCAGGCCTCCCAGTAAGCGGCGCGCACCGGCGGGGTTGTCCGGGTGCAGCTTGAGCCAGGCGTCGATGTAAGGGCCGATCAGCCAGGCCCATACCGTGCCCTGGTGGTAGGCGGCGTCACGGGCCCGGACGTCTCCGAAGTACTGCGGCTTGTAGTCCGGGTGTCCCGGCGCGAGCGACCGGAGCCCTACGGGGGTGAGCAGCCTGTCGGTGACGATATCAAGCACCGGACGCCAGCGCTCAGGCTCGAGGACGGGGTGGGGGAGCGATACGGCCAGCACCTGGTTGGGGCGGCAGGCGGGGTCGTCCCCGTTTTCGCCGTCGATAACGTCATAAAGGTAGCCGCCTTCGGGGTTCCAGAAACGGCGGTTGAACGACTCCCGCGCTCTTTCGGCGTGCCCGGCGAGAAAGCGGGCTTCCGCCTCTCCCCGCTCCTCCCTGACCCAGCCTTCGAGCAGGCGCAGGGCGTTGTACCACAGGGCGTTGATCTCGACAGGCTTGCCCCGGCGCGGCGTCACCACCCAGTCGCCCACCTTGGCGTCCATCCAGGTGAGCGCATAGCCCCGCGCCCCCGCGCGCAGCAGGCCGTCCCCGGGGTCGACACCGATGCCGAAGCGGGTCCCTTGAAGGTGGCGCTCGACAATCTCCAATAGCCTGGGCAGCAGCAACCTGAGCGTGGCGCGGTCGCCGGTGTAGGTGAGATAGCGGTCGATGGCATGAAAATACCAGAGGGTGGCGTCGGCGGCGTTATAGACGCCTTCAGCCTCCGACTCCGGGAACATGTTGGGTATCAGGCCGTCGGCAATATAGTAGGCGAAAGTGCGCAGGATCCAGCCGGCCTCGGTGTACCGCCCCGTTACCAGGCCCAGTCCCTCGAGACTGATCATGGTATCGCGCCCCCAATCGGTAAACCAGTGATAGCCGGCGATAACGGTGCGCACCTCGTCACCGCTGGCCCGTATGCGTACCGTATCCTGGACCCGTCCGGCGGGCATGATAATGAACTGATCGGCGGCCAGCGTCAGCTCCTTCGCCTCAGGCTCGCCGGAAAGGGTGGCGCCCAGCAGGAGCTCGCGCCGCTCCGTCTCGCAGGCGAGCGCATCCGCCGGCGGCAGCACGCGTATGGTTTCCGGCGACTCCGTGGAGCCTACCAGGGTCACTTCCTGGCCGGGCGTTAGCTCGATCTGAAAGAAGCCGGGACTCCACAAGTCGCCCCGCGAGGGATACCCCCGGGCCTCTTCTTGCCGGTAAATGGCCTCCTCAATGCGCGTGCTCTCGATAACGAAGCGGGCCCGCTCGCCGTAAAGGAAGAGTCTTAGCACGGGCTCATCAGGGCCGGCGGCGATGGCGTAATGGTCCGGGGCGACGTTCAGGGTATAGGGCGTCGCCAGCCGGGATACGGCGTCCTGATGCGGCCGGAAATGGCAGGCAGGCCGCAGCTCCAGCGTCACCGGGCCGTCCGCGGCCAATAGCTGGTAAACGATCTGGACGGTGTTCTGCCGGTGGCGCAGCAGCACGCGCTTGCCGAGAGCGGCGCTGCCCACCTGGAAGCGCCAGGCCGGCAGGCCGGCGCGAAGCTGGAAATCCCGGATAAAGCAGGCGCCGTGCATTTGCAGAGCGCAGCTTTCTCTCTCTTCCGCGGTCAGGCGCACCCGGCGGCCATCGGGGAAGACCAGGGATTCGACCAGTCCGTCGAAGATGACCATCCGGCCGTGGGGGTCGGGCAGGGCGGCGATCAACAGTCCGTGATAGCGCCGCGTATTAATACCGCACACCGTCCCGGAAGCGTAGCCGCCCAGCCCGTTGGCGACCAGCCACTCGCTTTCCAGGGTGACATCCTGGCTCGCGCTGTCGGCGCAGGTTACCGCGCGTACCGGGCTATCCATGAGGTTCCGCCGCCCGCATCACCAGGGCGGACTCCCCGGTTAAAAACCAGTTGCGGGGGCCTTCCGGGGGCGGCGTGCCGCTGCCGCCGTAGCGGGGGTCTTCGCTTGACCACATCATCTCCCAGAGGCGGCCCTCCGGCGGCGCCAGCAGGGGCTCCGGCGCCGGGTCCAGGCGCAGGTCGCCGGCCAAGTTGATTAGCAGGAGCCGGTCCCCTTCCGGGGCGAAGAACCGCAGCACGAAGGCCGAAGCGCCGAGCACCGCGCCGTCAAGTTCGCCCGTCTGGCGGGAGAACACCGGGTCTTCCCGGCGCATCCTGAGAAGGTCGCGATGCATCCGGTAGACCGCGGCATGGGTAACGCGCTCGGAAAAGGCCAGCTTGCACCTCTCGAATGCTGCGGGACTGGCGGGGTCGGTAAACCAGTCCTTCATCTCGGGCGCGGCCAGGTTGGGGAACTGGCTCAGGAACCTGGCGCGGCCTTCCCGGATAACCGGGGCGAGCTCCGGCGCGACGTCCGAGAAGTAGAGAAAGGGACTGGAAGCGGCGAACTCCTGTCCCTGGAAGAGCATCGGCGTGCCCGGCGCCAGCAGGAGCAAGGCGGTCATGGCGCGGCAGCGCCCGGGGATGGTCATCTGGTGGATGCGCTGGCCGTTGGCTGAGTTGGCTATCTGGTCATGGTTCTGGATACAAAGCACAAAGGTCGCCGGCTTTAGCCCTAGGGCCGGCGTGCCGCGACGCTTGTTCTGCCAGCTATAGCACTGGCCCTGGTAAATATAGCCCCGCTTGACGGCGGAGATGAGCTCCTGCGGGCGGCCGCGGTAATCCGAGTAGTAGCCGGTGCTGTGCCCTGTCAGGGCCACACGTGCGGCGTGATGAAAATCGTCGTTCCAGAGGGCGTCGACGCCGTAGCCGCCCTTGTCCAGGGGCCAGGCCATGTAGGCCTGCTGGCTCTCGTTCTCCGCGATGACAATGACCGGGCGCTTCCCGGCGGCTTCGCGGGCGCGGCGGCTGATATCGGCCACGATATGGGTGGGGGAGGTGTCATAGATGGCGTGGGTGGCGTCAAGCCGCAGGCCGTCGATGTGATACTCCTGTATCCAATAGGCGGCGTTCTCGAAAAAAAATTCGCGCACCGGTCCCGAGTCCTCGCCATCGAAGTTGACGGCCTCGCCCCAGTCGTTCTCGTAGCGGTCGGTAAAATAGGCCCCGGAGAACTGCTTGAGGAAGTTGCCCACCGGCCCCAGGTGGTTATAAACGACATCCAGTATCACGCCGAGCCCCAGCGCGTGCGCCCGGTCGACGAAGCGGCGGAAATCGTCCGGCCCGCCGTACAGCCGGGTAGGCGCGTACAGGTCGACGCCATCATAGCCCCAGCCGAACCGGCCGGCGAACTCGTTGACCGGCATGACCTCCACGGCGGTGATACCGTCGTCAGCCAGGGTGGGGAGCTGCTCGGCGGCGGCCTGGAAGGTGCCCTCACCGGCGAACGTGCCGATATGCATCTCGTAGATGACCTGGCCTTCGAGCTTGAGCCCGGGCCAGGCGCCGTCCGTCCAGGGGAAGCGGTCAGGGTCAACCACCTGCGAGGGGCCGAGGGGGCCTTCCGGCTGGAAGCGCGACGCCGGGTCGGGAAACGCCTCGCCGCCGTCAAGCCGGAGACGGTAGCGGTCGCCGTCCTTCACGCCGGGCGCGAGGCCGGAGAAGTAGCCGTCCCCCTCCGGGGACAGGTCAGAGACGTTTTTCTCCAGCACCACCTGGACGGCGCGGCGCCTGGGCGCCCAGACACGGAAATGAGCGCCGCCCGGCACAAGCTCGGCCCCGATGGGAAATCGTCTGGCTGGTTTCATTTCACACACCTGCAGGTTTATCGTGAGGACCTCTTAAATTATACAATACCCGGCGGGACAGTTGCGGAACGGCCGGCCCTAATCTTGACCCGTTTTCCGCGAAGTGATTTAATATAATTGAGGAAGAAAAATGCCCATTTACGAATATATCTGCACGGAGTGCGGCTGCAAGTTCGAGGTGCTCCACCGGGCGGGCCAGGCGGACGGCGCTGCCTGCCCCAGGTGCCACGCCGGCGCCTCGCGGAAGTTTTCTACTTTCGCCTCCTTTTCCCGGAGCGGTTCGGGGGAGTCCACACCGGTGGCCGGGACGGGCAGCTTCTGCGGTAGCTGCAGCTCCAGTAGCTGTTCGACCTGCGGCATGTAGCGGTATACGGCCGCATGACTGTCGCGAGAACCGGGGTCGCTGGTCTGCCTCTTTACTGCGTCACAGCCCTGCCCTGGACTTTCGCCCGCATGGACGAGCTTGCCGGGAGACCATCAGCGATTCCCGAGCCGCCTTTGACTTCTCAGTTCAAAGTTGCTAATTTTTATTTATATCGGTGAACACTCTTTGATCAAGCGAGTCAGCTTCCGTTTCGCCTACATCGCGTGGCCCTTCGCCTTGCTGGCGCTGGTGCTGGCGGCGGTAATCTACTTCTATTCGCGGCTCCCGGCAAATATCGCCTACTATTTCGTGGATGGTTCCCCGGACAAATGGGCGGGGCGGGAGACAGTCACCGCCTGGCTGCTGGCGCCGCAGGTCATCTTCGCCCTGGCGGCGCTGGGCGTCGTCGGGCTGGTCACCCGGCTCAGCCGGCGTTTCCCTAAAATAGACGGCGAGACCGTTAAGCCCCTGCTCGCCGTCATGGGCAACATGTTCGTCCTGCCGCAGGCCATACTGGGCCTGGTGATGCTGGACATTTTCACCTACAACGCGTATCTGACGCACGTGATAGCGCTGCTGCCGGCCGCCCTTGCTGTTATGGCGCTCGGCGTTATCGCCCTGGGCGTCTACTTCGTCCTGGCGCTGCGGCGGGTCTGGTATTCCCCGGCGCGGCAGGCTTCGAGGAGCAACCCGGTTGTCTCGCAGAAATAGTACGGGGCCGTCTAAAGACTTTACCAGGGCGAAGCCGGGACTGCCGGGAAAATGTCGCGCCGAGAGTTTGTGGAGAATTGGCAGTCGCGTCCCTTCTCCCTTCGGGAGAAGGCCAGGAGGAGGGCTCAACGCCCTCACCCTAAATCCACTCCCGAAGGGAGAAGAAATATTTGAAGCTCCTTAATCTAATCATAAAGTCTCAGGATGACACAACGCCCGGACGGGCAGCGGCCCCGGTTCGGGTGAGGGTTCACCCGACACCCAATATTAATATCGAACAGGACACCGGATAAATGGTTGAAGAAAAACCCGCGATAACCATGGAAAAGATCGTGTCGCTGGCCCAGCGGCGCGGCTTCGTGTTCCAGAGCAGCGAAATCTACGGGGGGCTGTCAAGCTGCTGGGACTACGGGCCGCTCGGCGTCGAGTTGAAGCGCAATATCAAGGAGGCCTGGTGGCGCAGCATCATCCAGGAGCGCGGCGATGTCGTCGGCCTGGACACCAGCATCCTGATGCACCCCCAGGTCTGGGTGGCCAGCGGGCATACCAGGCAGTTCGCCGACCCCCTGGTCGAGTGCAAGCGCTGCCACCTGCGCTTCCGCGCCGACGAGCTCGGCGCCACGCTCTGCCCGACCTGCGGCGGCGACCTCACCGAGCCGCACATGTTCAACCTGATGTTCAAGACCTTCATGGGGCCGGTCGAGGACGAGGCCGGCACCGTGTTCCTGCGGCCGGAGACCGCCCAGGGCATCTTCGTCAACTTCCAGAACGTGGTGAACACCACCCGGAAGAAGCTGCCCTTCGGCATCGCTCAGATAGGCAAGTCCTTCCGCAACGAGATTACCACCGGCAACTTCATCTTCCGGAGTCGCGAGTTCGAGCAGATGGAGCTGGAGTTCTTCGTCAAGCCCGGCACCGACGAGGAGTGGTTCAACTACTGGCTGGAACAGCGCTTGAACTGGTACCTCGGCCTGGGCATGAAGAAGGAGCGCCTCAAGATACGGCCGCACGCGCAGGAAGAGCTGGCCCACTACGCCCGCCGCTGCGCCGATGTCAACTACCTCTTCCCTATGGGCTGGGCTGAGCTCGAGGGCGTGGCCAACCGGGGGGATTTCGACCTCCGCCAGCACACCGAGCATAGCGGCAAGAAGCTGCTCTACCTGGACGAGGAGACCAACCAGCATATCGTGCCGTGCGTCATCGAGCCATCCGCCGGCGTCGACCGCTCCCTGCTGGCCTTCCTGTGCGACGCTTACGCAGAAGAGCCGGACAAGGACGAGATACGCGTGGTGCTGCGCCTGCACCCGCGGCTGGCGCCGGTCAAGGTGGCCGTGCTGCCCCTGAGCCGCCGCGAGCCGCTCGTCGAGCTGGCGAAACAGGTCCACGCCGACCTCCGCACCGGCTGGATGACGCAGTACGACGACAGTCAGAGCATCGGCCGGCGCTACCGCCGCCAGGATGAGATAGGCACGCCGTTCTGCGTTACCGTGGATTTCCAGTCCCTGGAAGACAAGCAGGCGACCATCCGGGACCGCGACAGCATGACCCAGGTGCGCGTGCCCATCGCCGAGCTTAAGCCGATTTTACAGGCCAAGCTCAACGGCGAGGCCATCCAGACCAGGCCGCTGTCCCGGTGAAGATCCTGCACTTCGCCGACCTTCACCTGGGGGTCGAGACCTACGGCCGCGCCGATCCCTCCGGCTTTTCCTCCCGCCTTCTCGATTTTTTAACAGCGCTGGACCGGCTGGTCGAATACGCCCTGGACAACCGGGTCGACCTGGTGCTCTTCTGCGGCGACGCCTACAAGACCCGCGAGCCCACCCAGACCCAGCAGCGGGAATTCGCCCGGCGTATCGGCCGCCTGGCGGCCGCCGGCATCCCGGTGTTCCTGCTCACCGGCAACCACGACCTGCCTAACGCCGTCAGCCGCGCCACCGCCACCGAGATATTTGACACCCTCTCGGTCAGGAACGTCTGCGTCTCCGGTAGGCCGGATGTCTACCGGATAGCGACGCCGAGCGGTGTTGTCCAGGTAGCTTCCTTGCCCTGGCTGAGGCGCAGCGCCCTGCTCGGCCGGGAGGAAGCCCGCAACCTCAGCCTGGAAGAAATCAAGCAGAAGCTCCAGGAAGCCCTGGTGAATGCCGTCACGGCGTGCGCCGCCAGGCTGGACCCGGCCCTGCCCGCGGTGCTGGCCGCCCATGTCTGGGTGACGCAGGGGCAGGCCGGCTCGGAGCGCTCCATGACCATCGGCCTGGAGCACGGCATCCTTCTTAGCAACGTCGCCAACCCGGCCTTCGACTACGTCGCCCTGGGGCACCTTCACAAACAGCAGGTGTTGAGCGCGTCGCCGCCGGTGGTCTACTGCGGCAGCCTGGAGCGTGTCGACTTCAGCGAAGAGAAAGATGAGAAAGGTTACTACGTGGTGGAAATCGGGGACGGCCCGCCTGGGAAGCGGCCGGTCGCTTACGAGTTTCATCCCCTGGACGGGCGCCGCTTCCTCACAATCGAAATGGAGATCAAGCCCGACGACCTCGACCCGACTTCTACCGTGCTCCGGTCGATCGCCGAGCACGGCGCCGGGACCGGCGGCGCCATCGTGCGGGTAAACATCGACCTGCCATCGGGTATGAACGGCTACCTGCGGGACCACGAGCTAAGGCACGCCCTCCGGGAAGCGCACTGGTTCTCCATCACGCGCCGGCTCAGGCAGGAGGCGCGGACCCGCCTGGGGAGCCTGAACGTCGAGCAGGTAGCCCCGCTTGACGCCCTCAGGATGTTCCTCGAGGTAAAGAAGCTGCCCCCCGAGACGGCCGGCCTGCTGCTGGAACACGCCGAGAAGCTGATAAAGGCCGGCCCCGGCTGAGCGCCGGCGGGGTTGCCCCCTGACAAGTCTCTGGTTTATACCATAATCCTCGTATCGAAAGGGAAAGTTCAGATGCTTATCGAAGATATCATGACGAAAGATGTCATCACCATGCCGGGTAACACCCTGGTCTCGGACGCCCTGAAGGTAATGAAAGAGCACAACTTCCGCCGGCTGCCGGTCGTCGACAGCGGCAAGCTGGCGGGGATCGTCACGCAGGAGCGGCTGGAGCGGGTCGCGCCCAAGACCTCCGCCCCACTGATGTGGCAGATCCAGTACATCGTGGCCCACACCAGGCTGCGGGACGTCATGCGCCGCGACGTGGTTACCCTGTCGCCGGATGCCACGGTGGAGCAGGGGGTCGCTCTCGCCCAGCAAAAGAAAGTAGGCAGCCTGCTGGTCACGGACAAAGGCAAGGTCGTCGGCGTGGTTACCACCAATGACTTCTTCTACGCCATCATCAACCAGATGATGGGGATCGGCGAACCGGGCACGCGCATCATGGTGATGGGCGCCGGGGACGGCCGGTCAGCGGAAAAGGTGCTGTCAATCGTCAATAAACTGAACGTGGCGACGCGGGTCATCTGGACGGCCCGGACATACACCAGCGAGATGAAAGACCTCATCCTGCACCTTGATACCCCGGACGCCGCCCCGGTCATCGCCGAGCTCAGGAGTTCCGGGTTCGAGGTCGCGGTGAGGCCGCACCGGCTGCCGCCCGCCAAGAAAACCGCCGGCGCCGGGAAGAAATAAAGGCCGGGACGTCCTACCGGCGCCGTCCGCCGGGTTGCATCTTCCGGCGAAATCGTATATAACATTAGCAACGTTTGTCCCGCCTGCTTCCTGCCGGGAGCTCCCAGGGTAACCGAAAGGAAAGATGGACTTAAGCCAGATATTAAGTATCATTATTTTCGCCCTGATGTTCGGCGCCATCATCCACGGGAAGATTCACCGCTTCATCCCCGCCCTGGCCGGCGCGGTCCTGGTGATACTGGTCGTTTTCCTGGGTGTCATGCGCAGCCCCGAGACCGTGGCTTCGGTCGTCAGCCTGGAGCAGATTACACAGGCGCGGTTCTGGTTCCCCGGCCACGAACCTTTCGAATCGCAGGGAGTAAACTGGCAGACCATCATCTTCATCGCCGGTATGATGGTCATGGTCGAGGGGCTGGCGGATGTGGGTTTCTTCCGGTGGCTCTGCCTGTACGTGGCCCGGCTCGCCCGGTGCCGCGTGATCCCCATACTGATACTCTTCATGATACTGTCCGGGTTCCTGGCCATGTTCATCGACAGCATCACCGTGTTGCTCTTTCTGGCTACCGTCACCATCGAGCTGGCCCACATGCTCAAGTTCAACCCGGTGCCGATAATCATCGCCCAGATCTTCGCGGCCAATACCGGCGGCGCCGCCACCATGTCCGGCGACCCGCCTAATATCATCATCGGCACCGCCTTCGGCTACACCTTCATGGATTTCGCGGTGAACACCGGGCTTATCGCCTGGGCGAGCATGGCGCTGTCGGTGACGTTCTTTTACCTGGTCTTCGGCAAGACCCTGCGGGCCTCCCAGACGGAGGACCCGAAGGACCTCATGGGCCGGTGCCCCGCCCCCCAGACCGCCATCACCGACCCCCTGGGATTCAAGCTGAAGAGTGCCATCTTCGTATCCGTTATTGTGCTGCTTATCACCCACGCCCAGACAGGGCTGTCCGTCGCCAGCATCGGGGTGATTGCCGCGGCGCTGACCTTGCTGTCGAGCCTGAAGACTACGCGGCACATCGTCACGCGGCTCGACTGGCGCACCCTGCTCTTTTTTATCGGGCTTTTCGTTACGGTCGGCGCGCTGGAGGAAACCGGCGTCCTGAGGCTGATCGCCGGCTACATCGGCGCCCTGTCACAGGGTAATCTTATCGTCGTCATTACCATAATCCTCTGGTTCTCCGCCTTCGCCTCCGGGATTGTTGACAATATACCGCTGGCGGCCACCATGGTGCCGGTTATCAGCCACCTCTCGGCCACGGCGGGATTCAACCTGGCGACGCTGGCCTGGACGCTGGCCCTGGGCACTGATATCGGCGGCAACGCGACGCCGATCGGCGCCTCGGCCAACGTGGTCGGGATATCCATTGCCGAGCGCGAAGGATACCCCATCGGCTGGGGGAAGTTCCTCAAGTTCGCGCTGCCGGGGATGATCCTGGTCATCGGGCTGGTCTGGCTGCTGCTCATCCTTCGGTACGCGTAACGGGTCCCCCCTGACCCCGGCTCTCGCCTGCAAGGGGCGGGAAAAATTTGAGCGGCTGGATACCTGGTACTGGAAAAAGCGCCGCTCGCGCTCCGCCGCATGTTATAATTAAACTTGTTTGATGCGCAGGTACTTTGTTTTTGGCCTGGTCAGCATGGTGCTGCTGCTTTCTTCCATCAATGCGACCAGTGTCTCGGTGGCCTTTCCCGTTATCACTTCCCGGCTCGACACCTCCCTGGTGGTGGCGGGCTGGGTGCTCAGCGTCTACCAGCTTACCACGATCAGCGCCATGCCCCTGGCGGCGAAGCTGAGCGACGTCATCGGGCGCAAACCGACCTTCATGCTCAGCGCCCTGCTCTTCACGCTGGGCTCGGTCATGTGCGCCGTCTCCTCCAGCATCGGCTTCCTGATATTTTCCCGTGTCATCCAGGCGGCGGGCGGCGGTGGTTTTTTGCCGACGGCGGCCGGCATCGTCAGTGAAGAGTTCCCCGAGGCGAGGCAGCGGGCCATCGGGCTCTTTACCAGCGTCTTCCCCGCCGGTGCGATAATAGGGCCGAACCTGGGGGGCTGGCTGGTCAGCTCCTTCGGCTGGGAGTCTGTGTTCTGGTTCAACGTGCCCCTGGGTGCGCTGGCGGTCTTCTGCTCAAGCTGGCTGCTGCGAGGCAGCACCGCGAAGAGCGGCGCGGGCATCGATTTCCTCGGCGCCGGCATGCTGGTAGGCTTCATCTCCGCCTTCATGCTTTCCCTGACCCAGCTCGGCAACATCAGGTCCGGCGGCTCCTGGGTATTGATCGGCTTGCTCCTCGTCCTGAGCGTCGTCCTGGGGTTCGCGTTCGTACGCCGTGAGAGGGGCCGGCGCGAGGCGATCATCAGCATCGAGATCCTGTGGCGGCGGCCGTTCCTGAGCGCGAACCTCTACAACATCATCTACGGGGCTTGCGCCTTCGGGGTCTTCTCCCTGATGCCCTTGTTCGCCATGACGGTGTACGGCGCCTCCGAACTGGAAAGCGGTCTCATCCTGACGCCGCGGTCGGTGGGGATGATGGCGGCCTCCCTGGTAATCAGCCTGTACCTGACGCGGTGGGGGTACCGCCGGCCGATACTGGTGGGCACGGCTATCATCATCCTCAGCCTGGTGCTGCTCGCGGCGGGCTACCGGGGCGGCACACCCGGCCTGGCGATGAGCCCCCTCACCTGGCTGGTGGTTGTCATCGCCCTTTCCGGCATCGGTGTCGGCATATCCGCGCCCGCGGCCAACAACGCCTGTATCGAGCTGATGCCGGACAAGGTCGCCACCATAACCAGCCTGCGGGGCATGTTCCGCCAGATGGGCGGCGCGCTGTGCATCACCGTGGCCACCCTGCTGATGGAGAGCCTGGGCGACATCGCGCTCGCCTTCGGCATAACCTTCATCTCGCTGGCCGCCCTGCTGCTCCTGGCGGTGCCGGCGGTCTTCCGGCTGCCGGAAAGCCCGGAAACTAAAAACTCCGGTGTCCTGGGCCAGAAATAGCTGCGTGTTTTAACTTATACATCTGTTATTAATAATTTGTCATTCCGTACTTGATACGGAATCCGGGTGGGGGTTTAGCCTGGATTCCGGCTTTCGCCCGGAATGGTAATAGGCTAAATGGATTCGTAACGGTCTTATAACTCAGCACGCTAGATAACCTTGTCAGCCTTCAGCCGGGCAATGGCGGGCGCCGCGTACCCGGCGGCTTTCAGTATATCCTCGGTGTCCCGGCCCAGCGGCGGCGGCGGGGTCCGGGCCGGCCAGGGGGTCGCCGAGAGCCTGGCGGGGGGCCTCAGGAGTTTGAGCGGGGCCGCGCCGGGACGCTTGACCTCGCGCACCATGTCCATGGCGACCACCTGCGGTTGCCGGAACAGCAGGTCGTAGGTGTTAAAGGGGGCCGCTACGCCGCCCAGTTCGTCGACCAGGCGCACCAGCTCATCAGAGGATATCCCGGTAAAGCACGTTTCCAGCAGCTCGTTGGCTTCCGGGGTCTCGGTACCGCGGACGACGAGATCCCGGACCTTCCGGCCGAGCGGGGTATCATCCATCGGGGCTTCCAGGCCGGTCCGCCGGCAGAGCTCCCGCCATATCTCTTCGATTTTCTGCTCGCCCGCCATCGTCATCTCCCACATGATGGGGACGTCCCTGGTCTTGAAGCCGACCTTGGGCGGGTCGGTCGTCGAGGTAAGCATGGTACCCACCCAGTCGTCCGGGTTGCAGTAACCGGCCAGGTAATAGGCCAGGTTGGCCGAGGCCCTCAGCAGGGATGTCTTTACCTCGTTGCCCTGCCCGGTATGGCGCCGCTGGAACAGGGCGGCCAGGATGGCGGTAAACGCGTGCATGCCGGCCAGGGTGGCGCAGGTATCGGTGCCCAGCCGGACCGGGGGCGCGCCCGGATGGCCCAGGAACCACTGGAAGGCCATCATCCCCTGGACCTCAAGCTCGGTGGCCGCCCGGTCCTTGTAGGGGCCGCTCTCACCGAGGTCGGACAGCGAGCAGTAGACGATTTTCGGGTTGCGCCGCTTCAGGGCGCGGTAGTCCAGCCCCAGGGCGGCGGCGGTACCGGCATCCACCAGGAAGACGTCAGCCTGCGCCGCCAGTTGCCCGACAACCTTTTTACCTTTCTCCCGGTCGAGCCGGAGGCTTTTCTTGCCGCAGTTCAGGGCGGCGAACAGGGCGTTCTCCCCGCCCCCGGACGACGCGCCCAGCCTCCGGGAGTAGTCGCCGGCCGGCGGTTCGACCTTGATTACCTCGGCGCCCCAGTCGGCAAGCTGCAGGGAGCAATATGGCCCGGCGATGCCCTCGGTCAGGTCGATAACCCGGACGCCGCTCAGGGGGCGGTCGCCGGGGGTGAAACCGGCCGTTTCCCCGGCCGTTTTTTCCGGCACGGAGTCGAGCTCTTTCAGGACTTCGGCCCGGTTGCTGTCCGGTCGCGGCGGCGGCGACAGCGCCAGGCGGATGTCCCGGAACTCCCAGGGGATGCCGGACAGCTTGAACGGGCCCCAGGGCGTCTCCAGGTCTACCACCATGCCCGTCTCTTTCAGGTGCGGGTCGACGGCGACCTCGTCATAGGTGTTCAGCGGGCCGCAGGGCACCCGGAACCTCCTGAGGAGCAGGAGCCACCAGCGGGCGGGCCGGGTCATAAAGACCTCCTGAAGGAGGCGGGAAAGCTCTGCCTGGTGCCCGAGCCGGTCCTGGTTGGTGCGGAAGCGGGGGTCGTCCGCGAGCCGCTCCAGCGCCAGCGCCCGGCAAAGATTGCCCCACGCCTCTTCCGAGGGCGCGCTGACGTTGAAGTATTTGTTGTCCAGCGCCCGGAACGACTCTGAGGGGGCGATGCGGGAGGAGCGGCTGCCCAGCGGCGCCGGAGGGACCCCGGTGGCGAAATATTCCGCCGCCCGGGTGTGCTGGAAGGCCACCGAGGCCTCCAGGTGCGAGGTCTCGATCTTCTGGCCCCGCCCCGTCCGCTCCCGGTCGAGAAGCGCCACCAGCACCGATTCGCATATCACGATAGCCACCACGAAATCGAGGAAGCCGAGCAGTCGCATGCTCTCGCCCTGGCTGCCCGGCTCGCCGTTGACCGAGGCGAACGCGGAATAGGCCTGCATGATGGGGTCGGTAGTGCCCATCATAGCCAGGGGGCCGCCGTGGCCGTAGGCCGTGCTGGAGCAGTAGATGAGGCGGGGGTTCAGCTTCGACAGCGCTTCGTAGCCCAGTCCCAGGCGGTCCATGACGCCCAGGCGGGTGTTGGTGATAAGGACGTCCGCCCGCTTTGCCAGGCCGATGGCGACGTCCTTGTCCTCGGGCCGGCGCAGGTCAAGCAGGATGTTGCGCTTGTTGCAGTTGCAGGGCACGTAGCCGAAACCGATGCCGTTGATAAGAGGGGCCTGGATTTGGAGGTAGTCGCCCTCGGGGCGCTCGGCGCGGATGACGTCGGCGCCCAGGTAGCCCAGCAGGGCGGCCGAGAACGGCCCGACGCCGATGACCCCCAGGTCCAGCACCCTGACGCCTTTTAGCGGCTTTTCCATTTCACCCTCTCCAACATAACGCTCGATTCGGGTAAAGTCTACAGGAAAAGGGGGCGGGAGGCAACGGGGTCTTTATCGCTCGAACTCCTCCCGGGACAGGGCGATAAGGATGGTCGCCGCCACGCCCAGGAAAGAGAAAGGCAGGATGGCGATAATGGCGCCGGTCAGCGCCAGCGTCCAGCGCCGCCTCTGGAGCGAGGCGATGCCGCCGGCGACGGTCATGGCGATGACGAACACCACCGGCAATGACACCAGCAGCACCACGAGGAAGCCTAACCTGGGGAACATATCGGGCACGGCCACGAAGATGCTGGCGGCCAGCAGGGCGAAGAAGCCGAGCAGCTTGAAGCCCGCCGAGATAAGGAGCAACACGCCCGCGATTACCGGTTTGGCTGTCTGGTTGTTATCCATGCCTCTCCTCCGGACCGGTATCTGGACCGGCGACTGGTTCTGGTGTGGAGCATCGAACACTTCGTTACCGTCATTCCGAAACGCAGTGAGGAATCCGTGCCTATCCGGTAGGGGATGGGTTCCTCGTCGCTACACTTCCTCGGCATGACATAACAACGTCTCTTTTTGATACTAGGATGCCAGCGCCCTTACCGCCGCATAGATTAACACCGTTATCAGCGCGATAAACAGCAGCGCCATCCCGCCCGCCGCCAGCAGAGCTGCCAGGACGGCCCGCCTGACGCGGGACGCTGACCGGCTTGCCAGCCGGGCGACATCCACTTCCGGCACCAGCTTCCGCGCCAGCCACGCCGCCAGCGGCAGTACCAGCAGGTCGTCCAGCCAGCCGAGCGGCGTTATCTCCGGTATCAGGTCGAAGGGGTTGAGCACGTACAGGGCGGGGATGATGAGGAACAGCGCCGCCTTGACCTTGACGCCGGCCGGCACTCCCGGTTCTCTGACCAGCCGCCACAGGCTGCAGGGCAGCGCCAGCCAGGTAAGCAGCCGCGACCAGGGCTTCGGAGAGATTATCCTTATTGCCACCTGCCTGCCTCGCTCTTCATGACCCGGTTAAGCTGCTCGATAAAATAGTCGCCGTTCTGCGGCGAGATGACATAGTTGAATCCCTTTTTACGGAGGATCTCCACCACGTACCGGGAGGAGGTAGCGAAACGGATTCCCGCGTAGATATAGGCCCTGGCGCCCGAGGCACGTTTTACCTCTTTGATGGAGGTATAAGGAATGTCTATCCCGAACGGCCTGCCCAGCACGATCCTGAGCCTGTCCTGGTATAACAGGTATTTTCTCGGCATGATGGCGTAGCGAGAACACCAGCGTAAAAAATGCTGCCTCGCCCATCAAGGTGAAAAAGCCCTCGTATTCCCGGCGTCCGGCAAGGTAAAAAGCCGCGATAATCAGCCCGGCGGGAATCAGGAAGAGCAACCTCAGCCAGGAGGCGTATTCCGCGGATTCCTCGTGGAGAACCATGTCCCTCCCCGGTATCTACGCGAGAGCCGCGTCCGCAGCGGGCGCGGGTTGTTCCTGTACTTTGGCCCCATCGCCGGGCAGCGGGCGCAACCGGCGGCTCTGGCGGGTTTCGCCGGCGATTCTACCTCTCCCGGCAAGAGATGAGTCCCGGACACAAGTACTGGCAGCGACTGGACTTGAACCAGTGACCAAGGGCTTATGAGTCCCCTGCTCTACCACTGAGCTACGCTGCC
>JACPQH010000077.1 GCA_016190585.1 Chloroflexota bacterium | reverse complement strand
CCCCTGCGCGATGATGACTATTTATCAATTTTACCGCACCTGTCAATACGTAGAGTCGCCCGCACTTGCTACAGCTTCTCAACCTGGTCCAGCGAGGTGTACCGGAAGTCCTCCGGTATGCCGGTATCCCGGTAGATGCTTTTCAAACGCCTTTTCAGCGGCCGGTACAGGTTATTGTACATCACGTTGCCGGCGGTATCCACATTCACCACCCAAGGCCCGGTGTTGCCCAGGTGATAGACGATGAGGGCCTCCATCATGCCCCCCTCGCGCCAGAATATCTCGCTGTCTTTGACTTTTTCCTTCAGGACGTCAGCGAAATGCGGCTTCCACCCGAACGGGGAAAGCTGCACGCAGCCATGTTTGACGCAGGCCTCCCTGGTACCCGGCCCGGTGTTCCCCTTGGTGATGACCGCGCGCAACCCGGCGTCTCTTATCAGGCCGGGGAACCATTTCTCAAAGCGCAGCCCCATGGTGCTGCCGAAGGGGTTGGGGTCCCACAGCGTATGCTCCTTGTCCACCGGTTTAAGACCCTCGCCGGCGGTAATCATGACGTTAAGCCGCGAGGTATCGATCGGCAGCGGCTCGTGGTTGTCCACGAACTTCTTCATGACCCTGGTCCGCGCCGACCAGATGTCGCCGTGGATATAAAGAATGTCGCCGGACTTGAGCTGGCGGACATCCTCCTCAGATAACGGCGTACTCAGGACGTATTCCTTGCCGAACTTGCTCATTGTGTCACCGCCTCCTGGTATGTCAGCCATGGCCGGGTAAACCATGCCACGGGGTAGGGCGCCGGCTCGATCGCGCCGTTATTGTGGACCCTGACGGTGGCGCGATGCGCCATGAGACACTGCGCGACGACGCCCGTGGCCACCACGCCTTCATGCCCGTTGGAGAACTCGACGTGGACGTCGAGGGCAGTACAGCCGCCCCCCAGACCGTAAGGGCCTACCCCGCTGCGGTTGATCGCCTTCAGCAGTTCCTCTTCCAGCTCGGCGATGTACCTGTCTGGGTGCCGCGAGCCGGCCGGGCGGAGCACCGCGGCTTCATGCGCCAGCGCGCCGGCGATGCCCAGTCCCCCACCGACGCCCACGCCGACGATGACCGGGGGACAGGTCAGGCCGCCCATGGCGCTGGATACGGTGCTATCGATTACGAACTTCTTGATACCGGCCAGGCCGTCGGCAGCCAGCAGCATCCGGAACCGGCTGCCGGACATCTCGCCGCCGCCGCCCTTGGCCACCGCCGTGATCTCAATATAATCCAGGTTCTCGACGTATTTGTATTGCAGGGAGGGGCTGTTCTCACCCACGTTGAGATCGTTGTTGATGCGGCGGATGGGATCGGCGGACTTGGGCGCGACGAAGCTTTCGCGGGTGAGCGCCACCGTTACCTTGCCCAAAGCCCGCCAGAAGCTTAATTCGGGGTCGAGCCTGGCCCGGCTGCCGATAGAGACGTAGTACATGATAGTGCCGGTGTCGCTGCAGATGGTCTTGCCCAGCTCGGTCTGATGGTCGAAGTGCTCGAAAAGCCGTTCATACGCTCCCCTGGCGTCCGGTGAACGTTCCTTTCGGTACTCCTTTCGCAGGGCGTCGTACATGTCCGGAGGTATCGCCAGCACAGCGTTCTTCATCGCCATGTAGCCGCCCTTCGCTATCAGGTCCTCGGTTATCATGCTTCCCCCCTTTCTGTAAAATCAGCGTGAACCGGCTCCGGTCAGTGTGTCCGTTTGCCGCGCATGAAGCTCACCTCGCCTTCCTGGACGACCTCGTCGCGCTGGTTTAGCACCTGAAGCGCGAAGGTGATGATGCCGCGGTCGGGTTTCGTGTGTGACTCTCTCATGCTGGCGATTTCCCAGTGGCACCTTATGGTGTCGCCCGGCCTTACCGGCGCCAGGAACCGCAGCCGGTCGCTCAGGTGGCCTCCCCTGATGCCGGCCGTCTTGTTGCCTAGGAGCGTTGGCGAGTCCCGGTGTATCAGGCCGAAGATGATGGTCGAGGCCAGCAGATCAGGCGCGATGCGCCCGCCGTAGCCGCTGGCCCGGGCGTACTCCTCGTCGGTGTAAAGGCGCTGGTAGTTGCCCGAAAGCCCGCAGAAATTGACGGCGTCGGCCTCGGTGATGGTCCTAGTGCCCGTCGTGTCCTGCATGCCGAGGCGGTAGTCGTCATACATGTAGGTGCGGGTATAATCCGGGGAGGGTCCCCTGCCCGGTGTGAAGGTCTTGACCGCTGGCGTCACACCCGTTTTGCCGTCCCGGTCCTTCCTTGAAACCGAGGCGGAGATGCCCGCTTCCGCCACCAGCTCGCCCTTCTGGTTAAGGATATCGCACCGGGTATCGAGAATGCCGGCGCCGGGGTCGCTCTCATCGTTCCGCTTGTCCGCCAGGCTCCAGCCGACCCTGATGGTATCGCCGGTCAGTACCGGGAGGAGGTAACGCACGTCAAAGCCCCGGAGACGGACGCCGGCGGTCTCCGGCCCCAGTATTGCCGCGCGCTGCAGGTGCAAGAGCCCGGTGGCGATACTGAAGGTGCAGAGCCCGTGGGCTATCCGCCCGCCGAAGCGCGTCGACCTGGCGAAATCGGCGTCGATGTGCACCTGGTTGAAGTCCCCGGTGACATAGGCGAACCCGTGAATATCGCCCTCGGTCACCGTCCGGCTGTAGGTAACGCCGCTCTCACCCGCGGCATAATCTTCGAAGTACCTGGAACTGATGCCGTAAGACATTATCTCTCCGTCCCTTTTGAAATTAGCCGGGCGCCGGCGTTACAGGCATAATCCGGTAAGGTCGGTTATCCGCGGGAGGGCCTCCAGCTTCCAGGCCTGTTCCAGGACGCGTTCCGTCCGCTCCCGGCTAAGCGTGGCGCGGGCGCATTCCCGGAACTTGGCCTCCAGCTCGCGGTCGGTCATGGGGTCGCGCAGGGTGTCGCCCCTCGGGTAGCTGACCTCGCGAACGTGCTCCGTACCGTCCTTGAGAGTAACGACCATCGTTTCCGGCTGCTTGAGCGACTCCGCCACGGTAACGGCCCCGGAAATGGGGACCAGCTTCACATTCCTCATGAAAGCCTGGACGGCGGGACGCGCCAGCAGCTCGTCGGTGAAGGCCTCTGTCTTAATCTCGCCGTCAAGCAGTAACACCGCCAGGCAATACTCCAGGGAGCGGCGGGCATCCCAGCCGGTCTTCGGCTCCGAGGTGAGCGTCGTAAAGAAGAAGCTGGGGATACGGCAGACTATCCCGGCGACGTCCTCAAACCGGATGCCCTGCTCCCGCTTGAGGTGGTACATCGCCCCGAGGCACCACTGGGTCAGGTGGCAGCAGGGATAAGCCTTGATATAGACGCCTCCCGGTGAGAGGATATCGAAACGCCCATCCGAAGTCTGTCTCAGCCTCTCCGCGTCGAAATCACCGCCGGTGAAGAGGTGCGCCACGCCGTTGTCGCCCTCCATGATGTTATCATGCGCGGTGAAGCCCTTCTGGGCCAGCGAGGCGGCCACCACGGCATCCCGGGAGGCCTTGCCGCTGTGGAAAGATGCCATCATCGAGCCGAACTGCCGTTTCAGGCCGGAGACGCTGGAACCGGCGATGCCCAGCGCCATGCGGGTGCGCGTGACATCAAGATTCAGTAACCTGGCACAGGCCGCGGCGCCGGCCAGGGTGCCGATAGTCGCGGTGGTGTGCCACCCCAGGTCGTAGTGCCGGTTCAGCGCGGAGCCTATCCGCGACCCCACCTCAAAACCGGTGATATAGGCCTCGATGACCTGCTTCCCGGAGGCCTGTACCTTTTCCCCCAGCGCCAGGACAGCGGGCAGGGTGCTCTGGCTGGGGTGGCCGACGCCCCAGGTCAGCGACGTGTCCCCGTAGTCCAGGGCCGCCGCCATTGTCCCGTTGGCCAGGGCGGCCTGGGCGGCCGGAGCCCTGAAGCCGGCGCCGAAAACCACGGCCTCGGGCGGGCCGCCTGACTCCTTGACATAATCTATGATAATCCGGCCCTCGGGGGCGGCGCGGCCGCCCAGGGTTATGCCGATGCAGTCCAGCACGGTGCGCCTCACCACGTCAACGGCGGCCTGCGGGATGATGTCATATCTCATCCTGGTGATGAACCTGGCTATCGCTTCGGTGGCAGTCCCGGCGCGGGTCGTTACCATATGGCACCTCCTGTTGGCGGGTAGGGGTTATTGCGCTAACCGGACTCCGATAAGCGCCGCGGTTTGTACGGGATGTTATATTATAGCCTAACTTTCTCATAAAGTCTCGCTTTTTACCCCGTTTTTTGCCGTGGTTTACCGTAAGAAGTTCCGATATTATCCTCGCGCCGGAGGGATTGAAGGGTTAGACTAGCGGCGTCTGAAACAACGTTAATTAAGTGCCTTTCCGAGGGAGTGTCGCGACGAGGAATCCGTCCCCAACCGAGTACGGATTCCCCACGGCGTTGCGGAATGACAAGTAACGACAATGTTAGATGGGTCGCACTAGGTATTGCTTCTTTTTCGATACGTTTTTCCTGATTCAAGCGCCCGGTCAAATGAATTAGTCAATGCGGCGGGACCGGAGCTAATAGGTATTAATTCGTATTTCGCTTTTTATCGCCGGGCTCTAAACTATATGGTAGTGTCCCGGAGGGTACTGCCATGGAATACCCAGACTTCGTTCAAGAGGCGGAAAAGCTCGATTTCGTCAGGGAGCGGGGCAGGGGGACGCCGCTGTGAAATCGGCGGCGGGGACGATTGTCGCCATGCGGGAAGAGGTATGAAGGTCCGCATTGACCGGGAAGGGTGCATCGAGTGCGGCGTCTGTGAAGAGACCTGCCCGGATGTCTTCTCGCTGCCGGAAAATGACAAGGCCGTGATTGTCGACCGGTTCCGGATGGACGGGGTCGGTGAGGGCGAGGTGGGCGAGGAGCTGGAGGCCTGCGTTGTCGAGGCGTCTATGCTCTGCCCGGTGGCGGTGATTCAAACCGAATAGTCTAAATGACCTTTAAACGCAGCGCCGACCAGGTATCATCGACCGATATCATGGCGATTCCTTCAAGACCCATTGAGTGCGCGTAGTCGTTGATACTGTCCCGGTTGATGTCCGCTTTGATTCTTGAGGCGTCTTTCGGATAGCTTACCCAGAGCAGCCCCCTGGCGCGCAGCAGGGTCTTCATCCGGCCGAGCTCATGCTCAAGCTCGTTCCGGGAGGTTACGAAGACCTGGATAAGATCAACGGTCGGCCCCGGCTCGGTCGATACGGTAACGTTCGGGGGCAGCTCCCCCAATATTGTCCGGTAGCCTGCGGGCTCGTTGACGATAAGGACCTGGTAGCCTTCCTTGATGCCGAGCTTCCGGGCGACTGATTTATCGGGCATTGCGCGTACCTCCAAAGATTTCACGAGATAACGTTCGCACCGGCCGCATTTTCCACCGGAGCAACGGGCAAAGAGACAAAAAAGGTGCTGCCTTTACCCGGTTCGCTCTGCGCCCAGACCGCGCCGCCGTGGGCCAGCACCATCTGCTTGACGATAGCCAGTCCCAGGCCGCTCCCGCCCTCGCTCCGGGCGCGGGAGGCCCCCACCCGGTAGAAGCGCTCGAAGACGTTCGGCAAGGCTTCGGCCGGGATGCCTTCCCCGTTATCCGCCACGGCGATGAGCGCGCTCGGGCAGGATATGCCGTGAGCCGGGTCGCTGCTTACCTGGCTGACGGCGACCTTGATGTCTCCCCCCGGCGGTGTGTGCCGGACGGCGTTGGCCAGCAGGTTGCCGATGACCTGCTCGATACGGGCAGGGTCTGCCAGCACCACCGGGACGGCGCCGGCAACGGTCAGGCTCTGCCGAATGCCTTTTTCGGCGGCTTTGATCTCGGCCTGCGACGTTATCCGGCGCAGCAGCTCCGGTAGGTCTACCGGGCTGAGTTCCAGCTTGAGCTGGCCGGACTCAGCCAAGGAGATGTCACGGAGGTCGTTGATGAGACGCGTCAGCAACGCCGTTTGCTCCTTTATCGAGGTGAGCCGTTCGCTGTCCGCCGTGAACACGCCGTCGAGGATGGCGTCCACCGTGCCTTCGATAATAGTGAGGGGCGTCCTGAGTTCATGGGAGATGTCGGCGGTCAGCCTCCGGCGGGTCTGCTCCGCCCTGTCCAGGCTGGCGGCCATGACATTGAAGGACCGGGACAGGTCGCCAAGCTCGTCTTTAGCTTTAGCGGGCGCCCGGTAGCTTAAATCGCCGGCGGCGATGCGGTGGGCGCCCTCACTGAGGGTGCGCATGGGGTTCGTTACCTGCCGTGTCAGGAAGAGCCCCAGGAGGAGCGCGACCCCGGCGGCGATAAGGCCAACCGTCAGGAGGGATCTGTTAATACTGTCAAGAAAGTCCTGCTGAGCGCTGTCCAGGATGACGGTACCGGGGGCGTTCATGCCGGCCATCATACCCCGGCCCATCATGCCCATCATGCCCTGGTTGTGCCCGGCGCCGTAAACGATCGGGAACAAAGTGCCTGCTTCCTGCCCGGAGACAGCAAGCGGCATACCCTCTGCGAGACCCACGGCGGAAGCGGTGTCGCCGAGCCATGCCCGGTCGGTATCGCCCACGATAAGCCCGGAGCTGTCCGCGACCACTAGGCGGTCGTTACCTGACCGAGTCAAGCCGGTTAGTATCGCCTGGACGCCGTCCCAGCTTTGCCTCCGGGCGTAGAACTGCTCCAGGCTCTCGGCGACGTCGCGCGCATACGCCGCGTTGCCACGCGACACGTACTGGCTGAACTCGCGGCCCGTGCTCAGGTTGGCCAGGAAAGCGGTCAGGCCCACCGAGACCAGCACCACCAGCAGGAAAGCGCCGGCCAGCTTCCAGCGCAGGCTAAACATCCGCGTGCTCCTCCAGCTTGTAGCCCGCGCCATATACCGTGATGATATACCTGGGGTGGGCGGGGTCCGGCTCAATCTTCTTGCGGAGATTCTTTATATGGCTGTCGATGGTACGCTCATAGCCCTCGTAGCTTTCATCCTGGACCTTGTCCAGCAACTGGGCGCGGCTGAACACGCGTCCGGGGGTCTCCGCCAGGCCGCGGAGCAGCTCAAACTCCAGGGCGGTGAGCCCGATCGGTCTCTCCCCCATCCGCACCTGCCGTTTCTCAAGATCGATGGTCAGCTCATGCACCCGGATGAACGATTTCGCCGGCCGGCGGGTGTCTGACCGTCTCAGCACGGCCTTGACCCTGGATACGAGCTCCTTCGGATCGAACGGCTTGGTCACATAGTCGTCGGCGCCGAGCTCAAGACCTACGATCTTATCGGAGCTCTCATTGCGGGCGGTCAGCATGATGACGGGCACATCCGACTCGCGGCGCAGGGCGCGGCACACGTCCCAGCCGCTGATGCCGGGCAACATCAAATCGAGCACGACAAGGTCCGGGCGCTCCTTGCGGGCCAGGTTGAGGGCGGAGGGGCCGTCGAAGGCAACCACGGTGCGAAAGCCTTCCCTGTCCAGGTAGGCCTTTACTATTTCGACAATCTTTTTTTCGTCATCGACGATAAGGATTTTTGTGGTGTTCACTTTACATATTAATGG
>JACPQH010000076.1 GCA_016190585.1 Chloroflexota bacterium | reverse complement strand
TTCCCTGTTCGAGCACGTTCCGCACTCGCGCTACTACGGCAGCGTTGACGCCACGCCGCTCTTCCTGCTGCTGCTCTGGGAAGCCTACCATTGGACCGGCGACCTCGCTCTGCTGCAACGGTACCTGCCGGCGGCCGAGCGGGCCCTGGGCTGGATCGAGACCTACGGCGACCCGGATAAGGACGGCTTCGTGGAATACCGGCGGCTGACGCGCAAGGGCCTGAGGAACCAGGGTTGGAAAGACTCCTGGGACTCGGTGGCGTTCAACGACGGCGCCCTGGCCCAAACGCCTATCGCCCTGGCCGAGGTACAGGGCTACGTCTACGAGGCCAGGCTGAGAATGGCCGGGATTTACGGCTTGCTCGGCGACCGGGAGAGGCAGGCCCGCCTCGGGGAGTCGGCGCGCCGGCTCAAGCAGCAGTTCAACGAGGCCTTCTGGATGCCGGAAGCGGGCTATTACGCTACCGCCCTGGACGCCCGCAAGCGCCAGGTTAACAGTATTACCTCCAACCCGGGACACTGCCTGTGGAGCGGCATCGTTGACGCCGAGAAAGCCCCGGCCGTGGTCCAGCGGCTGATGTCCCCGGAAATGTTCAGCGGCTGGGGTGTCCGGACGCTCTCCGCCGATATGACCAGGTATCACCCCCTGTCCTATCACAACGGTTCCGTCTGGCCGCACGACAACTCCATCATCGCCGCCGGCCTGGCGAGGTATGGCTTCACCCGGGAGGCCGGGCGGATCGCCATGGCCATCCTGGAGGCCGCCTCCATCTTCAACGCCAACCGGCTGCCGGAGCTTTTTGCCGGGTACCCCCGCCGGGAATACTCCTTCCCCGTACCCTACCCGGCCGCCAACGCCCCGCAGGCCTGGGCCAGCGGCGCCCTGATTTACCTGATGGAAACGGTGCTGGGCGTCACCCCGCAGGACGGGCGCCTTACCGCCGTGACCGAAGGCGAGACGCTTTTCCGCCTGACCGGGGTACCCTACCGCGGCAAGGTGTGGGACCTGCCCGGCCAGCGCGCCGCTGTTTCCTGACGGCAGTCCTGGAACCCTGTCTCCGCGAATACTAATGCCGGTTTGCTTAAAGACGCCTTAAATTAAGGAAAGCCCGGCGCCCCAATTAAGTAGCACTACGGATTAAACCGCGACGCGCCGTCCATTACAATATCCAACGCTGGACTTCTTTCAGGAAAGGAGGCAACCCATTTGGACTCGCTATCCTGTTTCTCATCAGCGCGGTCGTCCTTCCGAAAAGCCGGGGAGAAGCGGTAAAAAAAAGAAGGAGTACCTCCATGCGGGAACAGAGAGAAGGTCTCATGTCTCGGGAAGCCCAGGAGCGACTGATCGAGGGGGCGCGGCGGGGCGGCCGGGCTGCCAAGCACTTCACGCCCGAGAGCAAGCTGCGCCAGGTCCAGGGGGCCCGTCGCGGCGGCCAGAACTCTCACCGGGGATACGCCGGATCTGAAGGATTAGCTGATAAGTTCCGATAAAGCGCCGCCCGGAAAAACGGGGCGGCGGATGGGGCGCGTGCTGACGATGGAAAGAGACCAGGCCGTTATCGTGCTGGCTTCACTGGCTTTTCTCATACTGGTGACCGGCGTCATTTCCTTCTGGACGAGGAGACGGCGCAAAGGGATAAAGGCCGGCCGCTGATCAGTACCGGGAGGCCTCGGTCTCTTCCATCTTCCCGGTGATGGTGAAGATAACACGTTCGCAGATGTTCGTCGCCCGGTCGGCGGCCCGCTCCAGGTTATGGGCGACCCATATCAGCCTGGTGGCGCGGTTAATGGTCTTCGGGTCAACCATCATGAAGGTTAACAGCTCGCGGAAGACCTGGTCGTAAAGACCGTCCACGATATTGTCCAGGCTGATGACCTGGTTCGCGAGGTCGGCGTCCCGGTTGGTAAACGATTTGAGCGCCTTCTCCACCATCTCCACGGTGATTTCAGCCATGCGCGGGATGTCTATCAGGGGCTTCAACGGCGGCTCGTCCCCGATGAGGATAACGATGCGGGCGATGCCTTCGGCGTAGTCGCCGATTCGTTCCAGCTCGGTTATGATGTTAAGGGCCGCCACGATGGTGCGCAGGTCTTCCACGCTGAGCTGCTGCTCGGCTACCAGGGCGATGCACTGGTCCTCGATGCTGAAGCGCTTCCGGTTTATCCGGACGTCGGCGGCGATTAGCTGGTGCGCCTGGTTCAGGTCGCGCTTCTTCAACGCCTCCACCGAGCGGGTTATGGCGGTGCCGACCATGTCGCCCATAGAGAGCAGGTCATTCATAATCCATGCTAAACGCTGCTGAAATACTGCCGCTTCCATATTCGCCTCCGTTCACCGGGACCGCGGTAAATATTTCATATTATACACTTCGAACCCGAATAAGCCAATACATGCTTGTTGCCTCACCCCAATCCCCTCTGATATGGTCTAATAAAACGGACACCAAAAGAAGAGGGATATAATGGGATGTATAGGAGTTGTTCGAAATGAGCGCAAGAAAACAATTCACGAAAGAATTCAAGAAAGGAGCTGTCGAATTAATTACGGTTCAGGGGTACTCAATAGCCCAGGCGGC
>JACPQH010000007.1 GCA_016190585.1 Chloroflexota bacterium | reverse complement strand
TCGTTATCGTTGATAGCGATGGTATGTTCAAAGTGCACGGACAGGCTGCCGTCGGCGGTATGCACCGTCCACTGGTCGCGCGCCACGCGGGTCCGCCAGTCGCCGCCGTTCAACATCGGCTCCAGGGCGAAGGTCATGCCCTTTTTCAGCACGGGCCCCGTCCCGGGTGTACCGAAGTTAGGAATGAGCGGGTCTTCGTGCATCGCCCGCCCGATACCGTGTCCGGTGTACTCGCGCACCACGGTGAAGCCCGCGCCCTCGGCGTACTGCTGGATGGCGTGAGAAACGTCACCCAGCCGCACCCCCGCCCGGGCGGCAGCGATACCGGCTTCCAGCGCGCCCGCGCCGGCCTGTATCTGCCGCCTGGCCTCCGGGGGAACCTCCCCGACACCCACCGTAACCGCCGCATCGCCCTGAAAACCGTTATAGATCACGCCGAAGTCCAGCGAGACGACATCGCCCTCACGAAGCACCCGTTTCCCCGGTATACCGTGCACAATCTCATCATTCACCGATACGCACATGCTGGCCGGATAGCCGCGGTAGCCCTTGAAAGACGGCATTGCGCCCCGCCGTTCGGCCTCACGCGCCGCGATGACATCCAGCTCTTTTGTTTTCATTCCCGGTCTGATCGCTTTCGTAAGAATTTCCAGCACCGCGGCGACTATTTTCCCCGCCTGGCGCATGACCTCGATCTCTTCAGGAGATTTGATAATTATGGTCATCCGGCCCGGGGCTCCGCGCCCAGAGCCTGCAAAATCCGCCGGCTTATCTCTTCGACGCGGCCCTCGCCGGCGACCTCGACGAGTTTTCCAGTGCTGGTATAATAATCAATCAGCGGCATGGTCTCATCGAAGTAGACCTTCAACCGTTTCTTGACCGTCTCGGGCGTGTCATCGGCGCGCTGGTACAGTTCGCCCCCGCAGGCGTCACATTTCCCGGCGGCGCGGGGCGGCGAGTCAACTTCATGGTAGGGCGCCTGGCACTGGCGACAGATCCAGCGGCCGCCGAGCCTTTTCAACAGCTCGCTCTCGGATACCCTGATGTAGACAACCCGGTCGAGCTGCTTGCCCCGCTCGGTCATGGCTCGGTCCAGGGCCTTGGCCTGCTCCAGGTTCCGGGGGAAGCCGTCAAGCGCCACGCCCCCGCCGGCTTCCGGGGAAAATATCTTTTCCAGGACCATGCTTATCGTTATCTCATCCGGCACCAGCGCCCCGCGTTCCATGTAGGCTTTGGCCTTTTTGCCGAGCTCGGTGCCTTTCTGCAGGGCCTGCCGGAAAAGATCGCCGGTGGCCAGGTGCGTCAACCCCAGCTTCCGGGCGATGACCGCCGCTTGTGTGCCTTTTCCCGCTCCCGGGGCGCCTAGAAGAATGATGTTCACCGTCTCACCTATTTTATGAAGCCCTCGTAGCGGCGCATCACAAGCTGCGCTTCGAGCTGCTTCATGGTGTCAAGGACCACGCCCACCACGATCAGCAGGCCGAGGCTGGAGAGCTGTATCTGCGTGACGTTGGTGACGGTCCGGGCGAGGAAGGGCATGATGGCGATCGTCGCCAGGAACAGGGCGCCGGCCCAGGTGATATGCCCGATTACGCCGTTCAGATAGGCCGCGGTGTTCTTGCCCGGCCGGATGCCGGGAATGAAGCCGCCCTGGCGCTGCAATACCCCGGGCAGGTCCTGCTGCTGGAAGACGACGCTGGTATAGAAGAAGGTAAACCCTACCGAGAGCAGGAAGTAAAGCAGCCAGTAAAACATTCCCATGGGCAGCGCGGCGTTGGGGTTGAAGATATCCATTACCGTATCGGCGAAGCCCGGCTGTGCCGGATTGACAAAATAGCTGGCCACAATGCCGGGGAAGAGCACCACGGACATGGCGAATATCAGGGGGATCATGCCGGCGCTGTTTACCCGCAGCGGTATATGGCTGCTGCCGGACTGGCGGTACATCTTGCCGCTCTTGAACACACTACGTGCGTATTGCACCGGGATGCGGCGGTGCGCTTCGGTAAAGATAACGATGAGCACTACCGTGGCGACAAACAGGATTATGTACGCGATGAGGCCGGTAATATTGGCGGCCGCGAGGAAGCCTTCCCCGATAAGCTCCGGGTACCCCGCGACGATGCCGCCGAATATAATAATCGAGATGCCGTTGCCGATGCCGTACTCGGTGATAAGCTCGCCGAGCCAGACGAGGAACATGGTGCCGGCAATCATGGAAATCACGCTGGCGATGGTCGGCAGCAGGTCGGTGGTGGCGATGACGCCCTGGCGCTGGAGGAAGACGAGCTGGCCGTAGCCCTGGATAGCCGCCAGCGGCACGGTCGCCCAGTGAGTTATCAGGTTTATCCGGTTTTTGCCGGCCTCTCCTTCCTGCGAGAGCGCCTGAAGCGCCGGGATGACCGGCACCAGCAGCATCATGATGATCGAGGACGTTATGTAGGGGTAAACGCCCATGGCGGCGACGCTGAGGTTCCTCATGGCGCCGCCGCTGAAGATGTCGAGCATGCCCAGCAGGGCATTCCGCTGGAACAGGTCGTTCAACGCCGCCAGGTCCACCCCGGGCAGGGGGACGTGAGCGATGAACCGGAAGATCACCAGCATGCCGATAGTGAACAGAATGCGCTTGCGCAGATCGGGCAAGCTGAAGGCGTCGATCATCGCCTGGAGCAGTCGCGGCTTAGTCTGCCTGGCGCGCATGCGCTAACTCCTCGATTTTGCCGCCGGCCGCCTCTATCTTGGCCCTGGCGGACGCGGAAAAACGGTCGGCGGTCACTTGAAGCTTCCGGGTAATCTCGCCGTCCGCCAGCACCTTGACCGGCTGGCGCAGGTTCTCGATAAGGCCCGCCTCGAGCATCGCCTGCGGCGTCACCGCGGCGCCTTCTTCGAAATTGTTGAGCTGGCCGACGTTGACCACGCTATATTCCTTGCGAAAAATATTGCAGAACCCGCGCTTTTCCGGGAGCCGCTTGATCAGGGGCAGCTGCCCGCCCTCGAATCCGGGCCGCACCCGGACGCCGCTGCGCGCCTTCTGACCCTTGCACCCCTTGCCCGAGTAGCTGCCGTGCCCGCTGGCGTCGCCCCGCCCGACCCGCTTGCGCCGGTGGTGCGCGCCCGGGTTCGGCGCGATATTATCCTGTCTGACCACTTTCTTCCTCCACCTTGACCAGGTGTCTGACCTTGTTTATCATGCCGCGGACGGACAGGGAGTCCGTGTGTACCACGCTCTCGTTCAGCCGGTGGAAACCGAGCGCCCGCAGCGTGAGCCGCTGGTCCCTCTCGCAGCCAATCTGGCTCTTTATCCAGGTGACGCGCAGCTTAACCACCGGCCGCCTCCAGTGTCTCGGGAGCCGGGCTGGCCGGGGCCTCAGCCCTGGCGCTTTCCGGCTTGATGGCGATCCCCTTCCGCCGGGCGACTTCCTCTCTGGGGTTCTTGAGCTGGCTCAGGGCCAGCAGGGTCGCCCGGGCGACGTTGATGCGGTTCGAAGAGCCCAATGACTTCGTCAGGATATCCTTGATGCCGCAGGCCTCCAGTACCGCCCTCATGGCTGAGCCGGCGATGACGCCAGTGCCCGGCGCGGCTGGTTTGAGCAGCACCTCGGCGGCGCCGAACTTCGTCCTGATTGCGTGCGGGATAGTGCTGCCGGCCCGGGCTACCTCGATCAGGCTCTTCTTGGCGCGCGAGCCGCCCTGGCTGATGGCCACCGGCACCTCGTTCGCCTTGCCGATCCCGATACCGACATGGCCGACGCCGTCGCCGGTGACTACCAGAGCGCTGAAGCGCAAACGCTTGCCGCCCTTCATCACCTTGGCGACTCGGTTGATATAGATGAGTTTGTCATTCAGGGTGAGCTCGGTCGGGTCTATTCTGCTGCGTTTCTGTTCCATAATCGGTCCTTATCAGAATTTCAGGCCGCCCTCGCGGGCCGCCTCGGCCAGGGCTTTGATGCGGCCGTGGTACTTGAAACCGCCGCGGTCGAAGGCCACCTGCTGTATGCCTTTTTCCAGGGCGCGCCTGGCCAGGTTCTGGCCGACCACCCTGGCGATGTCTGTCTTCGTTTTCTCGTCTTTGCCGTTCTTTATCTCGGCATCCACGGTCGAGGCCGCCACCAGCGTCCTGCCCTGTGAATCGTCGATGACCTGGGCGTAGATGTGGTTCAGGCTGCGGAACACCGACAGGCGCGGGCGCGAGCCGTTGCCCTCGACCTTAAGCCTGACCCGATGGTGCCGCCTGATGCGCGCTTCTCTGGGTTTGGTCTTTGCCATTTTTACTTCCTACCTACTACCTTACCGGCTTTACCCGGCTTCAGGTGAACGACTTCGCCGGCGTAGCGGATGCCCTTGCCCTTGTAGGCATCCGGCGGGCGCATGGCCCGTATCTTGGCCGCGAGCTCGCCGACCGCCTCCTTGTCCGCGCCGCTCACCTTGACGCGGTTGGCGCCTTCGATGTCAAGACTGATTCCCGGGGGTGCCGCCACCTCGATGGTGTGGGAGAGGCCCACCCGGAGCACCAGCTTGTCTCCCGTCTTCTCGGCGCGGTAGCCGACCCCCACGATCTCGAGGCTCTTTTCATAACCCCTGGTGACGCCCAGGACCATGTTGGCCAGCAGGCTGCGGGTGAGACCGTGAAGAGAGCGGTGGACCTTGCTGTCCGACGGGCGCGTGACCGTCAGCCGGTTGTCCTGCATGTTTATGGTCATGCTCGGGTCGAAGCTGCGCCGCAACTCGCCCTTCGGCCCCTTGACGGTGACCTCGTTTTGCTTTATGGTGACCGCCGCACCCGACGGCACCTCGACAGGCATACGCCCTACTCTAGACATTTTTCACTCCGTTACCAGATGTAACAAATCAGCTCGCCGCCGACCCCGAGCTTCCACGCCTGCTGCCCGGTGCGGACCCCCTTCGAGGTGGACATCACGGCCACGCCGAGGCCGCCGTAGACGCGGGGAATCTCCTCGCGCCCGACGTAGACCCGCAGGCCGGGCTTGCTCACCCGCTCGAGGCCGCTGATGGCGGACTGCGCTTCGGTATACTTTAAAACAACCTTTATCTGGCGGTCGGTCTTGTCCTTGACGATATCATAGTCCTTGATATAGCCTTCGTCTTTAAGTATCTTGGCGATGGACAGCTTGATCCGGGAGGCCGGCACCATTACCTGGTCGTGCCGGGCCATGATGCCGTTGCGGATCCGGGTCAACATATCTGCGATGGGATCAGATACTACCATATCTCCCTAACCTTCTCCCGATATTACCAGCTTGATTTCCTCACCCCGGGAAGCTGGCCCGCCAGGGCAAGCCGCCTGAAGCAGATGCGGCACATGCCGAATTTCCGTATGAACGCCCGGGGGCGCCCGCACAGCGGGCAGCGGTGATGCGCCTGTACCTTATACTTCGGGGGACGCCGCGCCTTGATAATCTTTGATAGCTTCGCCATTCTCTCTCCGTTTTATTCCTTCGCGAAAGGCATGCCCAGCAGCTCGAGCAGGCGCCTGCCTTCTTCATCCGTTTTCGCCGTGGTAACTATGGTGACCTCCAGCCCGCGCACCTTGTCCACCTTGTCGTACTCGATCTCGGGGAACATGGTCTGCTCCTTGAACCCGAGGGTGTAGTTCCCCCGCCCGTCAAAGGAGGTGAGGGAAACCCCCTGGAACTCCGGGTCGCGGGGGAGCACGGCGCTGGCCAGCTTGTCCAGAAAATCATACATCCGGTCGCCCCGCAGGGTCACGGTGACGCCGACCGGCATACCGATGCGCAACCGGAAGGCGGAAATGGCCTTCTTGGAGCGCCGGACGATGGGCCGCTGGCCGGAGATGGCGGTCAGGTCGGTCTGGGCCCCTTCCAGGGCCTTGGCGTTCTGGATAGCCTCGCCGACGCCGATATTCAGCACGACTTTGACCAGGCGCGGCGCCTCCATGACGTTGCGGTACCCCTGGTCCGCCATCAGGGCGGGGAGGACTTCTGATCGGTATTTTTCTTTCAGTCTCGGCATTTAATCAATAACCTCGTCGCAAGCCCGGCAAAACCGCACCTTGCGCCCGTCTTCCAGGAACTTGAAGCCGATACGGCCGGGGTGATTGCACTTGGAGCAGAGCAGCATCACGTTGGCGATACTGACGGGCGCCTCAAGCTCGATGATGCCCGCCTGCCGGGCGGCGCCCTTCGCCTTGGTGTGACGCTTGATGAAGTTTACGCCCTCCACCAGGACGCGCCCCTTTTCCGGGTAGGCGAAGCGGACCTTGCCCTTCTTGCCTTTGTCCTTGCCGGCGATTACCAGCACGGTATCGTTCTTTCGTATCTTCATAATAAAACCCTTTACAGGACCTCCGGCGCCAGGGAAATTATCTTGGTGAAGTTCTTTTCCCGCAGCTCCCGGGCGACCGGGCCGAAGATGCGCGTGCCCTTGGGATTGTCCTTCTCTCCCAGGATGACGGCGGCGTTCTCGTCAAACCGGATATAGGAGCCGTCCGCCCGGCGGTAGGGATGACTGGTACGCACCACTACGGCGCGCACAACCTCCCCCTCCTTGACGCTGCCCTCAGGGATGGCCCGTTTCACCGAGGCGGTAATAATGTCGCCGAGCCGGGCGTACCTCTTGCGGGTGCCGCCGGGCACGTTGATGCACATTATCTCCCGCGCCCCGGTGTTGTCCGCGATCCTTAGCCTGGTGTAGATCTGTATCATGTTATCCTCGAAACTAGGTTATCTCCTTGGGCTGTATCTCGGCGACTTCGCCCTTGACGAGCAACCGGGTAACGCGCCACCGTTTCGTCCGGGACAGCGGGCGCGTCTCTTTTATCTCGACGAGATCGCCCAGGTGATACTGTTTCTTTTCGTCATGGGCGTAGTACTTGACATCGCGCTTGATCGTCTTCCGGTACAGACGGTGCCGCCGCGGCGTTTCGACGGCGACGACGACCGTTTTATCCATCTTATCGCTGATGACGCGGCCAACCCTGACTTTACGCTCTCCCAGCATGTTTGTGACCTACCTTATCCCCAGCTCTTTTTCCCCGATCAGCGTATTGAGCCGGGCGATCTTTTTCTTGACGCGCCTGATTTCGCGGTGGTTTACGAGCTGCCGCGTGGACAGGCGGAAACGAAGATTGAAGAGCTCCTGGTGCGTCTCCTCGAGCTGTTTCTTCAGGTCGGCGGCGCTTTGCGCCCTGAATTCATCCAGTTTCAACTTAAACCAGCTCCTCCGGGGTCCCGGCGCTCGCCGCCGGTATCGTCTCTTTGATGATAAACTTGGTCTTTATCGGCAGCTTGTAGGCCGCCAGTTTCATGGCTTCCCGGGCGATGCTTTCGCCGACACCGCCCATCTCGAAGAGTATCCTGCCGGACTTGACGACGGATACCCAGTGGTCAGGCAGTCCCTTGCCGCCGCCCATGCGGGTCTCGGCGGGTTTCTTGGTAGCCGGCTTGTCGGGGAATACACGTATCCAGATCCGGCCGCCGCGGCGGACGTGGCGGGTCATGGCGCGCCGGCCGGCCTCAATCTGCTGCGCCGTGATCCAGGCCGGTTCCAGCGCCTGCAGACCGTACTCGCCGAAGGCGAGGGTGTTACCGGAGTGCGCCTGCCCGGTGCGCCGGCCGCGGTGCGTTTTGCGGTATTTTACACGTTTAGGCTGCTGCATTCTTGTCCTCGCTTATGTCAGGCGCGGCCGGTTCACTGCCCGGCTCGGTCGCCTTGCGCCGCCGGCGGACGGTCTTCGGCTTTTCGCCGGTCGCCGCTTCCGTGGAGGCCGCCGCGGCCGGGGCCGTATCACTCGTTGCTTCCGCAGCCGGCGCCACCCCGGCGAACTCCGGTTTCTCTTCGGCCAGCACGGCCAGCTTTTCCGCGGTGCCCGCCATTATCGGCGTCTCGATGATCGCTGTTTCGACCGCCGCCGCCGGTTCTTCTTCGACCTTCTTCTGCTCGACTATCTCGCCCTTGTATATCCAAACCTTGACGCCGATGCGTCCGAGGGTGGTGTGGGCCTCGGTATTGGCGTAGTCGATGTCCGCCCGCAGGGTATGCAGGGGGACCTGCCCCTGGTGCATCACCTGGCGGCGGGCAATCTCCGAATCGCCGAGCCGGCCGGCGCAGCTAACCCGGATACCCTTGGCGCCGGCCTGGAGGGTGCGGAAGATGGCCTGTTTCATGGCGCGGCGGTAGGCGACGCGGCGCTCGATCTGCTCGGCGATGGTCCGCGCCACCAGGAAGGCATCCAGCTCGGGCTGCCGGATCTCGTTGATGTTCAGCCGTACCCGCTTGCCGATTAGCTTCTCCAGGTAGGCGCGCATCTCGTCCACCCGCTGGCCGCCGCGCCCGATAACGATGCCGGGACGGGCGGTATGCAGGCTGACCGTGATATCCTTGGCCTGCCGGTCAATCTCGACCAGGGAGATGGCCGCCTCCGGGTACTTGCGGCTGATGGCGTTCCTCAGGCGGATATCCTCGTGCAGGAAGTCAACGTAATGCGCCTCGGAATACCAGTGCGATTGCCAGTCACGGATGACGCCCAGCCGAAAACCAACCGGATGTACCTTGTGCCCCATTAGCCCTCCTGCTCCACGACAATTACCGTGATGTGACTGGAACGCTTGCGTATCTCGCTCGCCTGTCCCCGCGACCGCGGGCGGAACCTCTTCATCATGGGCGCGTCATCCGCGGATATCCTGATGATGCGGAGATCGGGCGGCGAGAGCTGGAAGTTGTTCTCCGCATTGGCCGCGGCGGACTTGATGGCCTTGGCGATGATGCGGGCGCGGGGGGTGGGCGTGAACCTCAGCAAGGCCAGGGCCTCGTCCACCTTCTTGCCGCGCACCATATCCACCACCAGGCGCATCTTCCGCGCCGGTATGCCGGTATTTTTCGCTATCGCTCTGACTTCCATTTTCCGTAACCTGTCCCGAGATTAGTCCGATCTAGCCACATGGCCCCGGAAGGTGCGGGTGGGGGCGAACTCCCCGAGCTTATGCCCCACCATGTTCTCCGTAACGTAAATGGGCACATGCCGGCGCCCGTCGTGCACGCCGATGGTAAGCCCCACCATTTGCGGCAGGATGGTCGATGAGCGAGCCCACGTCCTGATGACCGTCTTCTGTCCGGAGCGTATCACCGCGTCAACCTTCTTAAGCAGCTTCTTGTTTACCGCTGGGCCTTTTTTAATCGATCTTGACATCTCGCCTCGTTATTACTTACCATTTCGGTGTTTCAGGATCATCTTTTCCGACGGCTTGGTTTTTTTCCGCGTCTTGTAGCCCAATGCCGGCTTGCCCCAGGGGGTCTTCGGGCCGGGCATACCCACGGGAGACCGGCCTTCGCCGCCGCCGTGAGGGTGGTGCCGCGGGCTCATGGCGGAACCCCGCACCGCGGGCCTCCAGCCCATCAGCCGCCGCCGCCCGGCCTTGCCCAGCGAGATATTCTGGTGGTCCAGGTTGCCCACCTGGCCGAGGGTAGCGTAGCATTCGACGCTGACCCGCCGGATCTCGCCGGACGGCAGACGCACCGAGGCGTAGTCCGCCTCTTTGCCCATAAGCTGGGCGACGCCGCCGGCGCTGCGCACCAGCTGCGCCCCTTTGCCGCGCTGCAGTTCGATGTTGTGTATCAGGCTGCCGGCCGGTATCGCTTTGAGCGGCAGGGCGTTGCCCGGCTTTATCTCGGCGCCGGGACCGGACATCACCGTATCGCCGACCTTCATCCCCAGCGGGCACAGGATATAGCGCTTCTCGCCGTCATTATAAAATACCAGCGCGATATAGGCCGTCCGGTTCGGGTCATACTCGATGGTGGCCACCCGTCCCGGTATGCCGGCCTTGTCCCGCTTGAAATCGATTATCCGCAGGCTGCGCTTGACCCCGCCGCCGCGGTGGCGGACGGTCAGCCTGCCCTGGAAATTGCGGCCGGCGCTCTTCTTCAGGCTGACGACCAGGGATTTCTCCGGCTTGTCCCTGGTAATCTCCTCAAAGGTCGCGACGCTCATTTTCCGGCGGCTGGGCGTGGTCGGTTTGTATACTTTTATTGCCACTGAGCTTCCCCCTTACTAGACGCCTTCAAAGAACTCGATCTTGTCGCCCGGCTTTAGCGTCACGACGGCTTTCTTCCAGGGCCCGGCGGTCACCACGCGCCGCCCGACGCGCCGGCTCTTGCCGGGCACGGTCATAACATTCACCGAGAGCACCGTGACCTTGAAGGCCTTCTCGACCGCCTGCTTGACCAGCGGCTTGTTGGCGCTGCCGGCGATCTCGAAAACGTACTTGTTCTCGGCCTGCAGCCCGGTGTTCTTCTCAGTTATCAGCGGACGGCGAAGCACCTCGTAAAGATGCATTGTCTCCCCCTTGCGTGTTTCCCCAAAGCTGCTCCACCATGCGGACGGCGGCCTCGGTGATAAACAGGTTCTTGTGGTTCAGAATATCGAGCACATTCAGCAGGTTAGCGGGCGCCGTCTTGACCCCGGGAATGTTGCGGGCGGACTTGACGACGTTGGTCTCCGGCGCGGCGGTGACAAACAGCGATGGCGATGCCACGCCGAAGGCCTTCAGCACCGCGACCATCTCCTTGGTCCGCGGCGCCGCGAACTTGAGCTCGTCAAGGACCCTGATGCCCCCTTCGCCGGCCTTGGCGGAGAGGACGCACCTCAGGGCCAGCCGCCGCATCTTCTTGGGCATGTCCTGGCGGTAATCGCGCGGCTTGGGCGCGAAGGTCACGCCGCCGCCCCGGCGAATCGGCGACCGCCGGGCGCCCATGCGGGCGTTGCCGGTATGCTTCTGGCGGTAGAGCTTCTTGCCGGAGCCGGACACCTCGGTGCGGTTCTTGGCGGACTGGGTTCCCTGGCGGGCGTTAGCCAGCTGGCGCACCATGGCCTGGTGGACCAGCCCTTCGTTCAGGGGCACGCCGAAGACGCCGTCACTTATTTCTATCTGCCGCACTACTTCGGCCGCGAGGTTATACACTGGGACCTGCACTTATTTGTTCCTCCCGGCTGATTTCTCGATGAGGAGCAGCCCGTTGCGGGCGCCCGGCACCGCGCCGCGGACCAGCAAACGGTTCCGTTCCGGTTCCACCATGGCGATCTCCAGGTTGCGCACCTTGACGCGGGCGGCGCCCATGTGCCCCGCCATGCGCAGACCCTTGAAGACCCGCCCGGGCGTGGTGGTCGCGCCGATAGACCCGGGCGCGCGCTGCCGGTCGGACTGGCCGTGGGTCTTGGACCCGCCGCGGAAGTGATAGCGCCGGACGCCGCCGGCGAAGCCCCGGCCCTTCGAGGCGCCGGTGATGTCCACCTTTTCTCCAACCTTGAACAGGTTGACGTCAATCTTCTGTCCCGCCTCGGTGCCGGCGGCATCCGCCAGCCGGAACTCGCGGAGGACGCGGAACTGCCCCAGGCCCTTGCTGTGGCCTTTCTCCGCGCTGTTCAGGCGCTTGGCCGCGCCGAAGCCTACCTGGGCGGCGTTATAGCCGTCTTTCTCGACCGTCTTGACCTGTACCACGGCGCAGGGCCCGGCCTCGATAACCGTCACCGGCACCACTCTGCCTTCTTTGAATACCTGGGCCATCCCCAGCTTCTTGCCGATAATACCGGAATTCATAAATCAGTCCTTATAGCTTGATGTCGATCTCGATGCCCGAAGGCAGGTTCAGCTTGGTCAGGGCGTCTACCGTCTTCGAGGTAGTCTCTACGATATCGATCAGCCGCTTATGCGTCCGTATCTCGAACTGCTCCTGGGAGTCCTTGTCGATGAAGGTGGAGCGGATGACGCTGAACTTCTGGATGTGCGTCGGCAGCGGTACGGGACCAACCACCACCGCTCCGGTCCGCTCCACCGCTTCGACGATCTGCTGGGCGGACTGGTCCACGACCTTATGGTCGAAGCCCCTTAGCTTGATGCGGATTTTCTGCTTAGTCATATTTCTTACCTGCGGCGATCGCGGTAATCTCCTCGCTGACCTGCGCTGGTACCTCCTGGTAATGATGAAATTCCATGGTATAAGTAGCCCGTCCCTGGGTGATGGAGCGGAGCCGGGTGGCGTAGCCGAAGGTCTCGGCCAGCGGGACGAAGCAGTGAACGACGTAGGTATCTCCCCGGGCTTCGACGGCATCGATGTGCCCGCGCATGGAGTTGATGTTGCCGATAATGTCGCCCAGGAACTCCTCGGGGGTGACGACCTCCAGCTTCATGATCGGCTCGAGGAGGACGGGCCTGGCCTTCTTTAGGCCGGCTTTCACGGCGATGGAGCCCGCCATCTTGAAGGCCATCTCCGTGGAGTCAACCTCGTGGTAGCTGCCGTCATAGAGGGTGGCTTTAACATCAACCACGGGGAAGCCGGCAACGGCGCCGGTGTCCATGGCCTCCCGGGCACCGCTCTCAACCGCCGAGATGAACTGCCGGGGGATGGCGCCGCCCTTGACGGCGTCCACGAACTGGAACCCGGCGTTGCGCTCCAGCGGATCGATCTCCATCCAGACATGACCGTACTGGCCGCGGCCGCCGCTCTGGCGGACGAACCGGCCTTCCGATTTCACCGGGGCGGTGATGGTCTCTTTGTAGGCGACACGCGGCTTGCCCACGTTGGCACCCACCCGGTGCTCGGTGGTGAGCCGGCTGACGATGACCTCAAGGTGCAGCTCACCCATGCCGGAGATAACGGTCTGCCCGGTCTCTTCATTGTAGTTGACCTTGAAAGTGGGGTCTTCCTCGGTCATCTTCTGCAAGGCTTCGCCCAGCCTGTCCTGGTCGGCCCGTGTCCTGGGCTCGATGGAGACGGAGACTACCGGCTCGGGGAAGCGGATGGGCTCGAGGATGACGGGATGCCCGGTCTCGCACAGGGTGTCGCCGGTGAAGGTGTTTTTCAGGCCCAGCGTGGCAACGATGGCGCCGGTGTCGGCCTCGGTAATTTCCTCGCGGTGGTTGGCGTGCATCAGCAAGAGGCGCCCGATGCGCTCCTTCTTGTCGCGCGCCGAGTTGTAGACCTGGTCGCCGGCCTTGATC
>JACPQH010000075.1 GCA_016190585.1 Chloroflexota bacterium | reverse complement strand
GGTAGCCAACCGCGCCGGGTTCCCGGGCATCGTCTCGTTCACCGCGCCCAACCTGTACCGCCCGCCGCAGCACATCTACGGCCAGATGCCGGACTATGGCGACGACGCCCTGGCCTTCGCCAACTACTACATGAAGAACATCTGGAAAGGCACCGGCAAGCCCAGGTTCGCCCTTCATATCCTCAACAACCCGACGGGCTACGGCGCCCGCGACGCCTTCAAGGCCAAGGCCGAAGAGCTGGGCATCGAGATAATCTCGACCGACGAGCACACCGCCACCACCACCTCCGAAATTGACTCCCTGACGCGCATCAAGGCCGCCAAGCCCGACGTCCTCTACATCTCCAGCACCCCGGCGCCCACCGCCGTCATCGTCAAAAACGCCGTCTCGCTCGGCATGTACCCGGGCATGGTCATCGCCAGCGGCCACGCCGGGCTGACCAAGGCCCTGGTAGACATCGCCGGCAAAGACATCGTTGAGGGCGTTTACGGCGTCTTCCCCACGGTCAACTGGGACGATAACGTCCTCGGCATGGCCAAGATGACCGAGTATGCCAAGAAGCTGCATCCCGCCGATTACGGCAACATGGACTATATCACCTCCTGGGCGCAGAGCCTGGTCATCGCCGAGATACTGAGGACCACCCTGAAGAACATCAGCTACGACGTGCTCGCCAAGGGCAACCTGGAATCGTGGCGCGCCATCGAAGAGCAGGGTATCCAGCAGCTCAAGAGCTACACCGTCGAGGGGCTGCACGGTCCGGTCAGCTATACCCGCGGCGACAACCGTCTTTCCAAATCGGTCAGAATCTTCCAGATAACAGACGGCGCCATCAAGCCCATCAGCGCCTGGATCGACGCGCCGCTTGTCAAGTACGAGGAGTACTCCTGGTTCGGTAAATAGGTTTAATAAATGTCCGGAACCGTCATTGCGAGACTAGTACTAAGTAGCAAAAATACATATACAATTAACCTCCCCCTTTGAAAAAGGGGGACAAGATATATAAATAAGCGGAGACAGAAAAATCCCTGTCAATCTCCCTTAACGAAAGGGAGCGGTCATTTTGATATGTCTAACCAATTTTGAAACTAAGTGCCGGAAGGCGGAAATGGTTTTAACCGTCATTGCGAGGAGCGGCAGCGACGAAGCAATCCCTTTGGTTCCGACGGATTGCTTCGCGCCGCTGGCAATGACCTTTCCAGAGAGCTCAAAGGCGGATAAAAAAAAGGGCCAAATGATTAATGCTCAAGCTAAATAACATTGAGGTCACCTATCTCAATGTTATCCGCGTGCTCCACGGCGTGTCCCTCGAGGTGCCGGAAGGCTCGATAGTCGCCCTGCTGGGCGCCAACGGGGCCGGCAAGAGCACCACCCTCAAGGCCGTCTCCGGCCTGCTGCATACCGAGGAAGGCGAGGTAACCGACGGCAGCATCGAGTGGAGCGGCGAGCGGATTGACAATAAGAGCGCCGAGCAGATCGGACGGCTCGGCATCATCCAGGCCCTGGAAGGCCGCCGCGTCTTCGAGCACCTCAAGACCGAGGAGAACTTGCTGGTCGGCGCCTACCACCGGCACGACCGCCGCGCCGTCCGCGACGACCTGGCGATGGTCTACAACTACTTCCCCCGGCTCAAGACGCTGCGCCACAACACCGCCGGCTACCTTTCCGGCGGCGAGCAGCAGATGCTCGTCATCGGCCGGGCAATGATGACGTCGCCGAAGCTGATGATGCTGGACGAGCCCTCGCTCGGCCTGGCCCCGCTCCTGGTGGAGGAAATCTTCGATATCATCAGGCGCTTCAACACCGAGCAGAAGACCTCGGTGCTCCTCGTCGAGCAGAACGTGCGCATCGCCCTGAGCATCGCCGGCTACGGCTACGTCATGGAGAACGGCCGCGTCGTCCTGGACGGCAGCGCCGAATTCCTGAAGAACAACGAGGACGTCAAGGAGTTCTACATGGGCCTGTCCGCCATGGGCGTCAAGAAGAGCTACCGGGAAGTAAAGCACTACAAGAGGCGAAAGCGATGGCTGTAGGCAGGGGCGAATATTTCGACGAGCTGGAGACGATGACGGCGGCGGCGCGGGCCAATTACCAGGAAGAGAGCCTCGCCCGCACCGTCGCCAGCGCCTACCGCCGCGCCCCGGCCGTCAGGGAGTTATTCGACGCCGCCGCGGTGAAGCCCGAGCAGGTGCGTGCCGTCAAAGACCTGGAAAGGCTGCCCGTCACGCGGAAGACCGACCTCATCGCGCGGCAGCGGGCCAGGCCGCCCTACGGCGGCTTCTCCGCCATCCCGCCGGAGGACATCGAGCGGGTCTTCATCTCGCCCGGCCCCATCTACGAGCCTATCCAGCACTCGGGCGTCAAGTGGTTCGGCAAGGCCTTCTGGGCCGCCGGCTTCCGCCGGGGCGACATCGTGGTCAACACCTTCACCTACCACATGTCACCCGCCGGCATCCTCTTCCAGGAAGCCCTGCGCGACTGCGGCGCCACGGCGGTGCCGATGGGCACGGGCAACACCGATGTCCAGCTCCAGGTCATGCGCGACCTGAGAGTTACCGGCTTCGTGGGCACGCCGACCTTCCTGATGGGCCTCATCAAACACGCCGAGGAAACCGGGAGTGACTTCCGCCGGGACTTCGCCGTGAAGCGCGCCTGGTTCACCGGCGAGATGCTGCCGCCCTCGATACGCCGGACGCTGGAAGAGGACTACGGCATGGCGACCGCCCAGGCCTACGCCGTCACCGAGCCCGGCGGCGCTATCGCCTACGAGTGCCGCCTCAAGACCGGCATGCACTTCATGGACGAGTACCTTATCGAGATCGTCGACCCGGAGACCGGCAAACAGCTCGGCCCGGGGGAGGTCGGCGAGATTGTCGTCACGCCCGTCCATAACCCCGCCTGGGGCCTCATCCGCTTCGGTACGGGCGACCTGTCCTCCTTTGTCACCGGCCCCTGCGCCTGCGGCCGCACCGCCGACCGCCTGACGGGCATCGCCGGCCGCGCCGGGGACGCGGTCAAGGTGAGGGGCATGTTCATCGTCGCCGGCCAGGCCCGGCAAGCCGTCATGAGCTTCCCGGAGGTCGCACGCTGCCAGATACTCGTCACCCGCCGGGAGCACCGCGACGAGATGCGCCTCAGCATCGAGCTGAAGGCAGGCCAGGTTGGCGGCGAGAGGCTGGCCGGCGAGATAAACGCCAGGTTCCAGGACGCCTGCCGTGTCAAGGCCGATTCGGTGGAGTTCGTGCCCGCGGGCGCGATACCCGACGACGCCAAGGTAATCCTGGACAGGCGGACCTGGGAGTAGTACCAGGCCGCGAGACGCCATCCCGGTTCTCCACCACGGCTGCTTGCCTCGCCCCTTCCCTTCCGGGACGGCAAGGGGTTCTCAGGAGCTAACTAGCGAGTCTCCCTTCGAAGGTTCTCTTTCACGCTTCAGATTACTGATGTATGCTCAAACACCCCCGGGTCGACTAACTGCCCCGGCATATTTTTAAGGCGATTTGACTTGTTTATAGAAATGGTATAATGAGTTACCGGTAGGGTGTTCATGATAAGGTCGCGTTCATATTCGCTCGACTGGCTTCGAGTCCTGGCGATGATCGGCATTTTCTTTTTCCACAACGCCAGGTTTTATGACATCTTCAGCGACTGGCATGTGAGAAATGCCACCACCGCCCTGGGCCCTAGCTTGCTGGTGGGCTTCATGAGCATATGGATAATGCCTCTTTTTTTCGTTATTGCCGGCGCGGGGGCCTTTTATGCCTTAAAGTCCCGGAATGCCCGTCAGTACGCCGCTGAAAGAAGCCTGCGCCTGCTGGTGCCGCTGGCGTTCGGGATGCTGACAATCGTCGTCCCCCAGGCTTACTTCGAGGCGCTGTTCCGGGGATACGACTTCAGCGGCTACAACATCCTCCAGGTATACTGGCTTTACCTCCAGACCCTGCCGGAGCTCAACTGGTTCCATCTATGGTTTTTGGCCTACCTTTTTGTATTTTCCCTCGTATTGATCCCCATATTCGTGAACCCGTCCGGGTCGGGGAAGAGCCTGGTTTCCAGAATAGCCGCACGGTTTGGCCGGCCGGCGGCGCTTTACCTCTTGTTGGTCCTGTCTCTCGCCATCGTGGACATAGCTGTCTATCCCGGTGGCTTCTGGGGTGACAGGAACTCGGCGGGGGGCTGGAATATCGTTTCTTACGTACTGTTCTTCATCTCCGGCTACCTCATTTTCTCCAATACGCGGATCCTGGAGGGGCTGAAGAAGCTCGCATGGTGGATGCTCGGAGCCGGTGTCTTAGCCGGGGCGCTGCTGGTGCTTTTTTTCCTGGAGCAGCTCACGGACCTCGAGGGGAACTACGGCACGCCCGCCTTTATCGCGTCACAGGCCTTGCAGGCGGCAAACACCTGGGCCTGGCTCTTCGCCATACTTGGTTTAGGCAGCCGCTTCCTCGACAGGGACAACAGGTTTCTACGGTACTCGAACGAGGCGGTCTTGCCGTTCTACATCCTCCACCAGACCGTTATTATAGTCTTCGGGTTTTACGTCGTCCGGTGGAGCGTCGGGGTCGGGGTGAAATACCTCGTGATAAGCGCCGCCTCGTTCGCCGGGATTATGCTTCTGTACGAGCTATTCGTTAGGCGTATCAACGCGCTTCGTTTCCTGTTCGGAATGAAGTCGTCGAGGCCGCCGCGAAAACCAAAGGAGCTTCCCGTGGAGACCGGGTAAGTTTACCGGGTGTCTTCGAGACTACCCGCCTTTTCCTGTCCCAGGTAAGCCGAGATGACCTTTTGGTCGTTCCTGACCTCGTCCGGCGTCCCCTCGGCGATCTTCCGGCCGAAATCAAGCACGGCGATACGGTCGGCCAGGTCCATGACCACGCCCATGTCGTGCTCGACCAGGATGATGCAGTTGACGCCGTCCCGCAGCACCGGCGTGTCCGGGTAGGTGTCCCCCTGTCCCTCGAAGATGTCCACGATGAAGCGGGCGATGTCTTCCTTCTCTTCCAGGTTCATACCGGCCATCGGCTCGTCCAGCAGCAGCACCCGGGGCTCCAGGGCCAACGCCCGACCCAGCTCCACCCGTTTGCGCATCCCGTACGGCAGCGTGCCGACCACCTTCTTCCGTATCGCCTCGATCTCCAGGAAATCGATAATGTCCTCGACCGTCTTGCGGTGCCGCATCTCCTCGCGGTGCGCGGGGCCGAAATAGAGGGCGCTGCTCAGGAAGTTCTGCTTCATCAGCACGTGCCGGGCGGCCATGAGGTTGTCCAGGGTGCTCAGGCCGGAGTAAAGCTCGATGTTCTGGAAGGTGCGCGCCAGTCCCAGCCGGGCCGCCCGGTCCGGCCGGATGCGGGTGATATTCCGGTCTTCGTAATATATGGCGCCCTGCTGCGGCTTGTAAAAGCCGTTGATACAGTTCAGCAGGCAGGTCTTCCCCGCGCCGTTGGGCCCGATTATCGCCAGGATTTCCCCGGTCTTGATATCCACGCTGACTTCAGACAGCGCCTTCACGCCGCCGAAGGACAGCGAAATATTATCGACCCTTATCTTTACCTGTTTTCCAGTAGTTACCGTCGTCATGCCCGTGCTATGCGCTGCTCTCGGCGAAGAGCCGGTCCCGGTAGGCTGCGCCCCGCGGGCATACCGGCCCGTCGCAGGCCAGCGGCCGGCCAACCTGCCGCCCCCTCTTGGCGAGGAGCCGCCGGCCGCCTGCCGTCTCCCGGTATTTACGGAAAGCGGTGCACTTCACCGTGCCGTCCTTGAAGACCATGAGAGTCGCCTCGTCCGCGACGGCATCGCAGTAGATCGTAGTGGCGGTTACCGACCAGTTGACCATGCCGGTTACATATTAGCAAAGTCAGGCCGCCCGGTTCAACCGCGTGTACGGGCCTGCCTGTGGCCGGGACGCAAAACCGTGTTAACCGGGGGAAAATAAGTAGACCCCCTTATAGCATTTGTCCCGGCAGGGTTGAAAATAAAAGTAGTGGATATTCAGCAGGTCTTCGACTACATTTCGCTGGCAATAGGTATCGTTGCCGTCCTGATAATCGTCTACGGCATCCTGGTGGGGTTGATCGAGTTTGTCCGGGCGGAATGGAAGAACCTGAGGGTCATCCGGGCGCGTTCGTTCGATTTCCAGAGCATCCGTCACCACATCGGTTTTCACCTGCTGCTGGGGCTGGAGTTCCTTATCGCGGCGGACGTCATCCGCACCGTCATCAGGCCGAGCCTGGAGGAGCTGGCGGTGCTCGGCGGCATCGTCGCCATCAGGACGGTTATCAGCTACTTCCTCGGCCGGGAGCTAGGCCAGTACGACAGCCGGCGAGGATAACCGGCCGTTGCCGCCGGTTAACTTGCGCATCCCCATGCGCCGAAACTAAGTAGTATCATATTGACAAAGCTTCCGGCAGCTTTTATACTCCGTATACCAGCCCATGGAGAACAACGGTCAGAAAATCAGGGTAATGGTCGCGGATGACCATCCGGCACTCCGGGAGGGGCTGAGCCGGCTGCTGGTCGACGAGGCCGATTTCGAGGTTGTCGGCGTGGCCGCTGACGGTGAAGCTACCATCAAGCTGGCCGTTGAGTCGAAACCGGACGTGCTCATCCTCGATATCGCCATGCCCGGCATCAGCGGGATCGAGGCCGCGCGTCAGATCAAGGAGTCCTGCCCGGAGACGGCCATCCTGATGATTACGGCTTACGACTACGAATCATATATCCTGGCCGCGCTGCGCGCCGGGGCGGCGGGCTACCTGCTGAAAGACACCCCGCTGCGGGACGTCATCAACGCCATCCGCATGGTGCACAGCGGCGAATCGGTTTTCGCACTCAAAGCTACCAGCAAGTTGCTCTATCACCTGGCGCCGCAGAGCGGCAAAGAGCGGCGGGCGCCTGAGCTGCAGAGCCGCGAGCTGGAGATTCTCAGGCTGGCGGCGAAGGGAATCAGCAACCGGGAGATATCGAAGAAGCTGGTAATCAGCGAGCGCACCGTCCAGACCCACCTGGTCAATATCTTCCGCAAGCTTCGGGTCGGCTCGAGGACCGAAGCCGTATTGCGCGCCCTGCGCATGGGCTGGCTGTCGCTTGAGGACCTGCCTTGATAAGAGCTAACGGCAGGCCGAAACCCGCGTATACCCCGTCGGGAAAAACCGGGCTTTTCAGCTTCAGCTTGCTGCGGCATCTCCCCAACCCGGTGCTGGTGATAAATCCGGACACCTCTATCCTTTATGTCAACCTCGAGCTGGAGCAGCTAGTCGGTTTCAGCTTCGCCGAGCTTGCCGGGCGGCGGGCGCCGTACCCCTGGTGGACGGAGGCGACGCCGCACCGCACCGCCCGGGACTTCGCGGAAACCATCCGGGCGGGGACCAGGAAGGCCGAGGAACTCATCGCCAGCCGGCGTGGTGAGAGGTTCTGGGTGGAGATGACCACCACGCCGGTCGTTGTCGGCGGAGGCACCAGCTTCTTCCTGTCGAGCTGGGTGGACATTACCGCGCGAAAGAGGATGCAGGAAGCCCTGCTGGAGAGCGAGGAGAGGTCGCAGCGCCTGTCCGACGTCGCTTTCGAGGGTATCGCCATCGTTGAGGATTTCCGGATACAGGACGCCAACCGCGCCTATGCGGCCATGCACGGTTACGAGCTTTCCGAGATGATCGGCATGCCCGCCCTGGAGCTGGTCGCGCCCGAATACCGTGAGACGGGTATTAAAAACGTCGCCTCCGGCTTTGACAAGCTTTATGAGCAGGTCCACCTCAGGAAAGACGGCTCCAGGTTCAATGTCGAAGTTATCGGTAAAAACATCCAGTATAAAGGCCGTCATGTCCGGGTAGCCGCCGTCCGCGACATCACCGAGCGGCTGCGCATGGAGGACCGGCTGCGGGAATCCGAGGAAAAACTGCGCGTCATGTTTGAATCCCTGGTCGAGGGCATTATCGTCTGCGATACCTCGGGACGCATCAACCAAGTAAACAACGCGGCGTTAGACATGCACGGCTTCCCGTCACGGGACGAACTGATCGGCCAGAACATCCTCAAGCTCATCGCCCGCCAGGACCACAACCGGGCGATCAAGGACCGGGACTGGACGCTGGAGAAGGAGCGCGTGCACAGCGCCGAGTACACCTGCTTGAGGAAGAACGGCACCGAGTTCGCCGCCGAGCTCAGCATCGCCCTGCTTGGCCCATCAGCCAGCCCGGCGGGCATCGTCGTCGTCGCCAGGGACATCACCGAGAGGAAACGCCAGACCGAGCGGATGCTGCTGTATATCTCCCAGATAACCCGGGCACAGGAGGAGGAAAGGAAGCGCGTCGCCCGCGAGCTTCACGATGAAACCATCCAGTCACTGGTGTCTCTTTCCCTGGAAATCGAGTCCGTCCGGCGGCGCGCCGAGCGCGAGCAGGTCCCGGTCAAGGACGACCTGGCCGGTCTCCTGGACAAGACCCACGTCATCATCCGCGAGGTACGCCGCTTCAGTCACGAGCTGCGGCCGGACATCCTGGACAGGCTGGGACTGGTGCCGGCGCTCGAGGTACTGAGCGAGGAGACCTTCCGCGATAGCGCCATCAATACGTCGCTGACGACCTCCGAGACGGAGCGGCGCCTGTTGCCGGAGATCGAGCTGGCCCTGTTCCGCATCACCCAGGAAGCCCTGCGCAATGCCCGGCGTCATTCCCGGGCGACGGAAATCCAGATTAAGGTTGAGTTTGCCGCCGCTAAGGTCAGGTTAGTCGTCACCGATAACGGCAAGGGTTTCCAGTTACCCGAGGTCCAGTCACGCTTGCTCGGGGAACGGAAGATGGGGCTCATCGGCATGCAGGAGCGCGCCCTGCTGGTCGGCGGCTGCTTCGCCATCCAGTCAGGCGTTAACAGCGGCACGGCCATATCGGTGGAAATCGCCGACAGCGCCCCCGAAGACCTCAGTCCCCTGGTCTAGGGCAGAGCTTAAATCCCCCGATTTGAAGCCTTCTCCCCGGTCCCTTCCAGTACGCCCGGAAGCTGCCTGAGCTGTTGCAGCGCCTGCTCGGTGCTCAATACCCGGCCGGAACCGGCGGCGAAGATGCGCAGGGCGGCGTTGTCGTGCTGCCGGTCGTAGCCGGCCGTGGCATCCTCGATGATAAAGGTCTTGAAGCCGGTGTCGGCGGCGTCGAGGGCCGTCATCAGGACGCAGCCGTAGGTCACGACGCCGGCCACCGCCAGGCACTCGACGCCCATGTGCCGCAGCGTCTGCCCGATGGTGCTGGACATGAAGGCGCTGGCGCTCGTCTTCAGGATGACCGGCTCGCCTTCACGCGGCCTGATCTCATCGCGGATGCGGTACTCGGGACTGCCTACCCAGAAGTTGCACTTCGCCGAGGCGGCGCGCGCCCGCAAGGGCCTGAGGTCGCTGGCGTCCGGCACCGCCGAGCCGATGGTCAGGTAGATGACCCGCAGGCCGCCGCTGCGGAAGAAGTCAAGCAGCCTCCGGCAGTTGGGCAGGACCAGCTTTTCGATCCGGCCGTAGTAGTATTCGAAGCATTCGGGAAAGTCCCGCTTGAGGTGAGGCCCGACGCCGTATTCCGGGAGCGTGCTGTAGTGCTGGATATCGATGAGCAGCAGCGCCGTCTTGGGCGCTTCGAGCCGCATCTCCGGCACGAACCGCGGCAGCGTCTCCATTCCGGCGCGCCAGTCTTCGTT
>JACPQH010000074.1 GCA_016190585.1 Chloroflexota bacterium | reverse complement strand
TCGCCCAGGCGCAGGCGCAGGCTGCCGTCCTCGCCGACCGATTCGGCTACGCCTTCGGTAACCTCATCGCCTGAAGTCACCCTGACTTTCTTGCCCAGCGTGCCCAGGCGGTGCGACCACATCTCGTAAAGCTCATGGGGGCTTGATATCAGCGTATCGTACAGCCGGTCCAGCTCAACGAGCAGCGTCCGGACAAGGTCGACGCGTGATATTTCTCGCCCGGCTTCCCGGTTCAGGCTGGTAGCCGCCGCGAGAAAGTCGGATGACGCCGCCGGGTCCAGCTTTACGTTGATACCGATGCCGATGACGGCGTGCACGAACCCGTTGCCGATATCGTTTTCGATAAGAATGCCGCAGACCTTTTTACTGCCTATCAGAACGTCGTTGGGCCACTTTATCTCAGACTTCAGGCCGGTCATCTTGTCAATGGTGTGCGCCACGGCCAGCGACGACAGCATTATCAGATGGTACAGGCGCTCACTCGGCGGGTACAGAAGGACCGACAGGGCGATATTGCCTTTAGGGGTAAGCCAGGCGCGCTTGAGGCGGCCTTTGCCGGTGGTCTGCTCCTCGGTAACTATCACGGTGCCTTCTTCAGCGCCGCGCCGCACCGCTTCCTTCCCCACCTCGTTGGTTGAGCCAACACTGGGATAATAGACCACGCGCCGCCCCACAATCCGGGTCTGCAGGCCCCGTTCGATAACCCCGGCAGAAAGCTCTTCCACAAATTTTATTATAGCCTCACCGGTGCCCCTTGACAATTTACCCTGATTATGTTAATTTGAGATACGAAGCTCCTAACCCTCTCTGAGATTTGCTTCGGAGGTGAATATGAAGCTTCACTTGATTTACCGGGTACTCCAGGTGGACAGTTAGTGCCCTGTGGGGACAGGGCGCAACGGAATCAAACCTGGCTCGGCAGATGAGGGAAAGAGGAAGACTTGATTGGCTCCTCGTTCGATAGTAATCATCGAAATTAGAGCGGGGTTTGAGAGGCAGACGAGTGGAGGTTGCGGAAGCAGCCTCCACTTTTTTATTGCCGGGGTTCTCTTATGAGCCGTGTCGTCCCCGCCGTCCTTACCGATAATGCCGGCGACCTCGAGAGCATGGTGCGCCAGGCAGAGTCCTTTACCGACTATGTTCAGATGGATATCATGGACGGTCAGTTTGTCCCCTCCCGCAGCGTCACCTGGCGGGACCTGGCGGGACTGCGTCCCAGGCTGCGCTGGGAAGCCCACCTCATGGTGAAGGCGCCAGAGGACTATATCGAAGGCTTCCGCGAAGCCGGCGCCCGCCGGATAATATTTCACTATGAAGCTACCGCCACCCCGGATGCGGTCATCGTCCGGATAAAGAAGCTGGGGCTTGAAGCCGGCGTGGCCATAAATCCCGGCACGCCCGTAGCGGCGTTACGCGGGCTTACCGGGCGCGTCGACAGCCTGCTGCTCCTCTCGGTGAACCCGGGCTTCTACGGGGCGAAGTTCGTTCCGGAAGTCCTCGGGAAGATAACTGAACTGCGCCGGTCGCACCCCGGCATCGAGATAGGCATCGACGGCGGCATCAAGGAGAACAACATCGCGGAGGTGGCCGGTACCGGGGTGGACGTGATCTATGTCGGCAGCGCCATTTTTCTTCAGCCGGACCCCGCCCGCAGCTTCCGCCGGCTGAGCGAGCTCGCGGGGAAAGCGCCGCCTAGCCTTCTTCCTCGGTCCAGTTGAGCATCACCTGCTTCAGCCTCTGGGCGAGCCGGGGGTTGCTGCGCAGGCGCTCGATAAATACCGGGCAGCCCTCGAGGATGGAGTTCTGCGCGGCGGTCGCCATCCCCCCCAGCAGACCCTGAAGCCCCGCATCCACCTGTCCCGCCCCGCCTCCCGGGAAGGACTGCATCTGGCGGCGTATGTCCTCGGGAGTGAGCCTGAGCGGCGTCACGCAGGACTTGTACCACGGGCACTCCTTGCATTGCATTATCCCGTAAGCCTCGTTTAAAATATCTCCCATCACCTCACTCCTTTAGCCGGATATCCGGCGCAAGCCGGCCTCGATTTCAGCCTTGCCCTTAATAGCGCCCACCTTCCTCTCTGGATAATCCCGTTCCGGTCCACGAGGAAGGACTCCGGAACAACCCCCAAGTTATATGCTGCGGCAATTCGGAACTGCCTGTCAAGGGCTACCGGAAAAGATTTATTACTCGATCTTGGTAGCTGACAGACTTGCCTCACCCCCAAACCCCTCTCCATCCTGAAATACGGTTCCGCACAAACCTATGGATGGATGGATAGGGGCGTCAGGTGAGGTTGTTTAATAAATCACAACCAAGATTTAGCAGAACCAGGAAAGACAGGGCGTTTTCTTGCATGCCAGGCAGGAAATATTGCCGGGGCCGCCAGGATTGCCCCTCCCCCTGACGTATGGACTGTCAACCCAAACCATTCTATAATTGAGGTAAAAATCCCGGCGGGTAAGGGGTATCGGTAATAAAGGAGGTCTAACATGGGTATATACGTTATGCTAACCACACTGACCGATGAGGGCCGCAAAACGATCAAAGCCAACCCGCAAAGGATTCTGGAGGTCAACAAGGAAGTCGAAGCCATGGGCGTCAAGATACTCGCCCAGTACGCCGTGCTCGGCCAGTACGACTTCATCAACATCCTGGAAGCGGACAGCAACGAGGCCGTGTCGAAGGTCGCCATCGAGCTCGGGTCACGCGGCACGCTCCAGACAATTACGCTGGCCGCCATGAAGCTGACCGACTTCATTAACAATCTCAGGAAGTAATGGCCAACACCGTTAGATACCCCTTACCCGCTTTGACCGCCGGAGACGAACCATCAAACCGCTGAGCTTCAGCCGGGTATCGGACTACCTTCGTTGCCCGCTGTACTACCGGCTGCGGTACGTTGACGGCCTCAAGCCCAAAGACCGGTGGTACCTGAGCTTCGGCAGCACCCTGCACCTCTGCGCCGAGCACTTCTTCCGGGTGAGCGCGCCGCCGCCGTCGCCGATGGAAACGCTGCTCGAGTTTTACCGCGCCAACTGGATTCCGGACGGCTACGAGTCCGGCGATGAAGAGCTGAAGTACCGGGCCTATGGCGAGGCCATTCTCAAGGACTTCTGGGGGCTGCACGCTCGCGACTTCCGCGTGCCGGTCGCCGTGGAGAAGCACTTCCTGATTGACATCGATGGCGTCAAGTTCACCGGCCGGATCGACCGCGTGGACCGGCTGCCGGGCGGCGGCTTGGGCATCGTTGATTACAAGACCAACCGGGAGCTCTTTACCAGTGATTACCTCGCCAAAGACCTCCAGCTATCGCTGTACCAGTCGGCCGTCCAGGAGATGTGGCGGCTGCCCGTCGCGAGCTTGACCCTCTATCACCTGAGGTCGAACACGCCCTGTACCTGCCCGCCGCGGGACCGGGCGGAGATAGAGAGTGCCAGGGCGCTGGTCGCCGAGGTCGCCGGGAAAATCGCCGCCGGCCGGTTCCCGGCCACCGAGCGCGAGTACTGCCCCTGCGATTTCGCCCGGCTCTGTCCCTACCACAGCGACCGGTACGAACCCCCGACACAACCCGCCCTGCCCGGCTTTAGCGCCGTGGAAATGGTCGAGAGCTACGTTTCGCTGCAAAAGCAGATTAAAGAGCTTGAAGCCAAACTTGATGAGATAAAAGCGGCCATCATCGCCTACTGCCAGGCGCAGGGCGTGCAGCGGGTCTATGGCGAGAAGCACGCGGTACCAGATGGTGGAAAGGACGAGCTTCGATGAGGCCGGAATAAAAGACATCCTGGTCAAGGCCGGCTTGTGGCACGACGTCCTGGGTCTCGATCAGGCAAAGCTGAAAGCCCTGATCGCCGGCGGCGGCCTGAAACCCGAAGATGTGCGCCGGCTGGAGACCGTGAAGCGCGTCATCTCGTCCTACCCGCAGCTCAGGGCGAGGGAGCTGAGGGAGGTAGACTGACTTGGTCCGGTAGGTCGCCGCGAGCCGGCGCGCCTTGACTGTTCCGTGCGGATTCGGGTATTATTCGGGAAAACCGGCGCGCGCGCCATCCGCCAGTCTGTGATGGGTCCCGGGGACATAAAGATGGAATACCGTTTAAACACGAAATATTATGAGGACTTCGCCGTGGGGGACAGGCTTGTCACGCCCTCCCGCACGGTCACCGAGGCCGACATCGTCAGCTTCGCCGGGGTGGCCGGCATCTGGAATCCCCAGCATACCGACGAGGAGTTCGCCGGGCGTACCGGCTTCGGCACCCGCATCGCGCACGGCTCGCTCGTCCTGTCCATGAGCATCGGCCTGTTGTCCCGCATGAACCTTTTCGGCGTCAGCTCCATCGCTATGCTGGGCCTGGATATAAGGTTCCTGAAGCCCGTCCTCCCCGGCGATACCATCACCTGTTCCGGCGAGGTCACCGGCAAGAAGCCGTCGCGCAAGCCCGACCGCGGCGTGGTCACCGTACGCCTCCAGACCCTGAACCAGCGCCAGGAGGTGGTCATGGAAGCCCTGTACACGACACTCGAGGTCCGGGCGCCCGACGGCACCAATATCGGAGCCTGCGGTGCTTGATATCCTGATAAAAGACGGCCTTATCATCGACGGTTCCGGCAACACCGGCTACCGGGGCAGTGTCGGGATTGACGGCGACCGTTTGAACCTACTGCGCGGCAACGTCAGCGACGTGCCCGCCGCCAGGACCATCGAGGCCGACGGCCGCGTCGTTTGTCCCGGCTTCATTGATGTCCACGCGCACTCCGGCCTTATCGCCCTGGCCCATCCCCGCCACGAGCCCAAGGTCTTCCAGGGCGTTACCACGGAGCTGGTCGGCGTTGACGGCATTTCCTTCGCGCCCTTCGGCTCCCGTGAGGCGCTGGCGAAGTTCATCCGTTTCAACTCCGGCCTGGACGGCGCGCCGCCGCTAGACCTCTGCTGGCTCACGGTTGCTGAGTACCTCGACCAGTTCGATGGCGTTGCCTGCAACACGGCTTTCGTTCTGGGCTCAGGCCCCGTCCGTATCACGGCGATGGGCTGGGAAGACCGGACGCCGTCCCGGGACGAACTGGCGCGCATGCTGGCCGTCATCCGCCAGGGCATGGCGGAGGGCGCTTACGGCCTGTCCACCGGCCTGGACTACCTGCCGGGCTGCTACGCCGGTACCGATGAGCTTGTCGAGTTGTGTCGAGAAGTCAACCGCCTCGGCGGCTTCTACCATACCCATGTCCGCTACACACTGGGGGATAAATTCCTCGACCCCTTCCGGGAGGCCATCGATATCGGGCGGCGCTCCGGGGCGCCGGTACACCTCACCCACTTCAACCAGCGCGTGCCGGGAAGGGGCGGCCACCACGAAATGCTGGCGCTGGTTGACCGGGCGCGCGACGACGGGGTGGACGTGACCTTCGACTCCTGCCCCTACCCCTACGGCAGCACGCTCCTGACCATCATCCTGCCGCAGTGGGTGCAAACGGGCGGCCCTGACGCCCTGCTGGACCGGCTCGGCTCGCCGGAGGTGCGGCAGCGCCTGGCCCGGGAGGTCTCGCCGCGCTCCGATAGCTGGCGTGATATGTGGCTCACCAATTTCAGCCAACCCCACAACAAACAGTGGGAAGGGAAGTCTATCGCCGAGGTGGTCGAAGGCCGCGGCAAGGGCCTGGTCGACGTCATATGCGACCTGCTCCTCGAAGAGGCGCTCCAGGTGTCCTACGTGCGGGCCAGCGCCAATGCCGCCACCCTGCCCGCTTTCTACCAGCACCCCGCCCACATGGTCGGCACCGACGCCCTGCTCATCGGCGACTATCCCAGCCCGCGCAGCTACGGCACCTACCCCTACATCCTGGGGACGATGGTGCGCGACGAGCGGTTCCTGACCCTGCCCGAAGCGGTCAGGAAAATGACCGCCGCCCCTGCCCGGCGCCTCGGCCTGCGCGACCGGGGTTTCCTGCTCGACGGGTTCAAGGCTGATGTCGTCGTGTTTGACCCCGCCGGCGTGCGGTCCACGGCGACCCTCCGCCAGCCGCGCCAGTACCCGTCGGGGATTGATTATGTTATCGTCAACGGCGTCGTGGTCGCTGATCACGGCAATCACACCGGGGCCTTGCCCGGCCGGGCGCTGCGCAAGGGACAGGACTGATCCCCGCCCGACCGCGGGCGAGGACCAAGGTGAGGGCAAGGAGGATTTAGATGACCCAGCTTTCCAGGCTATTCGAGCCGGGTAAAATAGGCGGGTTGGAGGTGCGGAACAGGATAGTCATGGCCCCGCTGGGCACCTACTCGGCGGACAAGGACGGCTGCGTCAACCAGCGCACCATCGATTACTACGTGGAGCGGGCGAAGGGCGGCGTCGGCCTCATCATCACCCAGGGCACGGCCTTCGTCCCCGAGGCCCATCCGCCCCATGTTATCGGCATATACGACGACCGCTTTATGCCGGGACTGAAGGCGCTGGCGCGGGCGGTGCAGAGCTTCGGCGCGAAAATCGTGTGCCAGCCGAACCACCTCGGCGTCATGCTGCCGGCGGGATATGTCGGCTACGAGCGCCCCCCTGAGGCCGAACCGGTCGGCCCCTCCGCTAAACCCAGCTTCACCCACAAGGTAACGCCACGCGAGCTTTCTCGCGGGGAGATACACCGCCTGGTCGAGGCCTGGGCGGAGGCTGGACGCCGGGCGCAGGCGGCGGGCTTCGATGCCGTGGAAATCCACGGCGCTCACGGCTACCTGCTGGGCTCCTTCCTGTCGCCCCTGACCAACCGCCGCACCGATGAGTACGGGGGCGCAGTCGAGAACCGCGCCAGGTTCGCCTGCGAGATTATCCGGCGCACGCGGGAAAAGGTTGGGCCGGACTTCCCCGTTCTCATCAGGATGAACGGCAGCGACTTTCTGCGGGGCGGTCTGACCATCGAGGAAGCCAGGCGCCAGGCCATCATGTTCGTCGAGGCCGGTGTTGACGCGCTGGATATTTCCGCCGCTATCCAGGAATCCCGGGAGTGGCGCGACCTCACCTACCTCTTCCCCGACGGCGCTATCGTCCACCTGGCGGAGGCGATCAAGAAGTTCGTCAGCGTCCCGGTAATCACCGTGGGCAAGATCGGCGACCCGCTGCTCGCCGAGCGCGTGCTGGAAGAAGGCAAGGCTGATTTTATTGCCATGGGGCGGGCCCTGTTCGCCGACCCCGACCTGGCCAACAAGGCTCGGGCGGGACAAATGGAGGACATCCGCCGGTGCCTTTACTGCAACAACTGCCGGCTTGGTTTCCTGGCCAAAGAACGAATAATGAAACGCGGTACCACCCTGGGCTGCACGGTGAACCCCGCCCTGCTGCGGGAGACCGAGTTCCGGCTGAAGCCGGCGGCTGTCCCGAAGAAGGTCATGGTCATCGGCGGCGGGCTGGCCGGTATTGAAGCGGCCCGGGTGCTCGCCGAGCGCGGGCACAGGGTAACGCTGTACGAGAAAGACGGCCGTCTGGGCGGCCAGTGGCGTATTGCCAGTTCCATACCCTCAAAAGAGGGTTTTGGCGGCTTCCTGGAATACCAGCTCCGGGGCCTGGAGAAGGCCGGCGTCCGGCTCAATCTTAATGCCGAGGTAACCCGGGAAATGGTCCGGGAGCTTGCCCCGGACGCGGTCGTGGTGGCTACCGGCGCGGTATCTCAGGCGATAAACGTCCCCGGTGCCGACGGCCCCAACGTGGTGCAGGCGGTTGATGTTTTCGCCGGGAAAGCCGTCACCGGCGACCGCGTGGTGGTCATCGGCGGGCGGCTGCGCGGGATGGAGGTCGCTCACCTTCTGGCCGGGCTGGGCAAATATGTCTCGCTCGTCACCCGGAACCGTCTCGGCGAGGACGGCGAGCCGCTGGAGCGGAACCTCTTCGTGACCCTGAGGAATATGCTGGCTGAACGGCGAGTCATGATATTCGCCCTGTCGCCGGTCGTCGATATCAGGAAAGACGGCGTCCATATCATCAACAACGGCGAGCTGATGTTCCTGACGGCTGATACGGTGGTCATGGCGGTGGGCGCCAGGCCGGAGAACGGCCTGGCCGCCGAGCTTCAGGGTCTCGTGCCGGAGTTATACGCCATCGGCGACTGTGTCAAGGCGCGCGATGCCCGTGAGGCCGTCAATGAAGGCGCCGAGGTGGGGCGCCGGATTTAAGACAGCGGGATGTCTCTATGGTTCGGTTTCCCTATCGTAACGGGAGAGCGAGCGATTACCTGAAAATCCCCCTGGCCGCCTTTGCCAAAGGGGGATCACATCGCTGAAAATTTCCCGCCGTTCTGGAAGATATTTCGTCTCCCTTTCGCAAAGGGAGAGAAAGAGGGATTGTACCAGGCTACGGCAGCCGGTTGAACCACAGCATCGAGAGCAGACCGGCGGCCAGCATCAGCAGCACGGCAAACCCGGTAAACCAGGCGGTGAGTTCGGTCTGCTCATTCTTCAGGACCACCTGTGTGCTCAGGTTTTCGTAGATGTTGCTCAGGTCGGTCTCGCTCTCCGCTTTAAAGTACTGGGCATCCGTTTTCTCGGCAATCGCCTTGAGGGTTTCCTCGTCGAGCCGCACGCGCATGGAGTACCCCTGGAACCGCAGGATAGCGCCTTGCGGGTCGCCGAGGCCCACGGTGTAGACGCGCACCCCCCGCTCGGAAGCCTGCTTCACGGCGTCCAGGGGCAGGGGCCCGGTGTTGCTCACGCCGTCGCTGAGCAGGATGATAACCGCGGCATGGTAGCTCCCGGCCGGAACCGGCGCGGCGGCCGGGGCCGGCGGCGACCCGAGCGCATCGCCCAGACCAGGCGACGGTTTCGCGACCGCTTCTTCGAATATGGCGTCGAGCGAGGTTATGATGGCGCTGCCGACGGCGGTACGGCGCTGGACGGCAAGCCGGTTGATTGCCGCCAGGGCGGCCTCGCGGTCGGTGGTCGGCGCCTGAACCAGCGCGGCGCCGTCGCTGAAGGAAACCACCCCGATGCGGACATGCGCCGGCTGTTTCTCGATGAAGGTGCGTGCCGCCGTTTTCGCCGCCTCCAGCCGGTTCGGCTTTAGGTCGTCCGCGCGCATGCTCCCGGAAACATCGAGCGTCAGGACGACCGTACCCTGCCGCAGCGGCATCATGATAGTGGCCGCGGGCCGCGCCAGCGCCGTGGTCATGGCTGTCAGCGCCAGGAGGAACAGGATAGGCGGGATGTGCCGCCGGAAACCCGGCCCGCGCCCGAGAGCCTCTTTGACCAGCGACAGGCTCGAATACCGCAGCGCGTACTTGCGCCGCCGCCGCTGCATCAGGATATAAACCGCGGCGAGCATGGGGACGAACAGCAGCAGCCAGAGCATTCCCCCCCAGAGAAATGACATACCCTACCCCACCGCGGCCGCTGCCGCGCCCCGCCCCGGCCGGGCGAAGGACGCCGGCGACTTCTTGCGCTGCTTCCGGAGCATCGCGAAACGCACGATTTCTTCGACCATATCGTCTTCAGTGGAGAGCCGCAGGACATCCACGCCCAGGCGGCGGGTTAAGACACCAAGCTCGTGGTCCCGCCGCCGCGCCGCTTCCTCGAAACGCCGCCGGAACCGCCGGTCATGGGTATTCAGGTAAAGCTGCTCGCCGGTCTCGGCGTCTTCAAGCAAAACCATGCCGATATCGGGCATTTCCATCTCGCGCGGGTCATAGAGCCGGACGGCCAGAAGCTCGTGGCGCTGTGCCATCATGCCCAGCGGCCGGTCCCAACCCGGCGCGCTGATGAAATCGGATACGGCGAAGACCAGCGAGCGCCTCCGGATAACGCGGAGCGCGGTGTTGAACAGGCCGGCCAGGTCGGTTGCCGGCGCGCGCGCCAGCCTGGGTTCGTCGAGCAGGGCCCTGACGAGCCGCAGCACCTGGACCCGCCCCCCCTGCGGCGGTATGACGCGCCCGGCTTCGCCGCCGAAGAACACCGCCCCCACCCGGTTGCCGTGCCGTGTCAGCAGGCGCGCCAGCACCGTCACGAAATCGGTCAGCACGTTGCGCTTGAGGGTCTGCACCGTGCCGAAGTCCACCGAGGGACTGAGGTCGAGCAGGAACCACGCGGTGACCTCGCGGTCCTCAAGGTACTGGCGGACGTAAGGCGTCTGCATGCGCGCCGTAACATTCCAGTCGATATAACGGACGTCGTCGGTTAGCTGGTACTCGCGCAGCTCGGCCAGGTCCAGTCCGAAGCCGTGGAACAGCGTCCGGTTGTCGCCTTGCAGCAGGCCGTCGAGGCGGCGGACGACCGTCCAGTCCAGGCGCTGTAATACGGCTTCAGGGGCATTCATTGACTTTCACGTGGGCCTGCAGCGGCGCCGCCGGGGCCGTGATGTTCTCCAATATCCGCTGCAGGACCATGTCAGCGCTGACGTTATCCGACAAGGCCTCGTAAGAGAGCACCAGGCGGTGTCGCATCACATCGAGCGCCATGTCCATGATGTCCTGCGGCAGGACGTAGGAGCGGCCGCGCACGAAGGCCAGGGCGCGCGCGGTGACGACCAGGTTGATAGAGGCTCGCGGGCTGGCGCCGTACGTGATGTACCTGCCCACCTCGGGCACGCCCGCCCCGTCCGGCTTGCGCGTCGCCGCGGCCAGGCGCACCGCGTACTGCATCAGCGACGGATCAACATAGACCCTTTCCGTCTCTCGCCGGAGGTCGATAAGCTGCGCCGTGTTGATGACGGCGCTCACCGGGGCTAGTGCGCCCGTCATCCTCTCAACGATGACGAACTCGTCGCTTTCCCCGGGGTAGTCCACCAGCACCTTCATCATAAAGCGGTCAACCTGCGCCTCGGGCAGGGGATACGTTCCCTCGGTCTCGATAGGGTTCTGCGTCGCCATCACCAGGAACGGATCGGGCACTTTGTGCGCCTGACCGCCGATGGTTACCTGGCGCTCCTGCATCACCTCGAGCAAGGCGCTCTGCACCTTGGCCGGCGCCCGGTTTATCTCATCGGCGAGCAGGAGATTGGTGAAGACCGGCCCCAGCGAAGTGCTGAACTCAGCGGTCTTCTGGTTGTATATGCGCGTGCCGATAAGGTCCGCCGGGACGAGGTCCGGCGTGAACTGGATGCGCTTGAAGCTGCCGTTGACCGCCTCGGCCAGGGTTTTTACCGTCAGGGTCTTGGCCAGGCCGGGCACCCCCTCGACCAGCAGGTGGCCCTGGGTAAGCAGCGCCACGATCACGCGTTCCAGAAGATGGTCCTGCCCGACGATTACTTTCTTTATCTCGTAGAGCACCTGCTCCATCAGCGGGGCTTCGGCTTTTTCCGGACGCTCCTCCATCATGAACCTCGCCTCCTAATCTATACCGGCGGCGCGCCCGCCGCCCCGGCTGCCGTCTCGATGGGAACGGCGAGACCGATGCCGATGAACACCTCCTGGTCGGTAGGGTTCAGCAGCGCCGTGACGATACCGACGACTTCGCCGTTCCGGTCAACCAGCGGCCCCCCGGAGTTTCCCGGATTCACAGCCGCGTCAAACTGTATCAGGTTGGTCAATATCTCGCCCGTTTTACGCGATTTAATGCTCCGCCCCAGGCCGGAGACGACGCCAGCCGAAACCGAGTCGCTCATACCGAAGGGGTTCCCGACAGCGATTACCTCGTCGCCGATAAGCAGCCCCGCCGAGCCCGCCAGCGTCGCCGGTACGAGGTCGTCCGGTATCTCCCGGGGTCGCAGCACCGCGAGGTCGTTTTCCGGCTGGCTCGTTGTCACCTCCGCTTCAGACCTGGAGCCGTCGGCAAAAGTTACGGCAATCCGGGCGGCGTCTTTGACCACGTGCAGGCTGGTGATAATGGTGCCGGTATCATCCACCACGACCCCACCACCCAGGGCGGTGCCGGGCCTGCCTCCGGCAGAAACGGTAGTGACGTCGACCTGCACCACCGACGGCCGGACTATCTCGTAGGCCCGGGAAGCAATCGAAGGCTTGGACGGCGCCGCGGCCAGGGCGCGTTCCACCGCCGTATTGATATCGCGCTGGGTGAGATGCTGCGGCAGGGGTTTAGTCGAATCATACAGCAGCACCACCCCGAAGGTCAGGATAACGGCCGCCAGGACAAGTAAAACGCTGTGCAAGCGGGCGTAATAAAGACCCAGGCGCCGTTTCAGGAGCTCCGGCCGGGATACAGGGGCTGTCGGACCCGGTTGGGGCTGCGGAGGGATCGGCGGAAACGGCGGTCTCTGCCGCATCTGGTTCTCCTTGCAGAGGTCTGCCAGGCTTCTCCCCGGGGTCCCGGGAGACCGGGGAGTTCGGAAAAGCGCTTAACTAAATTGTCCCAAGTCCCGGGCGCGTTGTCAATGCGGGCTTCCCCCCTGACCGGCGGTCAGCCGGCCGTCAGGATAATTGCAACCGCGCCGGTAGGGCAGATGGAGGCGCAGGTCTCGCAGCCGACGCACTGCGCCTCTTCGACCACCGCCTTGCCGCCGGCCATCGTTATGGCCCGTCTCTCCAGCCCGCAGTGCCCCGGCTTAAGGCACAGGCCGCAGCCATTGCATTTCGCCGGGTCAATCCGGGCCACGGCATCCCTTACCTCTATCTCGGCGAAGTTAAGCGCCACCCGGTCCAGGATGACGCCGCGAAACTCGTCCAGGGTAGCGTAGCCCTGTTCCTCCATGAACTTGCGCAGGCCGCTCTCCATCTTGCGCAGGACCTCGAACCCCCGCAGCATATATATCGTACAGGCCGCGGTTGCCGTAGCCCCGCACATGATGCCCTCGACGACGTGCTGCCAGCTCGTTATGCCGCCGCAGGCCAGGATGGGCGTCCTGAGCAGCTTGGCGGTACGAACGAGATAGCCCTGGGCGACCGCCCGCAGCGGCTCGCCGAACAGGTTGAGCATGGTACTCTTGCTGGCGCTCACGAACCCCCCCAGCTTCTTTTCCGGGTGGTAGACGTCGATCATGCCGGGCGCCAGGCCGACCGCCGCGTTGCCTATATCGATGATGTCCGCCCCGCCCCTCGTCATCGCCTGGACGAGCACCGGCACGTTGATGTTCTCGTAAGCCACCTTGGCCATGACCGGCACGCCGACCACGTTTTTGACACTCCGCACGACCTCGAAGATGAAGCCTAGGTACTGCGCGCCCGCTTCATCGGCGAAGCTCTCGCCGGTTACATTCGTCTCTCCCGTCTCGCCGAAATGCACCGGCAGGTTCCCGGTACAGTCCAGTTCGATGAAATCGGCCCCGCTCCGGTATATCCTCTCAGCCGCCCGGGTAACGAAGTATTTCTCTTCTTCACCGGGATTAAAGACGAAGAGGTTGGCCCCGACCGGTATCTTGACCTCTTTCTTCGCCCGGGATATGAGGGATTCGGCCTGCTCCAGGCTGAGCCGCCGCGAGCCGGAGTGGCCGGAAATCGTCATCTTCTTCAGGTCGACACGGTGGCGCGGCTTGCGCTTCAGGCCGACGGCGTCCGGCCGCGATATGCAGCCTTTGGTGATGAAAGCCCCGGCCCCGTAGCCTTCGGCCTCCTTGATCGCGCCCAGATGGCAGCCCAGGTCGGATGAAGCGATGACCAGCGGGTTGTTCAGCGCCACGCCCCCCAGGTTTACGCGTAAATCAACAGCCATATTGATTTTCCGGCGCAGGCCGGCTCCTCCTTGCGGCGTGATGCCTGTTTTTTGTGATTTAGGTGATTATAGCCAAACAGGCGTTCAGGGTCAATGTCCGCTCGGAAATTAATTTATTTTTCCTGCCTGCTTCTCTTGACAACCACGTCTGGCCTGTGCTAGCCTTCATTAACTTAAAGGGGGGTTGATTTTACCTGAAACAGGGCTGCAGGTTGGCTTGCCAGCCGGGGATCGACTACTTTGTCTTGCCTAATTAGCGTTTAAGGAGGGCCGGGGTGAACGCAGTCCATGTTAGCCAGAAGATCCTGCGCAGAATGATGTACGCCGCCATAACCCGGTCGGCGATGATCGTACCCGGGGACGTCCGCGCCCGGCTCAAGCAGGGCCTCGACGAAGAGAGCAGCCCCCTGGCCAGGGCCCACCTGGCGACCACCCTGCGAAGCATCGAGCTTGGCGAAGCGAAAAAGGGCTTCGCCTGCGCCGATACCGGCTGGCCGCTGTTCTTCGTCAAGATCGGCGACAACGTGACCATCGAGGGCGGCTTCTCGACGCTCTACGATATCAGCCGGCAGGTGGTCGAGCAGGCCACCAAACGGGGACGCTTGAGGGAAAACATGGTGCACCCCCTGACCCGCGAGTATACCGGCACCAATACCGGCCTCTATATTCCCAAGGTTGAGGTCCGGTTCGATGCCGGCCTCGACTGCCTGGAAATCATCGCCGTGACCAAAGGCGGCGGTTCCGAGGCCTTCGGCACTTTCTACCGGATGCTGTCCAAGGAGGATGGCCTCCCGGGCATAATCAAGTTCGTCCTGGACAGCGTCAAGGAAGGCACCTACGCCGGCAAGACCTGCGGGCCCAACATCGTCGGCATCGGCATCGGCGGCACCGCCGATATGTCCATGAAGCTGGCCAAGGAGGCAGCGCTGCTCCGGCCCGTCGGCAGCCACCACCCGGACCCGGAGATCGCCCGGATGGAGACCGATCTCTTCGAGACTTTCAGGATGATGGACCGGGGGCCGATGGGGACCGGCGGTTCGACCGGCGTGCTCGACGTTCATATCGAGTACGCCATGACCCACGAGGCCGCCCTGCCGGTCGGCGTCCAGCTTGAGTGCTGTGTCGCCCGCCGGGCGGTCGTCCGCTACGGCGGCAACGGCCGCATCAGGTACAGCGACGCCCCGGTCTGGAATTACAGGTAGGAGGCAGCCATGGCAGAGCTAACTTTAAAAGCGCCGCTGAGCGAGTCCGATACCCGCGGCCTCGCCGCCGGCGATATCGTCTACCTGGACGGTGTCATCTACACCGGCGCCAAACTGTTTTGCGAGGGGCTGGTCAATCAGGGGAAAACGCCGCCCCCCGACCTCAGCCGGACCAACGTGCTGTTGCACGTGCACCCGATGATGAAAAAGGTACGGGGCGAGTACAAGCTGCTGGCTCTCGGCCCTACCTCGAGCATCATGTACGACGCCTACATGCCGCCGCTTATCAGGCAGCTAAAGCTGCGGGCCATCCTGGGCAAGACCACCCTGAGCGAGGCTACCATGAAGGTCATGCAGGAGCTCGGCTGCGTGCACCTGACCCGCGTCGGCTCGCCGGAAAACACCCTGGTCGAGGCCACGAAAAGCATCATCGCCATCCACTTCAACGATGACAAGAACGATGTCGAAGAGGAGGCCACCCTGCTCCTCGATGTAGCCGGGTTCGGTCCCTTCATCGTGGACATCGACGCCCACGGCCACAACCTTTTCCGCCAGATGGAAGAAAACATCGACAAAACGATGAAGGCGCTCTATGCCCGGCACGGCATCCGGGAAAATTTTGAATATTCCAGCGCGATGTCTTCACGCCGCTCTTGACAACGGCGTTTGAGTATACTAGACTGCCTTAACTAAACTTTCAAAAAGGGAGGAAGGAATGAGAAAAGGTCTGGTTATTGTCATCTCTCTCGTGTTGGTGACGGCGCTGCTCATCGGCTGCTCCGGCCCGACCACGCAGGCGCCGGCCCCGACCACGGCGGCTCCCGCGCCCACTACCGCGGCGCCCAAGCCCACAACGGCGGCTCCGGCGCCGGCCACGGCCGCTCCCGGGCCCACCACCGCCGCCCCCAAACCCACCGGCACCGCAGCCCCCGCCCCGACCGGCGCCCCCAGCACCATCAGCCCGGCAAAGGCGGTTGAGCTGAAATACGCCAACCCGCAGAACGTCATGCACCTCCAGTACTGGGTGAAGTCCGTACTACCCTACTCGGAAAGGGTCGCCGAACGGACCACCAACAAGATCACCGTGAAACCATACCATGACGCCTCGTTGCTCGCCGAACGAGAGGTGCTCGACGGCGTCAGGAAAGGCATCACCGACACCGCCCTCATCCAGTCCAGCTACTTCCCCAGCATCCTGAAAGCCCACAAAATTGACGTCAACGACCTTTTCGGCGACGTCCTGGACGCCTACCGGTCGGCGCTGCTGGCCCGGATACTCTGGACCGAGTTCCCCGTTTTCCAGGAAGAGTATATCAAGAATAACTCCATCGACCTCTTCGGCATCGCCTCGGGCTCATCCTACATTCTCGTGAACAAACCCATAAAGACCCTGGCGGACATGCAGGGCCTGAGGATCCGGGTAACCGGCACCTACACGCCCAAGATCCTGGCGGCCGCCGGCATGATTCCGGTCGCCATGCAGCTCAGCGACGTTTACGACGCCATCCAGAAGGGCGTTCTCGCCGGCTTCAACAGCGTCACCCCGTCCATCCGCGACGGCCAGTTCGATAAGGTCGCCAAGTACATCTTCCGCGTAGGCAACACCCGCATCGCCAACGCCGGCCTCGGCATCATCATGAACCTGGACGTCTGGAAGAGCCTGCCCCTGGACGTCAAGCAGATAATGGTCGGGGAAGGCCAGAAGATGGAAAAGGAGTTCGCCGACTTCATGGAGCGGGACGCCCAGGAAGCCCTGAACACCCTGACCGGCACTCTCGGCGTGACCCTGGTCAACTTCAGCAAGGCCGAAAGGGACGATTGGGCGAGCAAGGTGCCCGACCTTTATGCCGACTGGATCAAAGAAATGAACGATTACGGGCAGCCCGGTCAGAAGATGATGGACCGGATTTTCGAACTGTCCAAGATGTCCACGTCGGACATGGAAAAGGTCTGGGCCGAGGCCTGGAAGAAACACTCCGCCTTCTTGCTCGGTCTATAAACCCCATCGATAGAGGAGGGAGCTTTTAGCTCCCTCCTTCTTCATCTCCCCTGTCTCGCCGCGAAATACTTGTCTGGAGGGTACCATGGGGGCTGTCGTTATCTGGTACAGGCGGGTTGTCAACTCGCTGGGAATATTCGGCGCCATCTGCATCATGTCCATGATGCTGCTCATCGTCACCGATATTACCATGCGCGCCATCCTGAACAGGCCGATGCAGGCCTCCCTCGAAGCCGTCGAATTCCTGATGGTAGGCGTCGTCTTCCCCGCTTTCGCCTACACCCAGCGGGCGAAGGGATTTGTCAGGATGGAGTTCCTCGTCAAACGCATGTCGCCCTCGCTTCGGGGAGCCTCGGAGTACTTTAGCACCCTCCTGATGGCCGTTTACATGGGCTTATTTACCTGGCAGGCGGCCATCTTCGGCTGGGAGTCCTGGGAGATGAAGGAGGTCTCGTTCGGTCTGATTCCCCTGCCGGCCTACCCCGCGAAACTGGCCGTACCCATTGGCTGCTTCTTCATACTCGTCCAATTGCTAACCGAGCTGGTACCCAAAAAATGGAACCTTAAGCCGCCCGCTCAGCTCGCCCCCGACAGGAGGAAAGCATGACCCCGGAAACAATCGGATTCATCCTTCTTGCTGTTTTCATCATCCTGGTCGCTGTCGGCATGAATATCGCCGTAGCCCTGGGCCTCGTCGGTGTCGTCGGCGTCATGATTTTCTCCGGACCGGGAGCCGGGTTATCCATGCTCGGCATCGTCCCGTTCCGCACGGTGGCGGTCTTCGGTTTCGCCGCCCTGCCGCTGTTCATCATCATGGGCGAGTTCGCCTTTCACGCCGGTCTGACCTCAGAGCTATTTAATACCATGAACACCTGGTTTGGCCGTCTGCCCGGCGGCATGGGCATGGCCATATTTTTCGGCTGCGCCGCCTTCGGCGCCGTCTCCGGCTCGGGCATGGTCGGCTCGATGGCGATGGCACGGGCTTCGTGGAAAGAGCTCATGAAGTTCGGTTATGACCGGGGCCTGGCCAGCGCCTGTATCGCCTCGGCCGGCAGCCTGGCGGTACTCATTCCGCCCAGCGTCATGGGTACCCTATACGGGATGTTCACCAACACGCCGATAACCAGCGTCCTCATGGCCGGCGCCATTCCCGGTCTCGTGACCACCCTGGCGCTGACCGCCCTGATGTATGTCAGGGCCAAGCTGAACCCCACCATCGCCCCTCCCGGACCGAAATCAACCTGGAAGCAAAAATTCTTTGCTCTGAAAACTATCTGGAGCGTCATCGTCCTGGCCGGCATCGTGACCGGCGGGCTTTACGGCGGCCTCTTTACCGCCACCGAAGCCGCCGGCGCCGGGGCCTTCGGCGCCCTGATTATCGCCCTTATGCAGCGGAAGCTGACCTGGCACAGGCTCGGGGAAGCTTGCCTTGCCACTACCAAGATGACATCCTTTGTGTTCCTCATCATGATCGGCGCTTTCATGTTTTCCAAGCTTCTCGTCCTGAGCGATATCAGCCCTTCTCTCGGTGCCTGGGTCGGCGGTCTTCAGGCCCCTCGCGTGGTTATCCTGATCGGTATATTGACGATGTACATCTTCCTGGGTATGTTCATGGACGCGACTTCCATGCTCGCGGTCTCGATATCTACCGTTTTCCCGATAGTCATCGGCCTGGGTTATGACCCGGTATGGTTCGGCGTAGTCTTCATCATGATGGTGGAAATCGCCGCGATAAGCCCGCCGGTCGGCCTGGCCGTCTTTGCCGTAAAGGCGGTACTCGGTGACGAGGTCGAGCTCTGGACAATCTATAAAAATACCTATCAGTTCTGGCTATCCTATATCGGCGTCGTCGCCCTGCTTATCATGTTCCCCCAGATCGCCCTCTGGCTGCCCTCCACCATGAACGGCTAGGGCGGGGATTTGCCGGATCGACGCACCAGATGTAAATACGGAAACCACAGGGCGAAGCTCGCGATATTGAACCGGGCTTCGCCCTTTTTTTTGGGAGATAGCTCTCAGTACGGGTCAGGCGGAAGATTTGTTATGGGCATGACCATCGCCGAGAAGATACTGGCCGCTCATTCCGGCCGTGCTTATGTAAAGCCCGGCGAGTATGTCTGGGCCGGAATCGACGGTACGGCGGCCACGCCGGACAACCTCAGGCAGCTTGAAGAGTACGGCTACGCGAGCGTCTTCGATCCCGACCGCGTCTATGCCGTCGAGGACCACCTCTCGCCGCCGCCCACCGTCGCCGCGGCTAACGCGACGGCCAACATGCGGCGACTGGTCAAGAAGTACGGCATCACAAACTACTTCGAGTACGGCCGCCACGGTATCCTGCACGAGCTCTTCCCGCAGCACGGCTACCTGGCACCCGGCGACCTCATCGCCAGTACCGACTCCCACAGCACCAGCTACGGATGTTTCAATGTCGCCGGGTGCTCAATCTTCGAGGAGGCCCCTTTCGTCATAGGCCGGGGCAGGCTCTGGTTCCGCGTGCCCCAAAGCATCCGTTTTACCCTCACCGGCACGCTGCCGGGGCCCGACGGGTTTGTCGTGGGCAAGGACGTCATCCTTCGGATAGCCGCCGACCACGGCGCCGAGGTGGGACTTTACCGCTCGATCGAGTTCGACGGCCCCACCGTCCGCGCCATGAGCATGGCCAGCCGTTACACCATCGCCAACATGGCCGCCGAGATCGGCGCCAAGTTCGCCATCTTCCCGTGCGACGACAAGCTCATGCAATACCTCGAGGGCAAAATGAAACGCCCCGCCCGTCCCGTCAGCCCGGACCCGGACGCCGTTTATGAATCGAATTTTTCCCTGGACGTCACCGGCCTGCCGCCATACGTCGCCTGCCCGCACGATCCCTCTAACAGCGTGCCGGTTACCGAGGTCGCCGGGAAGCGAATCAAGATCGACCAGGCCTATATCGGCTCCTGCACCAACGGCCGGCTGGAGGATTTTCGGATGGCCGCCCGCGTGCTCAAGGGGCGCAAGGTCCACCCAGAGGTGCGCCTTCTCGCCAGCCCGGCCTCCCAGGCTATCTGGCGCGCCTGCCTGGAGGAAGGCATCTGGGACATTTTCAGCGAGGCCGGGGCGCTGGTCACCCACTCCACTTGCGGCCCGTGTGCCGGTATGCACCTCGGGTTACTGGGGGACGGCGAGGTCTGCATCGCGACGAGCAACCGTAACTTCCAGGGCCGGCAGGGCAGCCCCCGGTCTTTCGTCTACCTGGCCAACGCGGCCACGGCGGCGGCCTCCGCGGTGGCGGGCTATATTACCGACCCGAGGGCGTTCCTGTGATACTGGAAGGCCGGGTCTGGAAGTTCGGCGACAGCGTTAACACCGACCTTATCATGCCGGGGCCGGATGTCATGGCCAAACCGGGTATCACCGACGAGGAAGCCGCCACTTTCTGCATGAAAAACCTGCGGCCGGGCTGGGCGGGGCAGGTCCGGCAAGGCGATATTGTCATCGGCGGCCGTAACTGGGGCTGCGGCTCCAGCCGCCCCGCGGCCCGCCTGCTGAAAACGCTGGGGGTGAGCGCCGTCCTGGCCGATTCCATGTCGCGTCTCTTCTTCCGCAACGCCGTCAACATCGGCCTGCCCGTGCTCCTCTGCGAGGGCGTCTCCGGAGCCTTCGCGGAAGGCGACCGCTGCCGGGTCAACATCGCGACCGGCGAGGTGGCTAACCTCAGCCGGGGGTTGAGTCTCCGGGGAGAGGCACTGCCCGCCGACAGCCCGCCGATGCAGATACTGAGGGCGGGAGGCCTTTTGGCCTTCATGCGCGGGGAAAAAGAAGAGGGAGCTGCCTAGCTTGCCGGCAAGCCCCCTCCACAATACCTTTTGATTTTGCTCGCCTAAGGGGCCCTAGTCCTTCAGGCCTGAGTGCTAATGCCCCTGGCCGTCCCGGTAGATTTCCTCCCTTTTTCCGCCCTTCTGGTGGCTGTCAACCTCCTCCACGATGGCGGGCAGGAGGGCTGACAGGTAATGGATGCCCGGCATGATGGCCGTCTCCAGGGCCTCGATTATCTCGTCTTCGGTGGCGCCCAGGGCCAGGGCGTTGCGCGTGTGAATCCTGACCCCCGGCTCATAGAACTGGAACGCGTCGGCGCAGATGCAGATCAGCTCCTTGGTCTTGCGGGGCAAAGCGCCGTCGCGGAAGACGTGCATGGCGGCCTTGTGAAACAGCTCCATGAACTCCGGGTCCCTTTCGGCCAGCAGCTTGCGCCACAGCCGGGAGAAACCCCGCTCCTTCTCCATGAGCTCGATGAGCTCCCGAGATTTCCGGGCCTTCGCCTCAGTATCCACGGATGCCTCCTCTTTGTTACCCGGCGACTACTATACCTTTAAATTTACCCCGGTGCGGGAAAGCACGTCTGAAAGCGCGTTAGGATTGCCCTCATAGAGACCGTTCTCGACAATCCCGTGCAGGATATCGACCACGCCCGGATGGCACCGGGTCGGTATGCCGTCCACGATAAGGTTGGTGCTGAGGCTCTGCGCGTCCACGCCGCCCGCGCCGGTACAGGCGTCAATCATGCGCAGCTCCATCGCGGAATCGTGCAGGAGACTGGCGTCCTTCAGCATGAAGGCCAGCATGGCGGCGATGCCGTAAGCCCCCCAGTTCGAGGTTATTACCGGGAAAGCCACATCGGTCGGCGTGACGCACCCGATACCCGCCTGGCAAGGACAGCGGCAGACCGGCCCGAAGGGCGCGATCTTGCTGATTGTCTCGGCGATCAGGCCGCTGCCAATCTCGTTGCCGTTGTCCAGGCAGCCGATGGTCAGGATGCCCCGCGCCCGCGCCTCGTCGTACAGGTGGTGAAGCGGCGCCATGCCGTTGATGGCGTAACCCAGGGAGCTGTGCACGATGTCCTTGACATTCGGCCCCATTGTCTCGACGCCGATGAGCGCCTTGGGAGAATAGGTATCCAGAATATCTTTAGCGGCCTTGCGGGCTTCAGCCTCGCCGTACGGGTACTCGGCGACAGCCGCGAAGCGTTCCGCCGGCTTGGCCATCTCGTAGCTATCCACGTTAAGGCCCGCCGCCCGGGAGGTGGCGACTACCGGGTCTATGTCCCCTTTGGCCACCACGTAGATAGGAGTGGCCCCCAGACCAAAGCAGATGGTCCGGGCGATAGCGGCCGCGCCGGGAGGGCCGTCGGTCTCGCCGTGGGGCATGGTTGGGCAGCTCGTCCCGGTGGTAACGATGACGTTATCGCCGCGGTGCACCTGCTCCATTAACCTGCTGGCCGCCACGAAGCTTATCGGCTTGCCGCCCACCTTTTCGCGGGCCGCCTCGTAGAAGAAATGCAGCCGGCCCCGCATGCGGTTCTTGGCTTTTTTCAGCTCCACGGTCACCAGCCGGTCGATATTGTCTCCGATTATTTCTGGCATGATTGCAATCTCCTTCTTATTACTATTACTCGGTAGCAAATAAAATAATAAGAGTCGAAATAATCACCCCCTTTTTCATACTTCGCTGTCGGCAGAAAGAATAGCGCCCCGGCCCTCCAGGAGATACGTTGCCTCAAAAGTCTTCATCCTGCCGGGTTCAGGCCAATTTAGCATTACCCCGCAGACTTGTCAAGATGGCGCACGCGCCCAATATGTTACGTATATTGACTTGAGGAAATTACCTGACTTATGATGGGCGCAAGAGGAGGCGCCATGACGAAAGAGACAACGTTCGCCATAACCGGTGATGCTATCATCAACCGGCGGATATCCGTCATCGGGGACCGGGATTTTTTATCCCTTATCAAGATAATCCGGGACGCCGATGTCGGCTATACTCACCTGGAGACGCTGATACACGACTATGAAGGGCCGGAGGTCTTCCCCGCCGCCGAGTCCGGCTGGACCTGGATGCGCTCGCCCCGCTTTATCGTTGACGAGCTTAAATGGGCGGGCTTCGATATCGTCTCGCACGCCTCCAATCACACGCTGGACTATTCTTACGGCGGTCTCTACTCCACCTGGCGTGCCCTGAAGGAGGGCGGCCTGCCCTTCGCCGGGACCGGCCGCAACCTGGCCGAGGCCACCGAGCCTGCTTACCTGGACACCGAAAAGGGACGGGTGGCGCTGATATCCATGTGCTCCTCGTTTACCAACTGGACGCGCGCCGGCGAGGTCAGGCCGGATGTACCGGGCCGCCCGGGCCTCAACCCCCTGCGCTTCTATTACATCGCCGGTCCGCGCGACCTGGAGATGATTAAAGAGGTAGCCAGAAAGGTCGGCTGGTGGGTGGCCCAATCGGGCAAGATGTGGCTGTTTAACCCGGCCGGTATCCGCCCGGCGATCACCATCGTCGTCGAGGGGCAGGAGGACGGTGTCCTTACCGCCGCTTACGAGGAGGACGCCGAACGCAATCTCCGTGCCATCCGCGATGCCCGGCGTCAGGCCGACTGGGTGCTGGTGCACCTGCAAAGCCACGAGTTTCACCCGGACAAGGGCATGGCCATTCCGGCGACTTTCGTGCCGCCCTTCGCCCGCGCCTGCATCGACGCCGGGGCCGACGTATTTGTCGGGGAAGGCAGCCACGCGCCGCTGCGGGGCGTCGAAGTCTATCACGGCAAGCCGATTTTCTACGACCCGGGTGACTTCATGCTGATGAGCAACACCGTCACCCGGCTGCCGGCCGACTTCTATGCCTGGCCGGAATACAGCCCGGAGGTGCGCGGCTGGAAGGCGACGCCCGCTGACGGCTATGACGCCCGTGAAGCGCTACCCAAGCCTCTCAACCCGCCCGGCGGTAACTTCGCCACGCGCGTCGTCGGCTGCTTTGTCGCCGTCTGCGCGTTCGGGGACGGGCGCAAGCTGAGCGGCGTCCGGCTGCACCCGGTGACCCACATCAAGGAGCCGCGGTCGCAGGTCGGCCTGCCTCTACTGGCGCACGGCTCGACAGCCGCGCAGATTCTGGGACGGGTCGCCGAACTTTCCGCTGACTTCGGCACGGCGCTTCAGATCGAGGGCGAGTCCGCAACCGTCGAGTTGTAAATGATAGGGCCAGCTTTCCAGGTTCAGGCTTGGTTACAAACGCCTAGGAAAGCTGGCCCCATCAATTACTTGCGCAATTGACTATGCGTAATCCTATCCCCTTCCGGGAGAGGATTACGGTGAGGGTCACCCTCATCCTAACCTTCTCCCCTCAAGGGAGAAGGGACTGAAATTGCAACGAAGCGCTAGCTCCAGCCCAGGGCCACGACGCGGCTGCCGCGGTTGACCTGCGGGTATGTCACGATACGGAGCACGACGCCGTCCCGCGGCGCCCGTATCTCTTCAGTTTTCTCAAAGTCAAACAGGTTGTAGACGGTCGCCAGGAGGTGGCCCTTCTTTACCTCATCGAGGCAATCGACATGGGTTATCAGCCAGCCGCCCTTGCCCGCACGGATGGTCATGCTGCTCATAATGTAGATGGGCGGTTTCTCGGGCGGCTCTACCGCGCCTTCGATCATCTTCAGGTGCCTCAGGGCGTTCCACATTCCCTTTATACCCTGCGTGATGCGCCGCTCATCAAGCCACTCGCTGTGGCCCAGTTCGACGCAGACGACCACCTTTTTCATGTCCTTGCCCAGGTCATACAGCGGCACCTTTACCGGCGGGGCGTACTCGATAATCCACAGGTTAAAGGCCTTCGCCAGCTCCTCGGCCTTTTTATTATCGGGCATGGGCAGCGCCGCGCACCGGTCGGCCGGAAAACCGCCGTGGAGGTCGATGATATACTCGGCCTTTGACATCGCTTCCGTAACGAGGATGTGGGTCATGATGGAAGTAACGTCATGGTTGGGATTGCCGGGGAAGGCCTGCCACATATCCGTAATATCGCCTTTCTCGTGAAAAAAGGGCGTCAGGGGGTGCTTGGCCCGGAAGGCGAGCGGGTTCTGGGTAGGCACGAAGATTATCGTCCCGCTGAGCTTTTGCGGGTCGATTTCCGGCACCATTCGCCTGATGATTTCGACGCCGTTCAGTTCGTTGGCGTGAATAGCCGCGCCGACATAGAGTACCGGTCCCGGATTCGCGCCGTTGACCACAATCACCGGCATTTCCACCGGCGAGCCGTCGCTCAGCTCGCCCACGATCAGCTTGCCGAAGCTTCTCGTCCCCGGTCTGGCTGACGCCGTTCCCACGGTAAAAGTCTCTTTGCCCACGTGTCTGCCCTCCTTTTCTTGTTAAAATAGGTATTACCAGAAACGGTTGCCGTTCCGAACGGCGGAGTTTCACGAGGTCCCGCCGTCCAGGTTGCCGCTATTCTAGCACCCCGGCCGGGGGGCGTCAATGGATGCCCGGAGAACCTGTGCGAGGCATGTTGCGGCGCCGCGGACCCCCTCAGGCCCGGGATTTCAGGCCGGCGGCGTCCCCAGCCGTGCCGACTCCAGCCGGCTGTAGACCGCCCCGCCCCTGGTCAACTGGCTCCGCATCAGGCTGATGTCCCGCACCGCAAAGCTGTGCTCGCCGGGGAAACTGGTGGTCGAGACTGCCTGGCAAAGCGCTCGCTGCTCCCCGGGCGAAGCCCCCTCCCTTACCCTGGCGATGGTGAGGTGAGGCGTGAAGGCGCGCGCTTCGGTGGGGAAGCCGAGGGGCCGCACATGGCGCTCCACTGCCTGCTGAAGTTTCTGCAGCTCTTCCAGGTCGCCGGTAAGCCCCACCCAGATAACCCTTATGCGCCTGAGGCTGGGGAAAACACCCAGGTTGGTTACCGCCACAGAAAACGGCGCTACTTCGGCGGCGGCCCGGTGCATGGCCTGCGCCACCGCCCCCAGGCTTTCCGCTTTGACGTTGCCCAGGAACTTCAGGGTAAGGTGAATCACCCGCGGTTCCACCCATTTTACGCAGTCCGCCCGCCCTCGTTTCAGCTCATCCCGCAGGCCCGCCAGGGCCGTCTTTATCTCATCAGGCAGCTCGATAGCGATGAACGAGCGCACCAGTTCCGTCATGTTATGCCCAGGAGTCGTCGCGCGTTGCCGCCGGTTATCATCTCCCTTGCCGTCCCATCAAGTGCGCCGGACTCGATTTCCTTGAGGACCCGCCTTTGCGATATCAAGGGGTAATCGCTGCCGAACAACACCTTGTCCATGCCCGCCAGCCGGCCCACTTCCGCAGATATCTCCGGCCGGTAAAGAAACGGCGAGGCCGCTGAATCGAAATAGACGTTGGCCAGCGCCTGGCTCACCTCGGGCATGAGGGTGTAAAAAGGCAGGCCGCCGCCCCAGTGGGCGCAGACTATCTTCAGCTCCGGGAACCTCACCGCCAGTCCGTAGAGCACATCCGGACCGGTCTCCCCTTTCCCCGGATAGCGGTGCCCTACCGGTTCCGAGCTGTGAACGAGCAAAACCAGGCGCTCGGCGACCATGCTCTGCGCGAAGCGCCGGAACGGCTCACTGTCGAGCCACTCCCGGTCCAGACGCAGCTCGCCGATACCCCGGGCGCCTCTCCCGGCGCAGCGCCTGACCTCGGCCGCGGCGTTCTCCGACATCGGCGGCACGGAGCAAAAAGGAATCAGCCGGCCCGGATGCCGCGCCGCGGATTCTATCAGGTAGTCGTTGCCTTCGAAACACAGCCGGTCGCTGGACCAGGGAAAACCGGCCGCGACCGATATGTCGACCCCGTCCGCATCCATGCTCCCGACCAACTCTTCGGCCGTCGCGATTTTAGCGCTTTTCCGGTCGTAGAGCTCGGCGAAGATCGCGTCGGCTTCGAGGTAGCGCTCCCGGTTTTCCCTGACAGCCGGCGCGAAGATGTGCGTGTGGCTATCGACAATCATCGCCGACCCGGCGCTACTTGGCTTCGGATTTCTCCGTCTTACCGGGCTTGACCTCGGTCTTGGCCTCAGCCTTGGGGGCGGCTTGCCCGGCGCCCGCCGCAGCCGCCGCACCGCCCTCGTCCGGCGCCGCTACCACGGCCGGCCGGGCTTCTTCAACCTCAACCTTCCGGGCTTCGCTCAGCTTGGCGATTAGCTGGTCGGGGTCGGTCTTCAGGGTAACTCCCGGCGGCAGGGCGATATTCTTGACGTAGATGGCCGCCTGGCGCTCGAGCAGGTTGAGGTCGACTTCAATCTGGGGCGGCAGGTCCTTCGGCAGGCTTTTCACGTGCAGACTGCTCACGCCGCGAATCAGGACCTTGGTCTTGCCCTTGATAAGCTGGGACTCACCTGCCAGGACGAGCGGTATCTCGGCCTCGATCAGCTCATCCTCTTTAACCTGATAAAAGTCCACGTGAAGCAACTGCCGGCTGATGGCGTCGCTTTGCACTTCGCGCACGAAGACACTCCTGGACTGGCCGTCGCCGTCAATATCGAGCGCCAGAAGCCTGTTGCCCAGGCGCGACAGGACCTTCTGCAGTTGCACCGTATCGCACTGGAGAGCCAGCGAGTCCACACCGTGCCCGTAAAGATGCGCCGGTGTGACGCCTTGCTTCCTCAGGAATCTGGTTTTCTTACCCGCCACGTCCCGGCGGGAGGCTTTGAGCGTGTATTTATTCACCTTACTTTACTCCTTTCGACAAATTTAATCATATCCCGCGAATTAAATCAATCGAGGTTCAGGCGCCCTTGAGGCGCTTTGCAAATGCCGTCGTCGAGTTCATGGCAAAAGGGTGGAAGCCCGCCCGGTTTGACGCCCGCTTCAACGGGCACCTATAATAGTCTCTTAATAGTCTCTATAATAGTCTTGATATCCCCTGAGGAGGAAGCGCATGTCTGAAGGCACCGCCGGAGGATACAACGGCCGCATCGCCAGGGTCAATCTGACCACCGGATCCGTGACCTCGGAGCCGTTAAGCGAGTCGCTGTGCCGCAGCTACCTCGGCGGCGCCGGGTTCGTCAGCTACTATCTCTTGAAGGAACTCCGTCCCGGCATCGACCCGCTGTCGCCTGACAACAAGCTGATTTTCGCCTTGGGGCCCCTCACCGGGCTCAGCCTGCCTGGCGCCGGGCGCCACACGATCGGGGCCAAGTCTCCCCTGACCGGCGGCTTTGCCAAGGGGGAGGCCGGGGGATTCTGGGGCGCCGAGCTTAAGCGCGCCGGTTTCGACGGCCTGATAGTCGAGGGCCGGGCCGAACGGCCGGTCTACCTGTGGGCGCACGACAGCCGGGTCGAGATACGTGACGCCGGCCACCTCTGGGGCAAGAGCACCAAGGAGACCCAGGACACGCTCCTGGCCGAGCTGGGCGACCGGCTCATCCGCGTATCCGCCATCGGGCCCGGCGGCGAGAACCTGGTCAGATTCGCCGCGATAATGAGCGGTCTTTTCGATGCCGCCGCCAGGGGCGGGCTGGGCGCCGTCATGGGCTCGAAAAACCTCAAGGCCATCGCCGTCCGCGGCCAGAAGCTCCCCGCCGTTGCCGCCCCGGACAAGGTCAGGGAACTGAGGCAGTGGCTGCTGGAGAACATGCGCATCATGCGCGGCTACCAGGAGTTCGGCACCGGCGTCACTATGGTCGAGTTCGAGCAGAACGGGAACCTGCCGATAAACAATTTTCGCGACGGCGTCTTTGCGGGGGCCCGGCAGATTGACGCTGAGACCCTGAAAATTTCCATCGGGATAGGCATGGAGGGCTGTCACGCCTGCCCGGTGCGCTGCAAGAAGGTGGTGCGCGTCACCGAGCCCTACACCGTTGACCCGGCCTACGGCGGTCCCGAGTACGAGACCCTGGCGGGCCTGGGTTCCAACTGCGGCGTGGACGACCTTAAAGCCATCGCCAAGGGCAATGAGCTATGCGGGGCGTACTCCCTGGATACCATCTCCACCGGCGGCGCCATCGCCTTCGGCATGGAGTGTTTCGAGAATGGCCTCATTACCCGGGAGGATACCGGCGGTCTGGAGCTAAGGTTCGGCAGCGCCGGGGCCATGCTCCAGGCCATCGAGCTTATCGCCCGGCGGCAGGGCATTGGCGATCTCCTCGCCGAGGGCACTCTACGCGCGGCCCGGAAGCTAGGCGGGCGCGCCCCGGAGTTCGCCATGCAGGTAAAGGGGCTTGAAGCCGGTTTCCACGAGCCCAAGTTAAAACCCGGTTTCGGCCTGGGCTACATGGTCGGGCCGCAGGGCGCCGACCACTGCTCCATAATGTTTGACGAGAGGTTTGTCAAAGACAAGCAGATGAGGGAACTGATACCCCTGGGCATCTCCGAAGCCCTGCCCCAGGACGATATTGGCCCCAAGAAGGTGGCGATATTCAAGGCCATCCAGATCAAGCGCACCCTCTTCGATTCCCTGGTGCTGTGCACCTTCCTGCCCTACAGCTTCACCCAGACCGCCGATGTCGTCGCCGGGGTCACCGGCTGGGACACGAGCGTCGCCGAGCAGTTGCGAGTCGGCGAACGTATCCTTACCGCCGCCCGTCTCTTTAACACCCGCGAAGGCTTCAGCGCCGACGATGACCGCCTTCCCGACCGCCTCATGCAGCCCAAGCGGAACGGCGCGCTGGCGAACAAGGCGCTCGACCCCGAGAAGATGGCCAGGGCCAGGGCCTACTACTATAACCTGATGGGATGGGACGCCCGTGGCGTGCCGCTGCCGGAGAGGTTGGAGGAGCTGGGCATTGCCTGACGTTAACCGCTACCTGGAAGCCGCGCGGGACGCCGCCAGTAAGGCCGGCCAGTTTTTGCTTGACAACTTCGGCGGCGCCCGGGAAGTCTATTTCAAGGATCTCGAGCATAAAGACCCGGCCTCATCAGTCGACCAGGGCGCCGAGCGTATCATCCTGGAAAGCCTCAAGCGGAGCTTCCCCGACCACAGTCTCATATCCGAGGAGCGCGGCCCCGACATCAAGGACTCTGATTTTACCTGGTTCATCGATCCCCTTGACGGCACGGTCAACTACCTGCACGGCTACCGGAACTTCGCCGTTTCTATCGGGCTGGTCTACCGGGGCGATATCGTGGCGGCAGCGGTAAACAACCCCATCTGCGGCGAGCTGTTCAGCGCCGCCAAAGGACGGGGGGCCCATCTCAACGGGGCCCGGATAAGGGTCTCCTCGACCGCGGTTCTGGCGGAAAGCCTGCTGAGCGTCTCCTTCCCCTACCCGGGCAAGACAGCGGCTTTCGACCGGACCCTGAAAAACTTCGCCAGCCTGTCCCACGCCAGCCAGGCGCTCCGCCGGGACGGCTCCACCGCTTTATCCCTGTGCAATGTCGCCTGCGGCCGGATTGACGGCTTCCTGGTCGGCGGCAGCGAGCTCTGGGATTACGTTGCCGGCATCCTCATCCTGGACGAAGCCGGCGGGCGGATAACTGATTTTAACGGGGCCGGTTTCAGGCTGAACGGCGGTGATTCGGAAATCGTCGCCAGCAATGGCGTTATCCACGACCGGCTGCTCGCCTCCCTGGACGGGGGCGGGGCTCAGTGATTGCCGGGATATTCGTCCCGCTTCTTCGTCCGGGGACGCCTGAGGATTAAATAGATGCCGACGGCCAGGCCGATTTGCAGGACGAGTATCCCCAAGACGAGCCACAGGTTAATCTTCTGCGGGATATACGGCTCGGCCTCGATAAAGGACGGGCGCGATTCATTAGAAGGTGGGTCTTCTTCCTCAGCGATAACCATCAGCCTGCCCGATACCCCGCCGACCCCCACCTCATAGCTGCCCGGGACACTGGCAGCGACGATAAAAACCACCTGGGCGCTTGTCCGCGGTCCGATGTTTAGCTCCCTTGTCTCGGTCACGACCCCGTTCAGGGTCAGGACGGCGGTAAAGTCGCCGGGCAAATCGCCTTTGTTGGTAACGCGAGCGGTAACCGTGACCGGCTGACCGGCTTCGATTTCCGGCGAGCCGATTTCGAGGTGTTCTACCGCGAGCTCGGCCGGCGTCCCGACGGTGAACGAGCGGGAAATGCCGTTGATATCGGCTTGATAGGCCCCGGCCGCCGGCCGGCTTATGGTAAAGAGAACCCCCTGGCTCTCGCCCCCGTCCAGCGTCACTATTTTGCTTTGCTCGATTTCACCGTTCACCCGCAGGGTAAGCGTGTAAACCCCGGCCAGATCGCCGGTGTTTGTTATGGTCGAGCCGAGACTGACATCCTGCCCGACGTCCGCCCGCTCAGGCGCCAGCGCGATGTCGCTCATCTTGAAGGCGGCGGGGCGCGCCGGCGCAACCACGGCATAAACACTGAAGTGGGTCAGCGCGGCCGTGACAGTGCGCGCCGCGGGGTCCACGATGAAATCTTCGAGCCGGGTCCACTCCCCGTTCACGTCAACTGTCATGACCGCCAGCTTATTTTCATCAAAACCGGGCGGCAGCTCCCGGTAATCGTAACTAAACGTGACCGAGACCGCGGGGTCAAAGGTGACGCCGTCCGGCCCGAACTCGTACAGATCGACAATCTTCATGTGCTCCGGGGCCGGCTTCGGGCTCGTAAATTTTTGCGCGCTGATGTGGGACAACGGCAGCCCGTCCTTTTTTACGGCCCGCGTCCCGGCCTTGACCGTGACGGCTACCTTCCCGTCGGATGATTTGCCGGTGTATTTTTGCTTGAACCGGCCCTGGTGATCAACAAGGACCGACAAGTCGTGTATGCCGGGGGTGGTTGTTGGCGTTGGGGTCAAGGTAACCTGGCTGTTGCCGGTGTTTCCCCCGCTCTGCCCCCCCCTGCCGGCGCCGGCGTCGTCTCCGTCCACTAGCTCTACCGAGCCCATCGGCTGGACCGGCGGCATGTAGTCCGTCACGGGAAGCCAGGCGCCGGCAACTATCACCAGGGCTTCGGTAAGCTCGCCGGTCAAGTAGTATTGGCCCGGCGCGCTTGAGGCAGGAAACAGCAGAGGAATGACATCGGTCGCTTGTGCGGTCTCCCCGGCTTTGCTGGGGAAAGGTGTTATCGCGACGTTATAGCCCGGATCGAGGACTACCTGCGCCCCGCTGGCGGTGTGACTGGCGATGACGCGGGACGTAATCCTCGCCTGGCTCACATTGAACGGCAGGTCCTGCTTGACCGCGATGGTACCCGTCAGGGTCGCGCTGAATGGCTCGTTCAGCCGGACGGCGGTCTTATCGAGCTGGACGGCGTAGCTCAGCGTAAAATATTCCGCCACCGACAAAGCCCGGGCCCCTCCCGGCTGCCAGGCTAGCAGGCTCAGACCCATCGCAACGGGGATAATCCAGCGCCGGACTTTCCGGCATCGCAACACGCCCATAGCTCCGCTATTAATATCCTGTCCCGGGTACTATCCTATACCGGGTACCGCCGCCGCCTGATTACCAGGAAGGCTAACGCGATGAGCAGCAGCGTCACACCGGCGATGGCCAGCCACAACAGGCCCCGGTTTCCCGCCCCCTCCGCCTCCCTGACAATCAAGCTGCCTTGCAGGCCATTTATGTCAAGAGAAAGGACACCCGAGGTGTCCCCGGACACCACGAAGGACACCCGCTCGCTGGCCCCGCCTTCCAGGGTTACTTCCCGGGTACCGACGACGGTCTCACCGGTCTTCAAGGTCAGGACATACTTATCGGCGAAATCGCCGGTGTTGGTAACCAGCACGGTAACCGTAGCTCGTTCGCCGGCCGGAATTTCCGACGGGGCTACGGTAAATTCGGACACCACGAAAGCCGCCGCCCGGCCGACTATGAACTGGCCGGCGATACCGTTGATATCAACGACATAAATGCCGGGACTGCCGCCGGAGGTATTGAAGCTGACCCTTTCGCTGGCGCCGGCGGCCAGCGTTATTCTCTTGGTCTCGATCACCTGGTTATTAATTTTGAGCAGCGCCTCGTAGCTGCCCGAGGCGGTCCCGGCATTGGTCACCTGGATGCTTATAGAAACGAGAGCATCGCTCGCGGCCAGCTCCGGTGTGATTGCCAGCGAGTTGAGACGGAAGACCGCCGCCGGCGCGGGCGGGGTCGGAGCAGGCGGCGCCGGCGGCGCCACCGTGAAGGAGCCGGCCTGGCCGCTGATATCAACCTGGTAGGTGCCGGGGGTCGATCTCACCGCGGTAAAGACAACCTGCTGGCTGACGCCGCCGCCGATGCTTATCTCCCGGCTTTGTTCCACCACGTCGTTTATTTTAAGGACGGCGTTGTACGTGCCGCCCACATCACCGGTGTTGGCAAAAACGGCGCTGACGGTCACTGCCTCATCCGGATTGACGCTGGCAGGGTTGACGGTCAGGTTGGTAACCGTAAAGGACGCCGGCCTGGCCGATACCATGACGGTGAACCGGGTGAAATGCGCCACCGGGGCCCTGACGATGCCGGCAGCGGTATCCGCCGTGCTCGGCAGCGCCACCCATTGCGCCGCGCTGTTATCCCAGAAGGCGATGTATATCTTGTCGGCGGTGACACCGGCCGGGATCATGGTCGCATCATACTTGATAGCCAGCGTCGCGGACGGCTGAAAGCGAGCGCCGTCGGGCCCGAAGTCGTAAAGTTCGCCGATTACGGTCTGGTAAGCCGGCACCGAAGCGGGCGCCTGCGACAGCCTGGTCATGGTAATCCGGTCAAGGGCCAGGCCGTTCGATTTCAAGCCGGTGCTGTTCGCCGGGATGAGCAGGGTGCTCCGACCGTCGTCCGAGGTGGCGACAACCTCGTATAACAGCTTGCCGGTAAAGCTTATCATGCCGCTCAGGCTCGTTATCCCGGGGGCCGGGCCGCCGCCGCCTCCGCCCGGACCGCCGGATGGGGGTGGAGAAACGGTCGCGGAACCAAAACCGCCGTATTTGCTCAGGTGGGTCACGATACCGTAGATATAATTCTCGCCGGTATTGACGCCGCTGCCGGGGACCGCCTGCCAGGTACCGGAGGCGACGTCCCAGAGGTAAAGCTTCAGGCTCGACTCGTTCGTGCCGGCCGGCAGCTCCGCCGGGTCGTAGCTCACCCTTATCTCGATCTGCTTCAGGTTGTCCCTCAGCTCCGGCGAGGTATTTATCTCCAGGAAGACGCCGGCGCTGTTACCGGCCCCGGACGGATTGCCGACATTGCCCGACGGGTTGTCCAGGTGCTGCGTCACGCTGATGGCCGCGCCGGACACCGCGCCGTTGGTTTGGACATCCATGGTAGTTGTGGCTGTCTCCACCCGGGTCGCGGCGACACCGTCAACGTCGATGCTCTTTCGTGTGAAGGTCGCCGTCCTGGTAGCGCCGTTGCCGGCTTTATCGGTTCCGGTGACGGTGACAGTGTAAGCCCCGGCCGCGATTGGCGAGGCGCTGCTGCCGTAGACGCCTGACCACTTGTTTATGTCGACCGCCGTCATGGTTATCGCGCCATCAACCGTTACCGAGGGCGGCGCCGCGAGGGCCTCATTGGCAGCGACGGTTATTATGATAGAATCCGCGGGGTCGCTGAGGCCGATGCTCAGCACCGGCGCCGTGGTATCCCGTGTTACGGTAATAACCCCCGAGGTCCCGGTAGTGGGCGGTTCGGCGTTGTTGGTCGCCCGCACCTCGATGCTGTTGTCCCCGGAAACCAGGCTGACCAGGGCGTTGAAATCGCCGCTGGAGGCGATGGGGATGCTCGTTCCTGAGCCATTGAGATAAAGAGTCACGCTGGTGATTGACGGGTCGTCCACGGTCCCGGTGACGTTGACAACACCCCCGTTGGTCAGAAACTTGTTCTCCGGGGAAGTTATGGCTACCTGCGGCTTGCTGGTATCCAGCGTCACCGTAACCGGGGATGCCGCTGAGGCATTCCCCGCCCGGTCGGTGGCGACCACCGTAATGGCGTTGCTGCCGGCGGACAAAGTCACCGGCTGGCTGAAGCTGCCCCCCGCCACGGTAACCGTAAGCGGTACGCCGTTCAGGGTAAGAACGGCGCTGGTTGCCGAGGGGTCGTTGACCGTGCCGGCCACCGTAACCTCCGGCGCGCTGACGACCGCCCCGGAAACCGGCGAGGTGATGGTCACCGTGGGGGCGGTGCTGTCAAGCACGACCCGCCGGGTTCCGGACGTCCCGAGATAGTCGGCGTCATTTTCATGACCCGTTGTATAGGCCTTGACCACAATAATATTAGTGCCTTCCCCCAGCGTAACGCCGGCCGAGAAAGCTCCCTCTACGGGCGTTACGGCCTGTCCGGTGCCGTTAAGCACCAGCGACGCCGTCGTCGCTCCGGTAATCGTGCCGGTAACGGTTAAGTCCGCGTCGTTGGTCAGCGCGCTTTCCTGCGGTGAGTCGATGACAATCGCCGGCTTGGCGGCATCCACGACCACCGTCCGGGTGCCCGACGTGCCGGTGTTACCGGCCGCGTCCAGCGCCTTCACCAGCACCGTATTGCTGCCGCTGTTAAGCAGGACGCCCTTGCTGAGAGCGCCTTCCTCATCCAGGGTCAAGTCCAGAGGCGCGCCGCCGTTGACGATGAGACTGGCCGCGGCGAGCTTGTCGTCCACCCGCCCCCTTACCGTCAGGCTCTTATCGTTCCTGATAGCGCCCTCGGCGGGGCTGGTCAGGGTAATAACCGGCGCGACGGTATCCGGCAGCACTGTAAGAGTGATGCCGTCCGACTTGCCGCTTTTCTCGGCGCTTATCACGGCCGTCCCGGCGGCGACGGTGGTTACCAGGCCGGAGCCGCTGACGGTAGCTACCGAGGTGTTATCGCTGCTCCAGGTCGCGCTGCCGGTGACGGAGGCGGTAGAGCCATCGGAATTTATACCGGTGCTGGTAAATTGCATAGTAGGGGGTGTCCCGGAAACAAACGTGATAACCGGGCTTACCGGCGTGATTTTGACCGAACTGAGCACCGGGGCGGTAACCGTCAGTTCCGCCGCCGGGCTGGTTACTCCGGAGAGCGCGGCGGTCACCCCGGCGGTGCCTTCCAGGTAGGTAGCGGCCAGGCCGGCCGCGTTGACCCTGGCGATATCGGTGTTGCCGCTTGTCCAGGTCACAAAAGCGGTCAGGTCCGCTGTAGTGGTGTCCGAGTATGTCCCGGTGGCGGTATACTGCCGCGTCTGGCCGGCGGCTACCGATGCCGTGGCCGGGGTCACCGCCAGGGACGACAGCGTAGCCGATGACACCGCGAGGGCGGTATCGGCCGTCCGGGCGTCCAGGCTGGCGGTAATGTCAGCGGTTCCCGCGGCGATCCCAGCAGCAAGGCCGGTATTAAGACCGATTGTGGCTACCAAGGTGTTACCGCTGGTCCAGGCGGCCTGAGCGGTAACGTCTTTTATCGTACCGTCCGTGTACGCGCCCACGGCGCGGAACTGCCGGCTGTCCCCCGGGGCGATGCGCGGATTGAGCGGGCTTATCGTCAAAGAATCGAGGGTCGCCGCTGTAACGGTTAGAACGGCGCTGCCGCTCTTGCCGCTGACGACGGCAGCTATCGTCGGTGCGCCGACAGCCCGGCCCCGGGCCAGCCCCGAGGCAACGGTCGCCAGCGCGCCGTTCGAGCTTGACCAGATAGCCGCAGCGGTCAGGTCCTGCGCTGTACCGTTAGAGTAGACGCCGGTGGCCGTAAACTGTTTTGTCCCGCCGGCCGCCACGGAAAAGCTGCCCGGGGCGACCGTGACAGATTCGAGGGAGGCGGCGGTCACGGTCAGGGTGGTATCGCCCGTCTTCCCGGACAAGGCCGCCGATATCGAAGCCGTGCCGGGAACCAGGGTAGTCGCCAGCCCGGAGCCGGCTATCGTCGCGACTTCGGTACTAGCGCTTTCCCAGGTAACCAGGGCGGTAATATCAGCCGTAGTGGCATTAGAATAGGTACCGGTGGCGGTAAACTGCCGGGCCTTGCCCGCGGCGACTGACGGGCTGGCCGGCGTTACCGCGATAGAATCAAGCACGGCGGCCGTTACGCTCAGCGTCGTGGTGCCGTTGACGGCGCCCAGGCTGGCCCTGACCGTAGCAGTCGACCCCGCTGTTACGCCCGTCGCCAGACCGGTGTTGTTTATGGTGGCGACGGAACTGTTTAGACTCGTCCACGTCACCATGCCAGTGATATCCGCCGTCGAGGTGTCTGAAAAGGTACCGGTAGCTGTTAGCTGCGTGATCCGGCCCGCCGCCACCGATGAGCCCGCCGGCGTTACCGCGATACCCGTCAGCGTGGCCGGGGTGACCGTCATGGTAGTGGTTCCGGTTACCCCGCCGGAAGCGGCACCGATAATTGACGTGCCTTCGGCCGCGGCCGCGGCCAGACCGCCTGCGCTGATACTGGCGACCGTGGTATTGTCGCTCGACCAGGTGACAGTACCGGTAATATCCCGGGTACTGCCGTCGGTGTAGGTCCCGGTAGCGGCAAACTGGACGGAACGTCCGAGGGTCGCTTTTGGCGAGGCAGGGGTAACCGATATTGACGCCAGGGTCGCCGGCGATACCGTTAGCTGAACGGTTGCCCTGAGGCCGTTGTTCGTGGCCCGGATGGTGACCGCGCCTTCCGCGACGCCGGTAACCAGGCCAGCCCCGGATACGGTAGCCCTGGCCAGGTCGAGGCTCGCCCAGACGGTGCCGGCGTCCGAGGTAAGCTCGGCGGTCGTGTTGTCGGAGTAGGTCCCGGTCAGGTGGAGCTGAAGCGTGTTCCCCGCCGCGACCGCGGGTGAAGCTTCGTCTATCGCCACCGACTGCAGCGCGGGGGCGGTTACTGTCATAAGGGTAGAATCGGAGTTATCGCCGTAGGTGGCCGTAATAGTGGTGCTCCCGGCGGTAAGCGCGCTTGCCAGGCCGCTCCCGGTTATACTGGCCACCTCCGGACTGCTGCTGGACCACGTCGCGCCGGCGCTGCGGTTGATAACCGAGCCGTCGCTGTAATATTCACTGGCGGTGAACTGTAGAGAATTGCCTCCGGCGACGCTCGGGCCGTCCGGCGTTACGGCAAACGAGGTCAGCTCGGCTTCGCCTACGGTCAGGACGGTGCTGCCGCTGACGCCGGAGTAAGCGGCCGCGATGGTCGTGGTGCCGGTTGCCCGGCCGGTGGCGACGCCGCTCGATGAGATGGTCGCCTTGGCGGTGACGCTGCTTGACCAGGTGGCCAGCGCGGTCAGGTTGGCGGAAGAGCCGTCGGAATAAACGCCGGTGGCGCTGAAAGGCAAGCTCCGTCCGAGCGGGACAGTCGGCGCGTCCGGGCTGACCGTGATAGAGCTTAACTCGGCGGCGGTCACGCTGAGCACCGCCTGGTTGCTGGTGACGCCCGCCCGCGCGGCCGTTATCAGGGTTGAGCCAAGCTCCAGGCCGGTTGCCAGGCCGGTCGAGCTGACGCTCGCTTTGGCGGTGCTGGAGGTCCAGACAATGTCCGCCGCGCCTCTGATGTCCTCGGTCGAGCCGTCGGAAAAGACTGCGGTAGCCGTGAATTGCCGTGTCTTGCCCACGCCCACCGAAGTGGACGCCGGGGTGACCGCGATAGACGCCAGCGTACGCTCGCCGGAGTAGGCATAGCCGACCGCCACCTCGCTCGCTGACAGCGCCGCCATAATGCCCGCGCCATCCAGGATGGCGTTAACCGACGCTTTCGGGTCGGCGCTGGCACTGGTGTACCACATCTGGAGGGTGTTGCCGACTTTAATCACCGACGGCGCCGCCACCCAGGACCCATCCCATGCCTCACCGGAACCCCGGGCGACAACCGGCGCCGAACCGTCCCTGGTCCAGCTTATGCCGTCGGCGGACGTGGCGTGGCCGATTGCGGATTCAAACCCGTTCCTAACAGCGTCGTTCAGGGTTACGGTCCCCTTCAGGAAGTCGCGAAAGTAGGCCGATGTCGCCGTCATACCGGTGTACCAGAGCTCGTAGCTGGTGCCGCTGTTCCTGATTACCGCGGGCGTGGCAACGGCATACGAGTCCCAGGAGCCGGTGTCGGCCCTCTGGAACACCGGGGC
>JACPQH010000073.1 GCA_016190585.1 Chloroflexota bacterium | reverse complement strand
GTTCTGGATGGTGATGGTGGCGAAGGTCATGCTCTCGCGCTGGACCCGGACATGCTCCTTGGCCTCGATGGCCTGGTGCAGGCCCTCCGAGTAGCGCCGGCCGTACAGGATGCGCCCGGTAAACTCGTCAACGATGAGCACCTCGCCGTTCTTGACCACGTAGTCGCGGTCGCGCTTGTAGATGGCGTGCGCTTTGAGCGCGCTCTCCAGGTAGCCCGTCAGGGCGTAGTTGGCTGGGTCGTAGAGGTTGGGGGACTTGAGCAGGCCGTCCCGCCGCAGCATGTTCTCCAGGCTGCTCATGCCGGCGTCGGTCAGCTTCACCGTCCGGGTCTTGGCGTCGACCTCGTAGTCTTCGCCGGGGCGGAGACGGGGGACGAGCCGGGCGAAGACCTGGTAACGCTGCGCCGATTCCTCGGCCGGCCCGCTGATAATCAGGGGCGTCCGGGCCTCGTCGATGAGCAGGTTATCCACCTCGTCCACGATGGCGAAGTTAAGCGGGCGCTGCACGCATTGGGCGGTATCGAGCACCATGTTGTCGCGCAGGTAATCGAAACCGAACTCGCTGCTGGTGCCGTAGGTGATGTCCGCCTCGTAGGCCTCGCGCCGGGAAACCTTGCGAAAATGCTGCCAGCGGCTGTCCCCGGAGTCGAAGTCCGGGTCGTACAGGCGGGCCGGCGAGTGCTCATCCGGCGCCTGCTGGGGGTAGATGCTGGCCACCCTTATCCCCAGGGCGTGGAAGACCGGCCCCATCCAGTAAGGATCGCGGCGGGCCAGGTAGTCGTTCACCGTGGCCAGGTGGCAGCCGCGCCCGGTCAGCGCGTTCAGGTAGAGGGGCAGGGTGGCCACCAGGGTCTTGCCTTCGCCGGTCTTCATCTCGGAAATCTTGCCTTCGTGAAGGACGATACCGCCCATGAGCTGGACGTCGTAGTGGCGCTGGCCGATGGTGCGCCGGGCGGCCTCGCGTACCGCGGCGAAAGCCTCCGGCAGGATCTCGTCCAGCGCGGCGCGGTTCTCCTTCTGGAGGTCGGCGTCAAGCTCGTCGCGGCGGTGCTGCAGGCGCTGCGCCTGGCGGTTGTTCTCCTCCCGCTCCAGGTCGTTGCGGGACTGGCTGAGGAGGCGTTTGGCCTCTTCCAGCTCGGCCTCGGCCTCGGCCACCTGCTGTTTCATGGCGGCTGTCGCCCCGGCGATGTGTTCCCGCAGCTCGCCGGTCCTGGCGCGGAGTCCCTCGGCGTTGAGCTGCTCGAACTCGGGCTCCAGCCGGTTTATCTCTTCAACGACCTTGCTCAGTCGCTTTATCTCTTTTTCGTTGGAATCGACGATTCCGCTAATCCATTTCAACATAACCATCTTCCTTGATGAGCTTGCGGGCTTCTTCAGCCCTTGAGGCGGGGACCATGACTCTCACTTCCCCCAGCCCGTTGACCGTAAAAATCAGCACCGAGGGAGCGGCGTTAGACTTCAGCAGGGAGGGTATCCCGTAGCTCTCCAGCAGGCTCTTGATGACCTGGGCTTCCAGTGCGTTGGGCGACCTGTAGACCTCAACTAGCTGCTCATCCCTATTCAAACATGGCTCCTATGGAGAGTCCGGTATGGATGCGGTGGATGGCCTCGCCGAGCAGCGGCGCGATCGGCAGGACGGTTATCTTGTCCAGCTTCTTGCCGTCTCTCACCGGCACGGTATCGGTAACAACTACCTCTTTCACCGGGCAGGCGGCGATGCGCTGGATGGCCGGGCCGGAGAAGATGGGATGAGTGCAGCAGGCGTAGACCTCACGGACGCCGCGCTCGATGAGCGCGTTGACCGTGCCCGCCAGCGAGCCGGCGGTGTCAATCTCGTCGTCCACCGTCAGGGCGACCATGCCCTCGACTTCGCCGATGACGTTCAGCGTCTCGGCGTGGTCGTTGTTGCCCATGCGCCGCTTCTCCATGATAGCTAGCGGCACGCCCAGCCGGGCCGCCAGGTCGCGCGCCCGCTTGGTAATGCCGATGTCGGTGGCGACGACCACGAGGTCGCTGATTCGTTTCTCCGCGAAGTAGTCGCCCAGCAGGTAGAGGGCGGTCAGCTCGTCCACCGGGATGCTGAAAAAGCCCTGTATCTGCGCGGCGTGCAGGTCAACGGTCAAGAGCCGCTTGGCGCCGGAGGTGGTCAGCAGGTCGGCCACCAGGCGGGCGGTGATGGGCACGCGGGGCTGGTCCTTCTTATCGGTGCGCCCGTAGCCGTAATAGGGCACGACGGCCGTGACCCGGCCCGCCGAGGCGCGTTTAAAGGCGTCCAGCATGATGAGCAGCTCGACCAGGTTGTTGTTCACCGGCGCGCATATCGGCTGCACGACGAAGACATCCCTCTCCCGTACGTTCTCCAGGATGCGAACGAAGGTATTGTCGTTGCTGAAGCGGAAGACCTCGCTCTTGCCTAAGGGAATGCCTAGGTAACGCGTGATGGCCTCCGCCAGCGTGGGGTGGGCATTCCCGGTAAATACCTTCAGTTCGTCCATTACTATCTCCTGTTAGATTTGAGTACACCCGGCTTTAATTATAACATATCGCCGGCTCGGCCTACTTAAGATGTCCCCCTTAGCTCCGGCAAGGCTCGGGTAATCATCGTCCCCCAAAGTAAATTAATGAGAATGTACCCCGGGGACTGCGCAGGAAAGATTCGCGGTCTTTCTATATCTCGCAGCGCTCGAGCTCCGGGGCGTCCACCCCCGGCACGGGAAAACGCTGGCAGATATGGCTTACCTCGTCCCTGACCTCGCTCTTGACCCTCTCGTCTTTTATGTTAGCGATGACTCTTATAATGAGCGATGCCAGGCGCTTCATCTCCTCCCGGCCAAAGCCGCGGGTGGTTACCGCCGGCGTGCCCAGCCTGATGCCGCTGGCAATGCGCGGCGGGCGCTTGTCGAAGGGGACGGCGTTCCGGTTAGTGACGATGCCGGCGGCTTCGAGCGACTCCTGGGCTTCCTTGCCGGTAACGCCCGTTTCCGCCAGGTCGATCAGGACCAGGTGGTTGTCCGTGCCGCCGGATACCAGGCGGAGGCCGGTTTTCTCAAGCTCAAGCGCCAGCGTCGCGGCGTTCTCCAGAACGGCCCGCTGGTAAGCGACGAATTCCGGCTGCATGGCTTCGTGGAAGGCGACCGCCTTGGCGGCGATGATATGCATCAGCGGGCCGCCCTGCATGCCGGGGAATATGGCGGAATCAATGCCGGGCGCCAGCGGCTGGCGGCAGAGGATAAAGCCGCTCCGCGGTCCGCGCAGGGTCTTGTGGGTGGTCGAGGTTACCACCTCGGCGTTGGGGACGGGGGAGGGGTGAAGCCCGGCGGCCACCAGTCCGGCGATGTGCGCCATGTCCACCATCAGCACGGCGCCGACGTCATCGGCGATCTGCCGGAAACGCTCGAAATCAATAATCC
>JACPQH010000072.1 GCA_016190585.1 Chloroflexota bacterium | reverse complement strand
GTCCTGGTCTTCCCACAGGGTAGGATAGCCGGTGCCGGGCTTGGTCTCGACATTGTTCCACCACATGTAATCCGCGCCCTCGCGGGAGGTCCACAGGTTCTTGCAGGCGATGCTGCAGGTATGGCAGCCGATACACTTGTCCAGGTGAAAGACGGTTGAAAGCTGGGCGCGGACGTCCATTGGCTAATCTCCTTTCTACCAGACCGGCTGGCCTTCCAGTTTGCGTACCAGGATGTAGGAGTCCCGGTTAACCCCGGTGGGACCCCAGTAGTTGAATGCGTAGGTGAATTGACCGTAGCCGCCGGCCATCAGTACCGGCTTGAGGCGCACGCGTGTCAGGCTGTTATGCCCGCCCGCGCGGCGGTTGCCCCGCAGCGGCGATTTGGGCACGGCGACGGTTCGCTCCGGGGAGTGGTAGATGATGCAGGTTCCCCGGGGGATGCGGGCGCTGATGACGGCGCGGGTGACCACGACCCCGTGGTCGTTGTAAATCTCCACCCAGTCGTTGTCCGCCACGTTGATGCGCCGGGCGTCCTCCTCGTTCATCCAGAAGGGTTCGATGCCCCGGGAGAGAGTTAACATAATCTCGTTGTCGGCGAAGGTGGAGTGGATATGCCATTTGCCGTGGGGCGTCAGGTAGTTCAGCATGAGACTGCCGGCCGCCGGCCTGGTCTTGACGAAATCGCCATAGGTCTGCGGCGTTGGGTTCGGCTTGTAGGCCGCCATGTGCTCGCCGAAGGCCAGGTAAAGCTGGTGGTCCACGTAGAACTGCTGGCGGCCGGTCAGGGTCCGCCAGGGGATGAGCCGCTCCGTATTGAGAGAAAACGGCGAGTAGGTGCGCCCGTTGTTGATATCGGCCGACCAGCACGGGGAGGTGAGGAGCCGCCGCGGCTGCGCCTGGAGATCAGCGAAGTTATAGCGGACGCCGCGCACCGCCGCCGCCAGGTCTTTGAGCGGCAGCCCGACCTTGTGCTCTTCTTCGGCAAAGGCGCGGAAAGCGGCTTCGCCGTTTGTTTCCGGCGCCAGGTAAAGGATGACGTTGGCCGCCTGCTGCGCCGTCTCCAGCGAGGGGAAGCGGTTATTGTCCCACGCCTGCACCGGTCCCGTCGCCAGCAGGTTGTCATAAAAGTCCGCGATGGCCCAGCGGACACCGTGCGCGCCGATGCCGTTCTGGCGCGCCAGCGGGCCGAAGGAGACGAAGCGGTTATAGAGATTGGCGTAGTCACGCTCGACAATCCGCAGGTGAGGCATGGTCTTGCCCGGGACCGGCGGGCACTCGCCTCGCATCCAGTCCTTTATCTCCGGCTGGGCGATCTCGTCGGCGGTGTCGTGCTGGAGCGGCGCCGCGACGACCTCTTTGAACGGCCCGGGGAAGTACGCCGGCGCCATGTCGCTGATCCTGGTGGCCAGCGCCTTGAATATGTCCCAGTCAGATTTGGCTTCCCAGGCCGGCGCCACCGCCTGAGACAGCGGGTGCATGTAGGTGTGCATGTCGGTCGAGTTAAGGTCATCCTTCTCGTACCAGGTGGCCGTCGGCAGGATGACATCGGAGTACAGGGCGGTGGTGTCCATCCTGAAGTTGACATCGACCATGAGGTCGATCTTGCCCCGGGGAGAATCGTCCCGCCAGGCGACATCCTGCACTGTCCCGGCGGCGACCTCCCCGGCGTTGATGTTGGTATGCGTGCTCAGGAAGTGCTTCAGGAAGTACTCGTGGCCCTTGGCGCTGGACATCAGGGCGTTGCCGCGCCAGATGAGCCACATGCGCGGCCAGTTCTCCGGGGCGTCCGGGTCTTCCACGGCGAACTTCAGTTTCCGCTCCTTGAGCTGGTCGACGACCCATTTCACGATTGCTTCATCGGTGGCGGCGCCGGACTGCCGGGCTTCCTCCACCAGGGCGGAGGGGTTTTTATTGAACTGCGGGTAGAAGGGCAGCCAGCCGAGACGGACGGCGCGCGCCTCCATGTCGATGGTATGGCCGCTGGCCAGCGGGTTATCGCCGGGCTGGCGCTGGTAATTGGTAAACGGCCCCTCGTAGCGCCACTGGTCGGTGTGCACGTAATAGAAAGAAGGGGCATTTTGCAGCCGCGGCGGGCCGCCCCAGTCCGTGGCGAAAGCGATCGACGACCAGGGTGCCACCGCCGCCAGCTTCTCCTGTCCCACGTAGTGCGCCAGCCCGCCGCCGTTGACGCCCACCGAGCCGGTCAGCATCAGGGCGTTTATCACGCCGCGGTAGATCAGGTTGTTGTGGTACCAGTGGTTGACGCCGGCGCCGATAATCACGGTGCACCGGCCGCCGGTCTTTTCGGCGGTGGCCGCGAACTCGCGGGCGAACCTGATTACAGTATCGGCGGCGATGCCGGTGTGTTTCTCCTGCCAGGCCGGGGTGTAAACGGCGTCGGCGGCGTAGTCGGCGGGGTAATCGCCGGCCAGGCCGCGCGGGACGCCGAAACGCGCCATCAGCAGGTCGAACACGGTAGTTACCGCGAGCCTGCCCCCGGCGGTTTCGATGTACCGGACCGGCACACCGCGCTTGACGGCGCCCAGCGACTCAAAATCGGTGAACTCTACCTGGACGACCTCGTCGCTGGTCCCGATAAAGCTCAGCAGCGGCTCAAGCGCGGCGTCATCCACACCGTCCTTCATTTCCAGGTTCCACCGCCCGCCGGATTTCGCCCAGCGCGCCCCGATGCTCCCCTTCGGCATCCGGGGGCTCTTCGAATTGGTATCATAGACCAGAAAACGCCACTCGCCGTTCTCGATGTCCCGGTAGCGCTCGACGGCGCTGGCCCGCAGCAGGCGCCCGGCTTCATAGCCTTCCCCTTTCCGGTCCAGGACGACCAGGAACGGCGAATCGGTATATTTCTTGATGTAGTCGTTAAAATAGGGCGTTTGCCGGTCGGCGTAGAACTCTTTGAGGATGACATGGTTCACCGCCATCCAGAAGGCGCCGTCCTGGCCCGGGCTGACCGGGATCCACCAGTCGGCGTACTTGGCCACCTGGCTGAAGTCGGGGGCGAGCACGGTGAACTTCGCGCCCTGGTAGCGGGCCTCGGCGGCGAAGTGGACATCCGGCGTCCGCGTCATGTTGAGGTTGGCGCCCATCGAGACGATGTACTTGGCATTGTACCAGTCGGCGCTCTCGGCTACGTCGGTCTGCTCGCCCCAGGTTTCCGGTGAGGCCGGCGGCAGGTCGCAGTACCAGTCATAGAAGCTCAGGTTGACGCCGCCGAAGAGCTGGAGAAGGCGCGAGCCGCCGCCGTAGCTCAGGTACGACATGGCGGGAATGGGCGAGAAACCGGCGATGCGGTCGGGCCCGTGCTTCCGGGCGATATAGAGCATCGAGGCGGCGACTAACTCCAGCGCCTCGTCCCAGGTGCTGCGGCGCAGGCCGCCCTTGCCGCGCGCCTCCTGGTAGCTGGCGCGGTGGGCGGGGTTCTCGACTATCGCCGCCCAGGCTTCCAGCGGACCCGGGCTGGACTTTTTGGCCGCCCGCCACAGGTCGAGCAGCGTCCCCCGGATATAGGGGTACTTGACGCGGACCGGGCTGTACAGGTACCAGGAAAAGGATATCCCGCGCTGGCAGCCCCGGGGCTCGTAGGGCGGGATGTCGCCGGCGAAATCGGGATAGTCAAGGGCCTGCATCTCCCAGGTGACAATACCATTCTTGACGTACACATTCCAGGAGCAGCCGCCGGTGCAGTTAACGCCATGGGTACTGCGGACAATCTTGTCGTACTGCCAGCGGTTGCGGTAGAAG
>JACPQH010000008.1 GCA_016190585.1 Chloroflexota bacterium | reverse complement strand
GGGCTCGAGCCCGAGCGAGGTACAGAAGCAGCTATCATAGGGCTTATCGCAGGCCAGACCGGCGAGCAGCGTCGTCTGCCGGCGCGACAGGTAGTAAACATCTTCATAAGAATCGCGAAATAACTTATCCACCAGGCTCAACGCCCGCGCGTCGCAGGGGCGGACGCCGAATACCAGTGACGCCTTCGCTTCCGGCAGGGCCGGCTCCAGGCCGAAGCCGGACCGGTCTTTGTGAAAGCGGAACATCGTTTCCGCGGGGGGCAGGAAAAGCTCCTTCAGCGGGACGGCGGTGTTCCGGTAGCGCTCGGGCAGGGCGCTCGTGCCGTCCCACCTTTCCAGGCGCGAGACCCCTCCGGCGGAAGGCAGATAAACCGCCAGCCGCTTAGCCCAGCCGGCCAGGACGTCTATCAGGTCAGTCTTGTCAAGCTGGCGAAGGTTCACAATATCAACCTTCCCCCTCTTCCGAGCGGTATGCCGTCATCAGGGGCGGCAGGTCTTTGGAAGCGCCGGACTGGTAGTCGAACATCTCCTCGACCAGCCCCGTCATCTGCCGGCTAAGACTTCTTAAAGGGATGCGGGCCGGGCAGGCCCGCTCGCACTCCCCGCAGTCGGCGCACCGCCCGGCGACGTGAATCGTCCGCGTCACCTGGAACAGCAGGTTGTCCTCCCACCGCGGCAGGGGCGATACCCAGCGCGGCTCGGTCTCCTCGACGAAACAGCGCTGGCAGGCGCAGGCCGGGCAAACCTGGCGGCAGGCATAGCACCTGATGCAGCGGCTGAACTCCTGCTGCCAGAACCGCCAGCGCTCGGGTAAGGCGAGCTCACGCAGCTTGTTTACCGGCTCCAGCGACAAAGCCTTATCTCTGCGGGCGGCGGCCGGCCCGCCGAGAAGGGTGTCATACTCCGGGGGCGCCGGGAACTCACACCCGAGGCACTTGTCAAAAAGTACCTGCTCCGCGGGAAATATCTTATCACCGCCACCGCATGAGACAGTTATCTTTTCACCGTCGACGCGGATTTCTTTTATCTCGTCCCGGTCCCGGCCGGCCAGGCGCTCAACCTTCCGCAGGTCGACCAGGCTGGGGCAGTGGATGCCGATAATGGTGACGTTTTCCCGCTTTACCTGCTTGTCCTGGATGAGGCTGACCAGCGAGCGGCCGTCGCACCCCTTCAGCACGACCCCCGCCCGCCCCCCGGCGCGGCGCAGGTAGACGCTCAGGTTGTTGACGATGAAGCGGTCCAGCACCAGGAGGCCGGCGTCGTCACCGGCGGTAATGATGAGGGGGGAGGTGGTATGCCTCAGGCTGGCGGCGCCGAAACCGACCAGGTAATCGATCTTATTTTGCCCGAAGAGGGCTTTAGCGTGTTCCCGCAGCTTCGCTTCGGTTTCTTTCATCGAACAGCCGGTTGGGGCCGATCTCTTTAATATCTCGGGTGACTTGCGCCACAACCCGGGCGAATTTTTCCCCTTCGGAGGCCGAGACCCAGCTCGCCTGGAAACGGCGCGGGTCAATGCCCATCAGCTCGAGGAAGCGGCGCGTCAGCGCGATTCTCCGCCGGGCACGGTAGTTGCCGGTCTGGTAATGGCAGTCGCCGGGGTGACAGCCGGAGACCAGCACGCCGTCGTAGCCCAGGCGGAGGGCTTTAAGAGCAAACAGCGGGTCGAAGCGACCCGAGCAGGGAATTTTGATAATCCGGATGTTAGCCGGGTACTTTTTCCGGCTGGTGCCGGCCAGGTCAGCGCCGGCGTAGCTGCACCACTTGCACAGGAAGCCGACGATTTTCGGCTCCCAATCCGGTTCCTGTTTCATCAAGCCGTGCCATTTTAGCACAGTGTCTGGACGCGTTCAAGCGTTATCCGCCAAATTTACGAGAGCCGAACCAGAAATGGAACCGGGAGCTAAAAACCCGGCCGGCCTTGCCTGTTACGGTAAAAGTAACCTCAGGGATAATCCCTTGACCCCGCCCGTTAGTGTGTTATCATTAAAAATAACGGGTCCATTTTAAGGGGGTATGGAAATGGTCAGCGTAATCGAGAAGAAGCGGACCGGCATCTTAAATCTCATCGGCGGGACCCCCCTCGATGAACTGGCTAACCACAACGGAGCTATCGGTGTCAAGATTTGCGGGAAGCTCGAGGGCAACAATCCCGGCGGCTCGGTGAAGGACCGGGCGGCGTACTACATGATCGCCCGGGCCGAGGCGTCCGGAGCGCTGACGCCGGCCAGGCTTATCGTGGAGCCGACCTCAGGCAACACCGGCATTTCCCTGGCCATGATCGGCGCGGCTAAGGGCTACCGCATCAAACTCTTCATGCCGGAGTGCGTTAGCGTGGAGCGGCAGTTGATTTTACAGGCCTTCGGCGCCGAGATTGTGCTGACCCCGGCCCGCGAGGGCGTAGATGGGGCCATACGGCGCGCCCACCAGCTTGCCGATGCGGAGCCGGCGACTACTTTCATGCCTAACCAGTACGACAATCCGGCCAACGTCCTCGCCCACTACGAGACCACCGGGCCAGAGATCTGGGAGCAGACCGGCGGGGAGATAGATACTTTCGTGGCGGGGATGGGCACCTCCGGGACGCTCATGGGCACGGCGAAGTACCTGAAGGAAAAAAATCCGGCTATCAGAATAATCGGCATCGAGCCGAAGCTGGGGCACGCCATACAGGGCCTCAAGAACATGCAGGAGAGCATCGTGCCCGGCATCTATCACCCGGAGAACCTGGACGACAAGATTACCGTCGAGGACGGCGAGGCCTTCGAGATGGCGCGGCTCCTCGCGCTGAAAGAGGGCATCTTCGTGGGGATGTCGAGCGGCGCGGCTGTCGCCGGGGCCTTGCGGGTAGCCAGGGGCATGAGGCGCGGCAAGGTCGTGGCGATACTGCCGGACCGGGGCGAGCGCTACCTGAGCACCACGCTGTTCCGCTCCATCTGCGGTCGGTGCCCCCCGTAAACTGGCTACTGCTTCCGGTACTTCCGGTAAAGCTCCAGGAGCTTTATTAAGTTCGGCTATTTGGCGCGCCGGGTGACGCGCTCGATCTCGCTGCGGGGCAGGAGAACGCGGCGCTGGCATTTCAGGCATTTTATGCCGATATCCGCGCCCAGCCTGACCACCTGCCAGTCGTAGCCGCCGCAGGGGTGCCGCTTCTTCAGCGTCAGAACCTGCCCGATCTCGTACTGTTCTACCATCTCTTTACAGAATTAGTACTTCGTTGCAACAATAACTATACCCGAGTACCTTCGCCCTTGAGGGAGAAGGCTACCCCTCACCTTAATCCTCTCCCCAAGGGGCGAGGAGATATGTACAGATACGAAACAAAGTACCAGGCTAGCCCGGCAGGTGCCGGTTTATCTGGTCCCGGAGCTCGGTCGCCGCGCGGCGGGCGGCCTGGGCGAAGTCCGGCCGCTTCGAGGCGTAGATTATCTGCCGCGACGAGTTGATAACGGCGTTCCGGCCTTTACTGTCCACGCCGTATCTCACCACCAGGGGCAGCTCGCCGCCCTGGGCGCCGACCCCCGGAATCAGCAGCGGCATACCCGGGTGCTCCTCGCGTATCTTCTTCAGCTCGTCGGGGTAGGTCGCGCCGACCACCAGGCCCAGGTTGCCGTGGGTGTTCCACTGGCTGACCTTCCGCGCTACGACCTCGTAAAGGGGGAGCTTCTCCCGGTCAAACTCGCACTTCAGGTCCTGGAAGTCCACCGCGCCCTTGTTCGAGGTGCGGCACAGGACGAAAACGCCCTTGTCGCGGTACTGGATGAAGGGTTCCAGCGAATCATAGCCCATATAGGGGTTGACCGTGGCGGCATCGAAGCGGAAGCCGTCAAAGAAGGCGCGGGCGTAGGCCTTCGCGGTATTACCGATGTCGTTACGCTTGCCGTCGCCGATGACCGGGATAAAGTCGGGGACATGCTCGATGGTGGCCCGGAGCGCCGCCGTGCCCTCGTCGCCCAGCGCCTCGTAGAAAGCCAGGTTGAGCTTGTAGGCGCAGGCGGCCTCGCTGGTCGCCTCGACGATGGCCCGGTTGAACTCGGCCAGGCCCACCCCGGCGGGCATGAGCGCGGGGTCCGGGTCGAGTCCCACACAGACCAGGCTCCTATTGCGGCGCGAGGCTTCGCTGAGCTTTTCCAGAAAGTTCAAAGGGCGTCTCCTTTAAGGGACGGTGATGGGCAGAAATAATAGCCGAAAGGCCGGAAATACCGGAATTTCCAGGGTGCGGCTGGTTAACTTACGGCGTTAATGCGCCGCCGGCGCGACCAGGGCTTCCGAGGGCAGCATCTCCGCCAGTATCTTTTCGAGAGCCATGGTATGGCTGCACGTGCCCCACCGGTTAAAGAAATCGCAGGAGCAGTGCCAGGCGCCGTCTTTATACCTGACCTGATATTCGTTATTGTCGCCGCGGAACTTGACGGCGAGCTCGGAGAAGGTGATGCGGTCTTTTTCCTGGGCGTAGCGCTTGGCTTTCTCGATCTTACCGATAATGCTCGACTGCATGGCTCGCACCCTCCTTAAACCAAGAAGCACTGGCATTTCCGCACAGTGCTTCTTAATTTACCATCGGCATCCGGCCGCTCGGGCTTCGACATTCATATGGCGATTTCCCTAACCATCCATATTGTAAGCTTTTCTACAGGATATGTCCAATGGAAAATCTAATGCTCTCCCCTACTACACAATACTAACCATTAAGCAACAAATCTGCTGCGGGATATGGAGGGGGGACACAGGGATTGAGGTTGCTTGATGTCTCGCCAAGATAGAGCAGGCATAACCTATCCCTGGACGCGGCCTGTCCACCTGGCCCGGGCGGCCAGCACGGGTATGGCGATGCCCAGTATGACGAATCCGATTATCTGGGCTTCATTAAGCCCGAAGAGCAGGGCGGTATTTTCCCGGAGGAAGCCGATGCCGATGCGCCACGACGAATAGAGGCTCAGGTAGATGAGGAAGAGCGCGCCGTCAGGCTTGAGGCGGTCCCGGAGCCTGAGCAGGACGAGGAACACGGCGAAGTTAAAAAATATCTCGTAGACCTGCGTGGGGTGCACCGCCACGCCGATAGGACCGTAGCTCCCCGGGTTGACGTAGATAATGCCGCAGAAGGCCGAGGTCTCCAGGCCGTAGCAGCAGCCGTTCAGGAGACAGCCCACCCGGCCGATGGCCTGGGCGAGGATGATGCCGGGCGCGGCGATATCGGTAAGCCGGGCAAAGGGAAAGGGGTGGATGCGGCTGTATACCCAGACGCCCAGGGTCGCGCCCAGGATGGCCCCCCAGATGGTCAGGCCGGAGCCGCCGATTATCTCGGCGGGGTGCTGGCCGTAGTAGCCCCACTGGTCCATGACGTGGAGTAAACGGGAGACCACCAGGGCGAAGGGGATGGCCAGCATGGTGGCGTTGATAACGGTATCGGCCGATAGCGCCGGCTCTCTCTTGATGCCACGCAGCGTCCAGGCCACCAGGACGACCACCGCGACGGCGATGGTGATGCCGTACCAGGCGACATCCAAGGGGCCGATGGAAAAAGCGACAGGGTTAACGTTGATTATCATCTAGGCCAATAGCGCCTCGACGAAGGCTTTGGGGTCGAACAGGGCGATGTCTTCCAGCTTCTCGCCGGTGCC
>JACPQH010000070.1 GCA_016190585.1 Chloroflexota bacterium | reverse complement strand
GCCGGTTCACCATGGCCAACATGGCCATCGAGGCCGGGGCCAAGGCCGGGCTCTGCCGGGTGGACGCCAGGACAGAGCTTTACATAAAAGAGCGCGCCGTGCGAGAATACAAGGTATATGAGCCAGACGCCGATGCGGAATACGCGAAGGTTATCGAATATGATGTTTCGGAGCTCGAGCCGCAGGTGGCCATGCCCCACTCCCCGGCCCACACCCGGCCGGTGAGCAAGGTGGGCGATGTCGCCGTTGACCAGGCGGTCATCGGTAGCTGTACCAACGGGCGGCTGGAAGACCTGCGCCTGGCGGCCCGGGTGCTGAAGGGGCGGACGGTGCACCCCCGGGTGCGCTGCATTATCATCCCCGGCTCCCAGCAGGTCTATCTCGAGGCCATGAAAGAGGGGCTTATCGAGGACTTTATCCGGGCCGGGGCCGTGGTCAGCACGCCCACCTGCGGGCCGTGCCTCGGCGGCTACATGGGCATCCTGGCGGCGGGGGAGCGCTGCGTCTCGACGACGAACCGCAACTTCGTCGGGCGCATGGGCAGCGCCAAGTCCGAGGTCTACCTGGCCAACCCGGCGGTCGCCGCCGCCAGCGCCATCGTCGGCAAGATAACCAACCCCGACTGCATAAGGGGTAGCGCATATGAAGACGCGTAAAAGCTGGCGCGAGAAGCTGGTCAAAGAGAACGAGCGGAAGGTAGTTGACGACCCAAGAGGACGGGGACGGATGCTCGTTCCGCGGCCGGCCGACATTGACGCCACTATCAGGCTGATTGAAAAAGGCAAGCTGGCGACGCTGGAGCAGGTAGGGAAACGCCTGGCCAGGGACTACGGCGCTGATCTGACCTGCCCGTTATGCGCCGGTATATCCTGGCGTATCGCGGCGAAGGTGGCTGAGGAGGACATCAGCGCCGGAGTCAAGGACGTAACGCCTTGCTGGCGCGTCGTCAAATCGGACGGCGGCCTGAACGAGAAGTTCCCCGGCGGCCCGGAGGCGCAGGCGGCGCGGCTGATCAAAGAGGGGCATGCTATCGAGCCGAGCAAGGGCCGGAAGCCGCCCAAGGTAAAGAACTTCCAGAAGGTATTACAGGAACTTGAAAACCTGGAGGTAAATGTTAAATGCTGACCGGTAAAGTGCACAAGTACGGCGCCGACGTGAACACGGACGTCATCATGCCGGCGCGCTACCTTAACGTCTCGGACCCGGCGGAACTGGCGCGGCACTGCATGGAGGACATCGACAAGGACTTTCTCCAGCGGGTCAGGCCGGGCGACATCATCGTGGCCGCAACCAACTTCGGCTGCGGCTCGTCGCGGGAGCACGCCCCTCTGGCCATCAAGGCCGCCGGGGTGTCCTGCGTCATCGCCGCGAGCTTCGCCCGCATCTTTTTCCGCAACGCCATCAATATCGGCCTGCCCCTGCTGGAATCGCCGGAGGCGGTGGCCAGCATAGACGCCGGCGACACCCTGGAGGTCGACCTGGCGCAGGGCCGGATATTCAACCGGACCAAAAATTTGGCGTTTCAGGCCAGGCCCTACCCGGATTTCATGAGCGAGATAATCGCGGCGGGCGGGCTTATCGAGTACACCCAGAAAAGACTGGCAGGCAGGAGGTCCTAAGTGCAGTTCAGAATCGCGGTTCTACCGGGAGACGGCGTCGGGCCGGAGATCGTCGCCGAGACCGTCAAGGTCTTGCAGGCGGTCGGCCAGAAGTTCGGACACGTTTTTCACCTGGAGTACGGCCTTATCGGCGGGATCGCCATCGACAAGCAGGGCGTGGCCCTGACCGGGGAGACGCTGGAGATATGCCGGGCCTCGGACGCCGTGCTGCACGGGGCGGTCGGCGGCCCGAAGTGGGACGACCCCAAAGCGAAGGTGCGCCCGGAGGACGGCCTGCTGGCTATCAGGAAGGGGCTGGGGCTTTTTGCCAACCTGCGGCCGGTCAAGGTCTTGCCCATGCTGAAAGACGCCACGACCCTCAAGCCGGAGGTCGTGGACGGCGTGGACATGGTGGTGGTGCGCGAGCTGACCGGCGGCCTGTACTTCGGCCGCCCCAAGAAGCAGTGGCAAACCAGCCGGGGCCGGCGCGCGGTTGACACCATGTCTTACTCGGAGCACGAGATCGTGCGTATTTTGAAAGTGGGCTTCGAGCTGGCCCGGCGGCGGACCAAAAAGCTGGTCTCGGTGGACAAGGCCAACGTCCTGGAAACCTCGCGGCTGTGGCGGCAGATCGCCATCGAGATGTCCGCCGACTACCCCGACGTGTCGCTGGAGCACATGCTCGTGGACGCCACCTCGATGCGCTTCATCCAGAACCCGAAGTACTTCGATGTCATCGTCACCGAGAACACCTTCGGCGATATCCTGACAGACGAGGCCTCGATGCTGGCGGGCTCGATGGGGATGCTGGCGTCGGCCAGCCTGGCCGGGGTGCCCCAGGCCGGGACGAGGACCTTCGGGCTCTACGAGCCGATTCACGGCAGCGCGCCGCGCCGCGCCGGGCTCGACATGATCAACCCCATCGCCACCATCCTCAGCGCCGCCATGATGCTGCGCTACTCGCTGGCCCTGGAGAAAGAGGCCGAGGCGGTGGAGTCGGCGGTCAACCGGGTGTTGGAGGAGGGTTACCGCTCCTACGATATCATGTCCGAGGGTAAGAAGAAGGTCGGGACCCGGGAGATGGGCGACCTGGTGGCGGGGCGGCTGGGGGGATAGTTGTCATCGGTACAGCTTTATGACACCACGCTGCGGGACGGCGCCCAGAGCGAGGGCATCTCTTTTTCGGTAACGGACAAGCTTAACATCGTCCGGAAGCTGGACGAGCTGGGCGTCCACTTCATCGAAGGCGGCTGGCCCGGCTCCAATCCCAAGGACGCCGAGTTCTTCGACAAGGCGCGCCGCCTGAAACTGGAAATATCCCGGCTGGCCGCCTTCGGCAGCACGCGCCGTCCCGGTATCAAAGCGGCGGATGACGCTAACCTGCTGGCCCTGGTCAACTCCGGGGCTGGGATCGCCACCATAGTCGGCAAGGGCTCAGCGAAGCAGGTCAGCCGCGTGCTCCGCATCCCGCTGGACGAAAACCTGGCGATGATCGCCGATTCTGTCCGTTTCCTCAAGGAAAACGGCCTGACGGTATTCTTCGATGCCGAGCATTTCTTCGACGGGTATAAAACGGACCCGGCATACTCCCTGGCCGTGCTGGGAGCGGCGGCCGGCGCCGGGGCGGAATGCCTGGTGCTCTGCGATACCAACGGCGGGAGCCTGCCCGACGAGGTCATCGAGGCCGTCGAGGCCTCCCGGGAAACGACAGTCGTCCCGCTCGGCATCCATACCCACAATGACAGCGAGCTCGCGGTCGCCAACTCCCTGGCCTCCGTCAGGGCCGGCGCGACACAGGTGCAGGGCACCATCAACGGATACGGGGAGCGCTGCGGCAACGCCAACCTGTGCTCGATAATCCCGGCTCTCAAGCTGAAGATGGGCATCGACTGCGTCAGCGACGAGCGGCTGGCCCGGCTGACCGAGGTATCCCGCTTCGTCAGCGAGGCGGCTAATCTCGCGCCGGCGGCTTACCTGCCGTACGTCGGCGCCAGCGCCTTCTCCCATAAAGGCGGCCTGCACGTTTCCGGCATGGCCCGGTGGCCGGAGAGCTACCAGCATATCGACCCGGCCAGAATCGGCAACCAGCCGAAGTTCCTGGTATCTGAGCTTTCCGGTCGCAGCAATATCTTGAAGAAAGCCAGGGAGCTGGGAATCGAGGCCGACCTGACGCCGGGGCAGACCGACGAGCTTCTGGAGCGAGTCAAGCTCCTGGAAAGCCGGGGGTTCCAGTACGAGAGCGCCGAGGCCTCGTTCGAGCTCCTGGCCCAGCGCGCCCGGAGCGGTTACAAGGCACCCTTTGAGCTGGTGGATTTCATGGTGGTCGTGGAGAACAAGCGCCGCCCGTCCTCCCGGCGGGAGCTTACCGAGGTGCTCTCCGAGGCGATGGTCAAGGTGCGGGTCGGCGGGGAGGTAATGCACACCGCCGCCGAAGGCAACGGCCCGGTTAACGCTCTGGACCAGGCGCTGCGTAAAGCCCTGCTGGAGTTCTATCCCAGCCTCGCTCGCGTAACGCTGGTGGACTACAAGGTGCGCATACTGGAAGAGAGCACAGGCACCGGTTCCCAGGTACGCGTCCTTATCGAGTCCAGCGACGGCAATGAGGAATGGACAACGGTCGGCAGCTCGACCAATATCATCGAAGCTAGCTGGCTGGCATTGGCCGACGGCCTGGAATACTGGTTGCTCAAGCAAAACGGGAAAGATAGAAAGAAACCCAGCCGGCGAAGTAAAGCAGCCAGAAAATAAACCGGGCTACCCCTTGATGACACCCATCGGCACTGACTTGACCACCTTTCGGGAGATACCGGCCTGGTGGGTCACGTTGACTACCTC
>JACPQH010000071.1 GCA_016190585.1 Chloroflexota bacterium | reverse complement strand
GGCCTGCACCAGGCGATCGAGGCCAAGGCGCATGTCCGGGTGCAGCGCGAGAGCATGACCTTCGCCACCATCACCATCAAGTACTAGTTCCGCATGAATTACACGCGGGGCGGCATGACGGGCACGGCGGCTACCGAGGCCGAGGAGTTCTTCAAGATTTACAAGCTCGAGGTTGTGACCGTTCCTACCCACCGGCCCATGGTGCGACAGGACTTCCCCGACCAGATTTACAAGAACGAGACGGGCAAGTTCCGCGCTGTCGTCCGGGAAGTCAAAGAGATGAACGAGCAGCAGCGCCCGGTGCTCATCGGCACGGTGTCCATCGAGAAATCGGAGCAGCTCAGCGATTTGCTGAAAAGACAGGGCGTCGCGCACGAGGTGCTGAACGCTAAGTACCACGAGAAGGAAGCTGCCATCATCGCCCGCGCCGGCGAGCCGGGGGCGGTCACGGTAGCCACCAACATGGCCGGCCGCGGCGTGGACATCATCCTCGGCGGCAGCCCGGAGGGCCAGGAGGAAAAGGAGTGGGCGGCCAAACACGGCCGGGTCGTCGGGCTCGGCGGGCTGCACATTATCGGCACGGAACGCCACGAAGCCCGCCGTATTGACAACCAGCTAAGAGGCCGCGCCGGCCGCCAGGGCGATCCCGGCAGCTCGCGCTTCTATGTCTCCCTGGAAGACGACATCATGCATCGCTTCGGCGGCGACCGCCTTAAGGGCGTCATGCAGTGGGCGGGCATGGATGACGACACGCCTATCGAGAACGCACTCATCACCCGGGCGATAACCGATGTCCAGAAACGGGTCGAAGGCTACCACTTCGACACCCGCAAGCACCTGGTGCAGTACGACGACGTGGTCAACAAGCACCGCGAGGTCATCTACGGCGAGCGGCGGAAGATTCTCAGCGGGGCCGACCTCAGGGCCAATATCCTGTCCATGATGGCCGACGAGATACACGCCCTGGTCGGGGAGTACCTGCCCGACGAGCACGGCGTCAACTGGGACCTGCCCGGTTTTCTCGGCGAGGTCGGCGGCATCTTTCCCCCCTCCCCGTCCCTCAACGCCGAAACGCTGGGCGGCATGAAGAAGAAGGATATCGCGGAGACGCTCATCCGGGAAGCCGGCGCCTTTTATGTGGCGCGCGAGGCCGAGATGGGACCGGAGAACATGCGCATGCTGGAGCGCTTCGTCATGCTGCGGATAATAGACACCCTGTGGATCGAGCACCTGACGCTGATGGAGCAGATGCGCCAGAGCATCGCCCTGCAGGCGGTGGCCCAGCGCGACCCGCTGGTGGCGTACAAGAGCGAGGGGCACCGGCTGTTCCAGAGCCTCATGTCCACTATCCAGCACGATGTCGCCCGCACCGTCAACCGCGTCAAGATTGAGCGGAAAGAGGCGCCCGGAGCGCCGGTTACCCCGATGGCGAAGGTCGCCGGGCGGCAGGGCGCCGCCAGCGTCAAGCAGAAGGTCGCCGGTAAAAAAGTGGGACGTAATGACCTCTGCCCCTGCGGCAGCGGCAAGAAATATAAGTTTTGCTGTGGGAAGTGAGTCATGACTGATGACGAGCTGGATGGACTGATCAAGCAGACGAGCAGCGAGCTGGAGAGCCTGACCCAGACCAAGGAGCCCCTCCCCAAGCCCATGAAACGGCGGCGGCAGGCGCTCATCCTGAAACAGGGCGTGCTCCTGAACATAAAGACGGCCAAGGAAAAAAACCGCCAGCAGGAGGAGATGTACAACAGCACGCTGTATACCATGCTCTGCACCTGGGGCGAAAAGCACCCGCTGCTGGTCAACCTGCTGATGATGAAGTTCCGGGGGTTCCTGTATTAGAGGTGCCGGGTTCCGGTGAAGAACGCCGAAATCGTCAAAATCCTGCTGGATATCGCCGACTTCCTTGAGCTTAAGGAAGAGAGCGTGTTCAAGGTCAGGGCCTACCAGAAGGCCGCCCGCGCCATCGAGTTCCTGCCGGTCGAGATTGAGCGCCTGGTCGCCGAGGGGCGGCTGCGCGAGGTGCCGGGGATCGGGGAAGCCATCGAGAAAAAGATCACCGAGCTGGTGACGACCGGCCGGTTGGAGTACTACGAGGAACTCAAGGCGGAGTTCCCGGCGGGCATCGGGACGCTGCTGGACATCCCGGGGATCGGGCCGAGGACCGCCGCCCTCATCGCCCGCGAGCTCAAGATAAGCTCGGCGGACGAGCTGGAGAAGGCCATCCTCGACGGCCGCGTGGCCGCGCTGCCCCGCCTGGGCGAAAAAACCGCCGGGAACATCCTGCGCGCCGTCCAGGCCCTGAGGAAAAAGAAGAGCGAGCAGCGCATCCCCATCGGCCAGGCGCTCCCGC
>JACPQH010000069.1 GCA_016190585.1 Chloroflexota bacterium | reverse complement strand
TATGAGCCCGACGAGCTGCCACTGCTCCACCCCGCGTTACATATTCAACTTTATACCTTTCAGCATATATAGTCAAGTTATTTAGCGGGTCAGTCTTACCTCCCCGCCGGCTCATATTAGAAATCAGCCTGGTTTTGCGGTAGACTGGGGAAAATGAAAACCGCGGATTTTGATTATCTTCTGCCCGAGGGCCTGATAGCGCAGACACCCGTGGAGCCCCGGGACCAGTCACGGCTGATGTGTCTTAGTCGCCGGAACGATTCGATAGCGCACCGCCGGTTTTGCGAGCTGCCGGGGCTGCTCCGCCGCGGCGACGTGCTGGTACTCAACGACAGCCGGGTAATCCCGGCCCGTCTTTACGGCAGGAAACGCACCGGGGGTAAAGCCCAGCTCCTGCTGCTGCGCCGGCTGGGACCCGGTACCTGGGAGGCGCTCGGCGGCGGCAAGCACGTCCATCCCGGGTGTATAATTGACATAACTAACAGCCATTCAAATGGTCATGAAAGATATACCGCCGAGATAATATCGGCCGGGGGCGACGGCGTCAGGGTCGTGCGGCTGTCGGACGAGTCATGCCTGTCGGCGGCGGGCAAGGTCCCGTTGCCTCCCTATATCCGGGCTGCCCTGGCGGACCCGGAACGGTACCAGACGGTCTACTCGCGAGTCGAGGGCAGCGCGGCCGCGCCCACGGCCGGACTTCATCTCACCGCGGGCCTTCTCGACGGGCTGCGGGCGGCGGGTATCGAGCTTGTGTTCGTTACCCTCCACATCGGGCTGGATACCTTCCGGCCGGTGAAGGAAGAAGACCCGGCACTTCATGCCATCCACCGCGAGCACGCCGTCCTGAGCCCGGAGGCGGCGGCGGCGCTCAACCGGGCAAAGAAGGAGGGGCGGCGGGTCATCGGCGCGGGCACCACGGCGGTCAGGGTACTGGAGCATGTCGCCGGAAGGGCTGATTCCGGAGAGATGGAGCCGTTTGAGGGCTGGGTCGACCTTTTTATCCTGCCGGGTTATCGTTTTCGCGCCGTGGACGCCCTCATCACCAATTTTCATTTGCCCCGCTCGACCCTCCTGATGCTGGTGACCGCCTTTACCGGCCGGGAGCTTATCATGAAGGCCTACCGTGAGGCCATTGATGCGAAATACCGTTTCTACAGCTTCGGCGATGCCATGCTGATTGATTGACAAGTTTGGGAAAAGGAGCGAGACGAGGATGAAAGTCATCGACCTGGAGGCCCATTTTCTTACTCGCGAGTACGAAAAGCACTTGCTTGCCCGCAAGGACATTCCCAGGGCAGATATGGACGGCGACCTGTTCCGCGTGTGGTACGATTATGGTTTCCATATCGACCGCGCGCCGGAGCTGGGCGAGGCGCTGCGCGATTTCGGGGAACGCCGGCTTGGGACGATGGACGCGGCCGGGGTTGATGTTCAGGCCATCAGCCTGACCAATCCCCATGTCCAGTGCTTCGAACCGGCCGAAGGCGTTGCCTGGTCAAAGACTTTGAATAACGTGCTGGCGGCGGCGGTGAAGACACGCCCGGACCGGTTCCTCGGGCTGGCCTGTATCGCGCCGCAAGACCCGGAAGCCGCCGCCGCCGAGCTGGAGAGGGCGGTTACCGAGCTCGGGCTGAGGGGTGTTTGCGTCCAGTCGCACGCCCGGAACGAGTACCTGGACGACAGGAAGTACTGGCCCATATTTGAAGCCGCCGAGCGGCTCGACGTGCCGCTGTACCTCCACCCCGAAGTCCCGTCAACCGCCATCCTGAAGCCCTACGCCGACTACGGCGCCGTGCTCCTGCATTACGCCTTCGCCGCCGAAGTGGCGGTACACACGCTGCGCCTGATCCACAGCGGCCTGTTCGATCAATACCCGGGCCTGAAGATCATCCTGGGGCACATGGGGGAGGGCCTGCCGTTCTGGATTTCGCGGCTGGACACGCCCTGGCGCCGCAAGACCTTCAAGGCAAAGATCGCACGCAAAGTCAGCGACTATCTTAAGACCAACTTCACCATAACCACGAGCGGCATGTGCTTCCAGCCGGCTTTCCTGTGCGCTTACCTGGCCCTGGGCGCCGACCGCATGGCCTTCGCCGTGGACTACCCGATGGGCGACAGCCAGGAAGCCGTGGCCTTCCTGAAATCGGTCCCCATCTGTGATGAGGACCGGGAAAAGATCAGCCATCTGAACGCGGAGAAGCTGCTTAAAATCCAGTAGTCCCGGCAAGCGGGTATCGCCGGGCAGCCGAATAATCGACCCACCGGGAGGGATTTAGCTAGCCGTCAAAGGAGGTGCGCTCTACCTGGCGCAGCCATCCCTCCGGGTCTTCCATGTAGTCGAGCTCCTCGCCGGAAAGGACCCGGTAGGTCTTGACTACGGGCGGCTCCGTCAGCAGGGGCTGGATCTCCTGGTTGATGGCGGCCCTTTGCTCGGATGTTTCCCAGGTCTTCCAGTGATCGAGCGTGCTCCAGGTGGCCACCACGGTGATGAGCCTCGAGTCTTCGGCATCGATGAGCACCTCGCTGCTGACATGACCTTTCTGCCCCATGGCTTTCACCCGGAGCTGCCGGATAAGCTGGGAAATCCGCTTCCCTTCCTTCAGCCTGCGCTCTATGATGACTCTTATCACGGTCTACCTCCTCACTGATATTCGTGAGAACAGCGCGGCTTGCTGGCATAACGGCCGGCTAGCGCGGTGGCAATAGATTTTATGCACCACGCGCGGCTCCTGTCAAACACGGTAAGAGAGGGACAGGGGAAACGTACCGCCCTGACACCACCCACGCGCCAGCCCGGTCGGCCAGACGGAAGGGCCGATAGACGCCCCCTGTGATTAGCGATTGTTCCCCGGACAAATAGGTAAGACTACATATAGACCAGGCGCCTCTGTCGCGACGATACTGTATATACAGAGAATATCGCCGCGAGGTGTCTGATGAACCTTATCGTGAGACGCAAGCTCAAGGACTACGACTCCTGGAAGACGCTGGTCAGGGACGACGGGACCCGGAAAGAAAAAGGCTCCAGGGGAGCGACGGTTTACCGCAGCGCCAGGGACCCGAATGAGGTGCTGGTGGTCTTCGACTGGGATGACAAGAAGTCCTATCTTGAATACTTCAACATGCCCGAAGTCCAGAAGGCGCTGGCAGCCACGGGAACAACGGAGACAATCGAGGTGAGCGAGACGTTCGAGCTGCCGTCCTGACAGGCAAGCCGGGTCCGGCTTACCCGGGCTTGTGGATGAAGATCGGCTCGGCGTCCGTGATAAGCCTGGTCTGCTGCCCCAGGGCGGTCCTGAGGTGTTTCGGCAGGGAAAACATTCCCTGGTGGGCGATGCCGTCGTAAAACCGCAGGTCCCGGCTGGCCCTTGCCCGGATGCGGCCGTCGATTTCCTGCGGCGCCGGGGGCGCCAACGCCGGACTGACCGAGGCCAGCGTAAAACCCCACGGGTTGCCGAAACTGGGCACATAGGTCTGGAAGGGGAAGACGGCGGGAAATACGCTTTTGATGGTGCTGAGCACGCAGCTGAAGTTGAAAAGCTCGGTTATGGTCGATGACCCGGACTGGACCGACATCATGCCGTCGGCGTTCAGCTTCTCGCGGGCTATGCGGTAAAACTCCTGTGTGTAGAGGAGATAGGCCGGGCCTTCCTCAAGGGGATCCGGTAAGTCGATGATGATGACGTCATACTTGTCGCGGGAACCGGCCAGGAACTCGCGGGCGTCAGCGTGATGCAGCTCGGTCCGCTTATCTTCAAAAGCGCCCTGGCTGTGAGCGGGCAGGTACTGCCGGCAGAGCGCGGTTACTTGCTCGTCGATATCGACCATGACGGCTCTCTCAACGGTCTGGTGCCTGAGGACTTCCCGCAGCGTCGCGCCCTCGCCGCCCCCGGCGATAAAAACCGTCTGCGGCCGTGGGTGCGCGATCATCGGCGGCTGCACCAGCGCCTCATGATAGATAAACTCATCCACCTCGCTTGACTGGATCTTGCCGTCAAGCACCAGGCAAACGCCAAAACCGGCGGTCTCGACAATCCGGACCGACTGGTACCCGGTCCGGCCTTCATAGATCACCTTGTTCAGGCGATGAAGCTGGATCAGGTTAGGGCTTATCCTGTCCTGGAACCAATTATCAGGGTCCGACTGCATAACTCTTAACGAGGCTGTTCTCAACCACCATGAGCCCGCGCTGTATCTCGATCACCGAGTGGTTCTTGGACTCCAGCCGCTCGATGATGACCTCGGCGGCCTTCTCCGGCTCAACGGCGGTGCCGCAGGTGAAGATATCGGCGGCAGCGTAGCCGTACTCGGGCCAGGTGTGAATGAAGAGGTGTGATTCCGCGATGGTAACCACACCGCTGACCCCCTGAGGGCTGTAAAGGTGGAAGGTCTCCCCCACCACCGTGGCGCCGCAGGCGCCCGCCGCCCCGATGAGGGTCTCTTTGAGAAAGCCTAAATCGTTTAACGCCTCCCTGTTACAATCTTTGAGCTCGAGAAGGATGTGTTTTCCAAGCGCATTCAAATCATCCGCCCTCCTTAAATTTCCAGATTTGGTTCCTGCGCGGTTTTTTTGCACAACAAAAGCAATTCTATAATAATGTGCCCCCATCTATCAACTCATAAAAGAAAAAACCCAGGGGAAAGACCATTCCCCCAGGATTTTTCCGGCTGATTTATTTGTTAAGACCGGGCCCGCTAGCCGGCCGTTCCCAGCCGGCTGTCAAGCTCGTGGAGGTCCAGGTGCGGCATGATTTCCTCCAGCTTCGCCAGCTTGGCGGCCTGGTTGAACCGGGATTTCTCTAAGGCCTCCTCAATCTTCCCCACTACTTCGCTGACGCCCAGGCCGGTAATAACCACGGGCACCCCGCGGTGTTCCGCTTTGAACAGTACGCTGCGGATGGGCGGGTTATCGCCGCAGAGCACCAGGCAGCGGGTTGGTGTTTCCAGCGCCGCGAGCTGCATATCCGGCCGGTCGCTGCGCAGCACCGCCGCCTTGTCTTTGATGCGGCCGTAATAGAGCAGCCCGGAGTCGACGGACATGGCGCCCAGCATCAGGTTTTCCAGGAGCGCGGCCGACTTGTCCGCGGCGCCGGTAAGCTTGCCCTGCACCGCGCCGGCCAGTTCCTCAACGGTGAGCGAGACCAGGCCGCGACTCTCCGGGAGAACACCGAGCAGCTTTACTCCCAGGGCGTCGAGCTGGCTCCGGTACTTGTCGTGGTAGCTTTCGAGGCGGCTCCTGGGAACCTTGTTGACGATGATGCCGAGGAAGGCGGCGCCGAAACCCTTGTAAGGGTTGGTGAAACGGGTGGCCAGTCCCGCGGCCGTCTCCAGGGCGATAACGCTGGCGTCCACCGCCCTGGCGGCCTGGTAAGACGCCTGGCTGAGCGGGTCGTCGCCGGCGGGCCCGAGGACGCCTTCGACCAGCACCACGTCCTTGCCGGCAGCGCGGCCGCAGGCTTCCTTCAGGGCGGCGGCCATACCGCCCGGTTCCGCGGCGACCAGGCTGGCTTCATCTTCCGAGAGGATTTGCTTGAGGAAAGCGGTGTCCCGCGACGCCCCGTCGGGCGAGGACCCGGCGGATATCTTTATGTAGCCGACCTTTTTCCCGGATGCCTGGAGATGCCTGGCGAGACCGGCGCAAACCGCGGTCTTTCCCGCCGCCGCATTCGCTGAGACGATATACAAAGCGACCAAGCTTCACCTCCCGGCTTTTCGGCCAAAACAGACCGTGTATATTATACCCTCTGGGGCAGGGCTCGTAAAGGTCAATGGGAGCCGTCTGCTTGCCTTACCCCCGGACCCGCAAATATGGCGCGGGGGATGCAAGGGGGTGAGGTTGCTCGGGAATCACAGGTTGAGACAGGGCCGGACCGCCTTTCCTGCGAGGGCAGGAGGCACCGGGAAAAAGCCGGGGCAGAAACGGCAACGTACCAGTTCGCTTCTGGCATAAAAAAAGGGGCGGGTTCAAATCCCGCCCCCTGTCTTTTCCCGGAAAGGGTCTTATTTCTTATCCGCGAACATGGCACTGGCTTGCTGCCGCGCCACGATCTCGTTGCCTTCGAGGTCAATCACCACGGTGTCGCCGGGGTGGAACTTGCCTCGCAGCAGGTCTTCCGACAGCTTGTCCTCGATCAAGTTCTGGATAACGCGCCGCAACGGCCGGGCGCCGAAGACCTCGTCGTAGCCCTTTTCGCCGAGGAAGTCCTTGGCCGCTTCGGACACTTCCAGCTTGAGGCTCTTCTCCGCGAGCTGCTTGCTGACCGTGCCCAGCATCAGGTCGACGATGCGCCTTATCTGTTCCTTGGTCAGGGAGTGGAAGACGACCACGGCGTCGATACGGTTAAGGAACTCGGGGCGGAAGGTCTTCTTGAGCTCGCCCAGCAGGTTCTCCTTCATCCGGTCGTAGTTCTGCTCCTGGCTCTTGTTTTCGTCGGTATGGGAGGCGAACCCGAAGGTAGTCCCTTTCCTGACCAGCTCGGCGCCGACGTTGCTCGTCATGACGATGATACTGTTGCGGAAGTCAACGCGGCGTCCCTTGGCATCGGTCAGGTGCCCGTCGTCGAAAATCTGGAGCAGCAGGTTGAAGACGTCCGGGTGCGCCTTTTCGATCTCGTCCAGCAGGATGCAGCTATAGGACTTGCGCCTGACGGCCTCGGTAAGCTGGCCGCCCTCTTCGTAGCCGACATAGCCGGGAGGCGCGCCGACCAGCCGGGACACGGCGAATTTCTCCATGAACTCGGACATATCGATGCGTATCAGGGCTTCCTCGCTGCCGAACATGAACTCGGACAGCGCCCGCACGAGCTCGGTCTTGCCCACGCCCGTGGGGCCGAGGAAGATGAAGTTGCCGATGGGGCGTCTCGGGTCTTTCAGGCCCGCCCGCGCGCGCCGGATGGCCTTCGAGATGGTGACGATGGCCTCATCCTGCCCGATAATCCGCTTGTGCAGGGCGTCTTCCATGTGGAGCAGCCGCGCCGTCTCGTCGTTGGCGATCTGGACCACCGGGATGCCGGTCCACATGCTGACGACCTCGGCGATATTCTCGGTGGTGACCACCGGTTTCTCCTGCTCCTGCTCGCTGCGCCACTCTTCTTCGAGGTGCTTTATCTTCTCCTCGATCTGCAGCTCGCGCTCGCGCAGCTCGGCGGCGTAGTCGTACTGCCGGTTGGCCAGGGCGGCGTCCTTGTCCTTGCGGACGGTCTCGGCGAGCTGCTTGGCCTCTTTGAGCGTGAGGGGCATGGCCCGGTGCTTTATCCGCACCCTCGAGGCGGCCTCGTCCACCAGGTCGATCGCCTTGTCCGGCAGGAAACGGTCCGGGATGTACCGGGCGGCCAGGGACGCGGCGGATTTCAGCGCCTCATCGGTGATGCTCAGGTGATGATGCTCTTCGTACCGGCTCTTGATGCCGCGCAGGATCTCCTCGGTCTCGGCGACCGAAGGCTCCTGGACGAGGACGGGCTGGAAGCGCCGCTCCAGGGCGGCGTCACGCTCGACGTACTTGCGGTAGTCGTCAAGGGTGGTGGCGCCGATGCACTGGAGCTCGCCGCGCGCCAGGGAGGGTTTGAGGATGTTGGCGGCGTCCACGGCGCCCTCGGCGGCCCCCGCGCCGATCATCGTATGCATCTCGTCAATGAACAGCACGCAGTTGCCGGAGTTGCGAATCTCGTCAACCACCTTCTTCAGGCGTTCCTCGAACTCGCCCCTGTACTTGGTG
>JACPQH010000067.1 GCA_016190585.1 Chloroflexota bacterium | reverse complement strand
GCGTGTCGCCCAGGGGGCGGCCCAGATCCGGTGCGAAGCCGGTCATGTCTTCCCGGCTGAATATCTTACGCACCAGGGAATAGCCGTTGGTGTGGAGCCCGCTGGAGGGCAGGCCGAGGGCGACATCGCCAGCGTTGATGGCGCTGCCGTTGATTATCCTGTCTTTCTCGACTGCCCCGGTAATGAAGCCTACCAGGTCGAAGTCGTCGCCGGCGTACATGCCCGGCATCTCGGCGGTCTCGCCGCCGATAAGAGCGCAGCCGGCGTCCCGGCAGGCCCGGGCCAGCCCGCCAACTATCGCCTCGATACGCTCCGGTACCAGCTTGCCCATGGCGATGTAGTCGAGGAAATACAGCGGTTCGGCGCCGGTCGTCAGGATGTCGTTTACCGAGTGGTTCACGATGTCCATGCCGACGGTGTCATACCGGTTGAGCATGGCGGCAAGCTTGAGCTTGGTGCCGACGCCGTCGGCGCTGGAGACGAGGACGGGGTTGGTGTAGCCTTTGAACTCGAAGAGGCTGCCGAAGAAGCCGACCCCGCTGAGAACCTCGGGACGGTAAGTGAGGCGGGCCTGCTTGCCAATCAGCTTTTTTATTTGCTCGGCCGTGTCGATGTTGACGCCGGAACCATCGTAAGCGCTTTTAATATCAGGCCTCCATGCCGATGGCTGCGCTAAAGGGTGTTACTCCGTATGATAGCACCCCGGCGGGCAGCCTTACAATGGGCGGGTTACGGTTATTGTCAGCTCGCCTCACGCCGCTATTTCGACACGGCCGGTAATGCCGGGGCTAGCCGCGGCCGCCACAGGTAAAGCAGGCTGGTGCCGATGACCACGACCGTTGTCAGAGCGCCCGCGGCGACGGCAAAACTGCCCTGGAAACCGATGCGGTCGATCATGAAACCCATGATGGGCGTTAGGACGCCGCCGCCCTCCATGTTGGCGAAGAAGTAGATGCCCAGCGCCGTCGAGCGGTAGCGCCCGGTGTTCTCCGCGATATAGGCCTGGCTGACCGGCGCGTAAAGGAAGAGCAGCGTGCCGAAGCCGATGAGCAGGGCGCTCAGGCTCAGTCCGGGCGAGGCCATGTTGAAGAGAAAGATAAGCGGTCCCATGAAGAAGAAACTGGTCAGGGCAACGCGCAAACGGCCGAGACGGTCGGAGATAAAGCCGCCGAGCGGGGCTGTCCACAGTCCGGGCAGGTAGATTAGCGATACCGAAGCAGCGGCTACCCCGGCGCTGGTGCCGAAGTGGTCGGTCTGCAGGAGAGGGATGAAGGATATGGTTGACAGGACGATCGACTGCACCAGGGCGCAGAGCGTCATGAAGACGACCAGGCGGCGCAGCCTACCCGGGGCGGCGGGCGCCTCGCCCAGGCCGGCTTTTTTAGATGCCGCCCGGCTGGCGGTCCAGCTTTTTACCATCCAGTAAAAGGCCACCCCGAAGATGGCCGTCGGCGCCGCCAGCACCAGGAACGAGCCCCGCCACCCCCAGGTCGCGGCCAGGGCGGCGGCAATGAGCGGCGCCGAGAAATAGCTGGCGCTGCCGCCGATCATATGCAGTCCCAGCGCCCGCCCGCGCTGTCCGGGCTGAAGCGAGGTCAGCAGCTCGGTGGAGCCGGGGTGATAGCCGCCCGCCATCAGCCCCATCAGTGATAGCAGGACAACGATGAGGACATAGCTCGGGGCGATGCCTACCAGCAGGCCGGCTACGGCCACCCCGGCGATGCCCAGGCTCATGATAAGGCGCGCCCCGAGCTTGTCGCTGAGCCAGCCGGCCGGCACCTGGCCGATGCCGTAAGACAGGGTGAAGGCCGAGATTATGAGGCCCGCGCTAGCGTAGTCGAGATTAAACTCGTCCCGTATCAACGGGAGAAGCGGCACGGGCAGGGCGGTCAGCAGGTGGTGCGCGTAATGCGCCAGGATGAACAGGGGAAACATCCCCACGCTGGGCAGGCTCAGGCTGCGCCCCAGTTTAAACAACATTCATTCCAATAAATAGGGCCGGCACACCCTGCCCGGGAATGCCGGCCCTATTCCCGGGTCTATTTCGTTAAGGCGGCCTCTCGCGCCGGAGCGGTGACTTTCTCGATCCTGACGGCGCAGACCTTGAACTCCGGGATTTTCGCCACGGGGTCGAGAGCGGGATTGGTCAGCCGGTTGGTCGGGCTTTCGGCGAAATGGAACGTCATCGAGATGACGCCCTCCGGCGACCTTTCGGTAATCCTGGCGCGCGCGGAGACCTCGCCGCGACGCGATATGACCCGGATAAACTCGCCGTCGGCTACGCCCAGCGCCGCGGCGTCCCCGGGGTTAATCTCGACAAGTTCCTCGTTCATGAAGGTATTCAGGCCTTTTACCCGCCGCGTCATGGTGCCGGTGTGGTAGTGGAAGAGGCTGCGCTCGTTGGTGAGCAGCATCGGGTATTCCTTGTCAGGCAGCTCGAGGGAGGGTTTGTATTCCAGCGGTACGAAGTGTCCCTTGCCGCGCGTGAACTTTTCCGCGTGCAGTATCGGGGTACCGGGGTGCTCCGCCGTGGGGCACGGCCACTGCAGGCCGCCCTGCTCGTCAAGCCTCCGGAAAGAGATGCCGCCGTAGCTCGGCGTCAGGCGGGCGATCTCGTCCAACACCTGGGCGGCGTCCTCGTAATCAAAGCCCCTGGCCCCCATGCGGCGGGCGATCTGGCAGGTTATCCACCAGTCGGGCATCGCCTCCCCGACCGGCTCGACGGCCTTCCTGATGCGCTGGACGCGCCGCTCGGTGTTGGTGAAGGTCCCTTCCTTTTCGGCAAAGGAAACCGCCGGCAGTATGACGTCGGCCAGCTCGGCCGTCTCCGAGAGGAAGATGTCCTGGACGACCAGGAAATCGAGCTTCTCCAGGGCTTCCTGGACGTGCTTGATATCGGCGTCGCTGAGGGTAGGGTTCTCGCCCATCAGGTAAATGGCCTTGATGGCGCCCGCCCTGGCCGCCGGCACTATCTCGGTGAGTGTTTTCCCCGGGGCGGGACTCAGCTTGACGCCCCAGGCCTTCTCGAACTTTTCGCGGATAGCGGCATCGGCCACGGATTGGTAGCCGGGGAAGACATTGGGCAGGGCCCCCATGTCGCAAGCGCCCTGGACATTGTTCTGACCGCGCAGGGGATTGACCCCGCTCGACGGCTTGCCGATGTTGCCGGTGAGCATGGCCAAGTTGGCCGTGGCCATGACGTTGTCGGTGCCGTGGCTGTGCTGGGTGATGCCCATGGCGTACAGAATGGAAGCCGGTTTGCTGGTGGCGTACAGCCGGGCGGCGTCAATGATGAGGCTGCCCGGCACACCGGTTATCCGCTCGACCTCGACAAGCGGGAAATTCTTCAGGGATTCCTTGAAGGCCTCGTAGTTCTCGCAGCGCTGCTCGATAAAGGCGGCATCAGCCAGCCCCTCGTCCACGATAACCCTCATCATGCCCATGAGCAGGGCGACGTCGGTGCCGGGACGGTGCCGCAGCCAGATATCGGCCTGTCGCGCCAGGTTGATGTCCCGCGGGTTGGCCACGATCAGTTTCGTGCCTTTGCGCACCGCCTGGAGAACGTGCATGCCGATAACCGGGTGGGAGGCGGTGGTGTTGCTGCCGATGGAGAAGATGCACCCCGCACCGTAGACCTCGTTGATGGAGTTGGTCATGGCGCCGCTGCCGAAGGACGTGACCAGACCGGCCACGC
>JACPQH010000068.1 GCA_016190585.1 Chloroflexota bacterium | reverse complement strand
GCGGTGATGTCCAGGAAGACAAGCTCGTCGGCTCCCGCCTGGTAGTAGTGGGCGGCCAGCGCGACGGGATCACCGACATCGCGCAGGCCAACGAAGCTCGTGCCCTTGACCACCCGCCCACCCTTGACGTCGAGACAGGGGATGATGCGTTTGGTCAGCATTTATCAGCTCCGGCCATCTTCAGGAAGTTAGCGTACAGGCGCAGGCCGGGCTCGCCGCTCTTCTCCGGGTGGAACTGGGTGGCGACCAGGTTGCCTTTGATTATCACGGAGGGTATGCGGACGCCGTACTCGGTCTCACCGGCGACGAGCGCGGCGTCCACGATACCGGGATAGTAACTGTGAACAAAATAGAAATTGGCCAGGTCGGGTATACCCTCGAACAGGGGATGGACCATCCGCTGTTTCACCTGGTTCCAGCCCATGTGCGGCACCTTGAGGCCGTGGGGCAATCTCTTCACCTTACCGGGGATAACGCCAAGGCACCGGGTCAAGCCCCCTTCTTCCGTGCAGGTGAAGAGTATCTGAAGCCCGATACAAACCCCGAAAAAGGGCCGCCCTTCGCTGATGAGACGGCGGACCGGCTCGACCAGCTCCGACTTCTCCAGGTTCCGCATGGTATCGGCGGCGGCGCCTACGCCCGGCAGGATTACCGCCCGGGCGTTAAGCAGGGTGTCAGGGCGGCTGGTGATTTCCGGCCGGCAGCCCAGCCAGCTCACGGCGTTGTACACGCTCCTGAGGTTGCCCGCGCCGTAGTCAATAATCGCTAGCATGCCGCATACATTCCTGACTTCATAATCCATTATAGCCTAAAAGCCAGACGGGGATGTAATTCTGCGGAGGGGGCACGTTCGGGGGAAGAATGTGATTGCCTAAGGTAGCCTCCCGAGAAGGGCCGGCAGGACCCCGGCGATTTCGGGCAGCGTCCAGAAGCCGGTATCTTTATCAAGCTGGTTTCGCTCTTCCGGCTCGGAATAAACCGCGATGTGCCCTCCCGTTATGTTAAATACCTGCCCGCTGACGGACGCGGCGGCATCGGTACACAGGTACGTTACCAGGGGGGCCACGGCTTCCGGTGGCGGCGTGACGCCGATGCTGCGCTGCGCCTCGAGAGCGTGAGGGCCGGCTTGCGAACGCAGCGTGTTCCAGGCGACGGCTTCCTCGCTGGTAATCATGCGCGTCCGGGCGACGGGTGCGAAGGCGTTGCAGGTCACGCCGAACTTTTCAAGGTCGCGCGCCACGCACCAGGTCAGCGAGACCACACCCCCCTTGGCCGCGCTGTAGTCGGCGCCGCCCAGCGTCCCCAGCCAGGCGTCCGAGGCGGTGTTGATAATCCGTCCCCACCCGGCGGCCTTCATCACGGTACAGGCGTGCCTGATGCAGTTAAAAGTTCCCTTCAGCGTGACATCGACGCACCGGTCCCAGTCTTCTTCTTTGATATCCCATATCCATTTCCGGGCGATAGTCGCGGCGCAGGTCACCAGGATGTCGAGCTTGCCGAAGCGGGAAACCGCGAACCGCACCAGGTCCCGAGCCGCGGCGTAATCGGCAACATCCGCGAAGAAGGCCGCCGCCTGCCCGCCGCGGCGTGTTATTTCGCCGGCCGTGGTCGCCGCATCCCCGCCCGGGGTCCCCCGGGAGCGATTATTGGCGACCACGGCGGCGCCCTCGGCGGCCAGCGCGACGGCAATCGCCCGGCCGATGCCCTGGCCGGAGCCGGTTACGATAGCTACCCTACCATTCAGCAGGTCAGTCATTCTTCGAGCTCCTTGAAAATTCGAGTCCTTTATTTTCGGTTAACCAGGGCGAAAAGGCAACACGTAATCCGGGCCGCGCCTGACGTTGAACCGGACAGGCAGGATAGCATACAATAATAAAATTGGGAGGTGTGGCATCGAGGCGGACAGGATAGAAAGGGAACAAACCTGATGGAGCTGGCGCTGGTGCGGCACGGTCAGACCGGGTGGAACGCAGCGGGGATGTTCCGGGGCAGGGCGGATATAGATTTGGACGACACCGGCGTCAGGCAGGCCGGGCTCCTGGCCGGATACCTGGCGGGCGAGCCGGTGACGGCGGTCTACTCAAGCCCCCTGAAGCGGGCGATAGGCACGGCGGCGGCAATCGCCGCGGCGAGCAAGCTCGAGGTCAAGACAGCGCCCGGACTCATTGATTTCGATTACGGGGCGTGGCAGGGGCGTTCCCTTGAGGAACTGAGGGACACCAAGCTCTACCGGGAGTGGCTCGAGCACCCGGAAAGCGTCAGGATGCCCGGCGGCGAAAGCCTGGCTGACGTCCGGCAGCGGGCGCTGGAGACGGTCAACGCCATCGTGAAACAAACCACCGGGCTGGCGGTGCTGGTCTCTCACCGGGTGGTCAATAAGGTATTGATATGCGCCCTGCTGGGCCTGGATAACTCGCGTTTCTGGAATATCCGGCAGGACAACGCCGCCATCAGCGTTTTTGAGCACAAGGAAGGCCGCTACATCTTGAAGCGACACAACGATACCTGTCATTTGAAGTCTTTACCAAATTTAGATACCGATTTTTAGGGGAGGAATATGGAGGTTCTGGAAGCTATCAGGTCAAGGAAAAGCGTGCGGGGGTTCAAGCCTGACCCCGTACCGCAGGAGGTAATCAGGAGCATACTGGAAACCGCCAGCCGGGCACCATCAACCGTGAACTCGCAGCCCTGGGCGTTCACGGTGGTTACCGGCGAGGTTATGCGGCGGATTAGCCAGGCCAACATCGAGAAGGTCGCCGCCGGGGAAACGCCCAACCCGGAGATTCCCATGATCCACGTGGAAGGCAAGTTCCGGGAGCGGCAGGTGGAGAACGCCGTCCGGCTGTTCAAGCTGATGGGCATCACCCGCGAGGACAAGGAGAAGCGGACCGAATGGGACAGGCGGGGCTACCGGTTCTTCGACGCCCCGGCCGCCGTCATCGTCTCTTCGTATAAAGAGGTAGATGACCTTCATTCCCAGTTCGACCTGGGGCTGGTGGTGCAGACGCTCTGCCTGGCCGCCCTGGGGCACGGCGTGGCGACGTGTATTGAGGTCCAGGCGGTCAACTTCCCCGGTGTAATCAGGAATTATACCGGGATACCGGAATCCCAGCGAATAGTTATCGCCATCGCCCTGGGCTACCCGGACCCGGACTTTCCGGCGAACCAGGGACAGATCGGGCGCGAGGCGCTGGATAACGTCGTAAGCTGGCACGGTTTTAACGGAGCCGGCTAAAGGGTGGATATCCTCGAGGCCATCCGGGAGCGCAAGAGCGTGCGGGGCTTCAGGCCCGATCCCGTGCCCAAAGAGGTTATTGCCGCGGTCCTCCGGGCCGCCGGCCGGTCGCCTTCCTCCCGCAATACCCAGCCCTGGGAGATAACGGTCGTCGCCGGCGAGCCCCTGGACAACATCCGGCAGGAGAACGTGGAAAGCCTGTACCTCGAAGGCAGGATAAACCCGGATATCTCGACGGAACGCTACACCGGCCGGTTCCGGGAGCGGCAGCGAGAGCTCGCCAAACAGCTTTTCGGGCTTTTAGGCATCGCCCGGGAGGACATGGAGGGGCGCTACCGGTGGCAGGAGAGGGGCCTGCGGTTCTTCGATGCCCCGGTCGCCTTAATCATGGCGTGCGACTCGTCGCTGGACAGGTTACGCTCACAGTTCGACCTCGGCTGCGTCACCCAGACAATCTGCCTGGCGGCCCTGGCCTCCGGCCTGGGGACATGCATCGAGGACGCCGGCGTGACGTACATCGACGTCATCCGCAAGCACACCGGGATACCGGAGTCGAAAAGGGTCGTCATCGGCGTCGCCCTGGGCTACCCGGACCCGGACTACCCGGCGAACCGGCTGGCCACCCCCCGCGAGAAGCTGGAGAACATGTCGACCTGGCTCGGGTTCTGAGGGGGAAGCGGGATGAACGGGCTTAATACAAACCTCTCTGCTATAATCGTTTAGATGCCGAAACGTTTGCTCGTCCTGTTCGACGGGAATGCCATCATCCACCGGGCCTTCCACGCCCTGCCGCCGTTCACCCTGCGCAAGACCGGGGAAACGGTTGGCGCCGTCTACGGCTTCGCCTCAATGCTGCTCAAGGTGCTGAACGAGCTCAAGCCGTCCAACTGCGCCATCGCCTTCGACAAGAAGGGACCTACCTTCCGGCACGCGCTCTACCACGAGTACAAGGCGCAGCGGCCGGCCACACCGGATGAACTGGTAAACCAGATCGGACGGGTGCGGCAGGTAGTCGAGGCCTTCGGCATACCCATCTTCGAGCTTGACGGCTACGAAGCCGATGACGTCCTGGGCGCGCTGAGCTGCCAGGCCAGCGACCAGGGCATCGACACCGTCATCGTCACCGGCGACGCCGACACCATGCAGCTCGTCTCCGACCGCGCGCGCGTTCTCTACCCCAAGGCCGGCCGGGCCTTCAGCGATACCGTGCTGTTCGACGCCGCGGCGGTAAAGGCCAAGTACGGCGTCGCGCCGGAGCATATCACCGACCTCAAGGCGCTGGTCGGCGACCCCTCGGACAACATACCGGGGGTGAGGGGCATCGGCGACAAGACGGCGGTCAGGCTTATCCACGAGTTCGGCAGCCTGGAAAAGATTTACGAGAGCCTGGACGAGGTTACACCGCCCAAACTCCAGGCGCTGCTCCGGGAGAACGAGGGCATCGCACGACAGAGCAAGGAGCTGGCGACCATCGACTGCGAAGCGCCGGTGAAGCTGGTGCTCGAGGACTGCCAGGCGCGCTACGACCGGAAGCGGGTGGGCGAGCTTTTCCGCGAGCTCGAATTTTTCAGCCTGATATCCCGCGTGCCGGGAACCGCTGACGGTGCGGAAGAAGCGCCACGTCCCGCCCTCGAACCACGGCTGGTGGAAGGAGATTACCGCCTGGTACCCGGCGGAGATGAAGAGACACCGCCGGGGCTTACCGGCGCCGGGTTTCAGGCCGTGGCCGTCCGGGGCACGAGCGCCAGCGCCATGAGCGCCCGTCTCGAAGGCCTGGCCGTCTCTGCCGAAGAGGGCAAGGCTTACTACCTGCCGCTTGCCGACGGCGCTCAGCCGCCGCGCGAGGCGATGGAACGGCTGAAGAAGCTTTTCGAACTTGATACGACAACCCGGTGCGCCCATAACACCAAGTACGTCAGTATCGTCCTGCTTAACACCGGCATATCCCCCCGGAACTTCGATTTCGATGTCTCTATCGCGGCCCACCTTCTGGGGGAGAAGGCCCTCGAGCTCAAGGATATCACATTCAGCCGCCTCGGCCTCGAGCTCAGGAGGGAGGAGCCGGCGCGCCAGAAGCAGCTAGCCCTGGCTTTCCCGGACCTGGCCCGGGCGGTGAAAGAGGCCGGCGCCGAGGCCGATGTGGTGCTCAGGCTGGCCAGGCTCCTCAGTGACGAGCTTGACAGGGAGGGGCTGCGGCGGCTCTTTACCGGGGTGGAGATGCCGCTGGTGGCGACGCTGGTGAATATGGAGCGCAACGGCGTCCTTATCGACGCCAGGCTCCTGGGCGAGATGTCCCGCCGGCTGGGCAAGCAGCTCGTCGAGCTCGAGGTCCAGATATATAATAACGCCGGCCACCAGTTCAATATCAACTCGCCGCAGCAGCTCGGAAACGTGCTCTTCAACGAGCTCGGGCTGGCGCTGGAAGGCAGGGGCCGGGGCCGGCTTTCCACGGAAGCGGCGGTGCTGGAGGAGCTGCGGGGCGCCCATCCCATCATCAACCTCATTTTAGAGTACCGGCAGCTCGCCAAGCTCAAATCGACCTACATCGACGCCCTGCCCGGCCTGGTGAACGAGCGGACCGGCCGGGTGCACACCAGCTTTAACCAGACGCGGACCGCCACCGGGCGGCTCTCCTCGAGCGAACCCAATCTGCAGAACATACCGGTACGGGGGGAGCTGGGGCGGGAGATAAGGCGGGCGTTCATCGCGCCGCCCGGCGCCTGCCTGCTGGCCGGTGACTACTCCCAGATAGACCTCCGTGTGCTGGCGCACCTTTCCCAGGACCCGACCCTGCTGGAGTCCTTCCAGAGCGACGAGGATATCCACGCCGCCACCGCCGCCCGGCTGTTCAACGTCCCGCCCGCGGCCGTAACGGCGGACATGCGGCGACTGGCCAAAACGGTGAATTTCGGCGTCATTTACGGCATGAGCGGCTACGGCCTCCAGCAGGCCACCGAGCTATCCCGGGAAGAGGCGGCGCAGTTCATTCACGCCTATTTCGAGAAACACTCCGGCGTCCGGGATTTCCTGGAGACAACCCGGCAGAAGGCGCGCCGGGACGGCTATGTCGAGACCCTGCTCGGCCGGCGCCGCTACATCCCGGATATCAACTCGCCCAACCGCGTCGTCCGGGAGGCGGCCGAGCGCATGGCCATCAACATGCCGGTCCAGGGCACTTCCGCCGATATCATAAAGGTAGCCATGATCGACCTCTGCCGGCAGATGGACCGTCTTTCTCTCAAGAGCAAGATGCTGCTCCAGGTGCATGACGAGCTGCTCTTCGAAGTGCCGCTTGACGAGGCCGATGCCATGCGTGAGCTCGTGCCCCGCGTCATGTCCGCGGCCGTCACGCTCAGCGTACCGGTCAGGGTGGAGATAAAACAATGCGCGAGCTGGGGGGAGATGGAATAATGCCGGAATTGCCTGAAGTTGAAACGGTCAAGAACGAGCTAACGCCATTTGTCGTGGGCCGCCAGGTTACCGATGTCGTCCTGTTCTGGGATAAAATCCTGCGCAAGCCGGGACTCAAGGAGTTCCGCAACCGGCTTATCGGGCAGCACATCGAGGGACTGGAGCGGCGGGGGAAATACCTCTTTTTCCGCCTCGGTAGCGGCGAGTACCTGGTGCTGCACCTGAAAATGAGCGGCTCGCTGCTGCTGAATAACCCCGACGGCCGCTTCGTCCGCGCCGTGCTCCAGTTTGACGGGATGAAGGTCTATTTCCGGGACCCGCGCAAGTTCGGCCGGATATGGCTGGTGGCCGAGATGGATGAGCTGGCAAAGGCGCTTGGCCCGGAGCCGCTGGAGGACGGCTTTACGGCGGAAGTCCTGGCGGTGCGCCTGCGAGGCCGGCAAGCCCCTATCAAAGCCGTTTTCCTCGACCAGAAGGTCGTCGCCGGCATAGGCAACATGTACGCCGATGAGATCCTCTTCGCGGCCCGGATACACCCCCTTCGACCCGCCGCCAGCCTGAGACGGGAGGAGATCGAGCGTATCCATGCCGCCATCAAGCAGGTACTGGGCGCAGCCATCGGCAATAAGGGGGCCAGCGTCCGCGAGTATTTCCGGCCGGGCGGCGAGCTGGGCACGGCCCACTTCGAGTTCAAGGTAGCCCACCAGGGCGGCAAGGTCTGTCCCGGCTGCGGCTCCAGGGTTGAGCGCATTACCGTGCGGAACCGCGGCACCTACTACTGCCCCAGGTGCCAGCCCCTCGAACCTTAGACGAAGAAGTCCAGGTTGCGCAGCGCTTCAGGCAGCAGAAGGGGCACGAAGACCAGGCGCTGCGCCAGCCAGGCCAGGACGTCCGACTCCGCTACCGCGGTGGTAAGCCAGTCGAATACCGGGTAAACCTGGACGATGATGGCGAACACCACCAGGCTGATGCCCGTGTTCAGCAGGTTGAGCAGACCACCCAGCAGGCGGTAGAGGGCGCCGCCCCGCCAAAGCTGCCTGATGATTCGCGACGGCAGGAAAAGCACCAGGTGCAGTATGAGGGAGGCCACCGCCAGCGCCGCGAAAAAGCCGATGAAATTCTCCCAGTTTGAGCCGGGCAGGAAAGAGAGGATGATGGCTGCCAGGGGGTAATAGGCCCCGGCGATGGGGATGGCCGCCAGCAGAATGGCGAGCGAGAAGAATTTCTTGACCGCCCCTTCCAGCAGCCCGCCGACGAGGCTGAAAAACAGTATTATAATGGCGAAAAGGTCGATAAGGTTCATATCCCGTTAGTAATCCTAATAAAACGAGGGCCGTAAAGCAAGCCTGCCCCTTAACTGTTATTACGAGGAGCGGTAGAACGAAATAACCCCTTTGTTCAGAGAGATTGCTTCGCTTCGCTCGAAATGACGGTTTTGGGTAGAGACCCTAGCTCTTCTGCTCCGGAGCTTCGTCCCCATCCGGGTTGAGGACAAGCTGGCAGAAGGTACCGGGCTGGCAGGCATCGCATTCCATCTGGAGCGTGGTGTGCTCGACACGGTAGCGGCGGCGAAGCATGTTCTCGATGTCGCGGCGTATATCAGAGGCCTGGCTGACCAGGACGTCTTTGACCTGGACATGGCTGCTCATGGCCAGTATCTCGGGAGTGATGCTCCACAAGTGGACGTCATGGACACTCTTGACGCCGGGCACCCGGGTGAGGGCATCTATCATCTCGTCCACGCTAACCGCCGGGGGCGCGGCTTCCAGGATAACCTTAAGACCTTCGTTCAAAATTCGCCAGGCGGCCACGGTGATGATGGCGCCGATAAACACGCTGACCAGGGGGTCAACCACGTAATAACCGGTAAGAAAGATAACGATGCCGCCGGCAATGACGCCGACCGACCCCAGGGCGTCGCCGAAGGCATGCCAGAATGCGCTGCGGATATTGATATTGCCCTTCGACTCCTGGCTCAGCCAGAAGGCGACGAAGAGGTTAACGGAGAGGCCGACCAGGGCTACCGCGGACATCAAGCCGCTGTTGACCGCGGGCGGGTCCTGCCAGCGTTGGAAAGCCTCGTAGAAGATTAAGGCGGCCAGCGCGAAGATGCTGACGGCGTTTACCAGGGCGACGATGACGCCGACGCGGTGGTAGCCGAAGGTCATCCGGGCGCTCGAGGGGCGTTCCGCCTGCCTGACCCCGTACCAGCTCAGGGACAGGGCGACGATATCAGTGAGGACGTGCCCGGCGTCGCTGAGCAGCGCCAGGGAATTGGATAGAATACCGCCGGCCACCTCAACCACGAAGATCGTCGAGGTGAGCAGGATGCTGATCTTGAGCTTGTGGCCCACCAGCGCGAGGCTATGATGAGAATGGTCGCTCACCTTATGCCCCTCTTGTCCGGGGCCAGCTCTGCCAGCGCCGAGGCGTATGCCTCCAGTGCTGCCGTATCGAACAGCACGAAGGACACCTGCCTGACCGAAGTGACTTTTTCCAGCAGGCTGGCGGCGACGGCTCTCAGCGCGACCCGCGCCGCGGCGTCAACCGGGTATCCGTAGGCGCCGGTGCTGATTGAGGGGAAGGCAACGCGCGCCAGTCCGTGCTCCGCCGCCAGCTTCAAGCTTTCCTGGTAGGCGCTTTCCAGAACGGCGGCCTCGCCGCGGCCGCCGCCGTGCCAGACCGGGCCGACGGCATGGATGACAAACCGGGCTATCAGGCTGCCCCCGGTGGTGATGACGGCGCGGCCGGCGGGCAGCGTCCCCTGCCGCGAAACGATGGCTTTGCACTGCTCCAGAATCGCCGGGCCGCCGGCGCGGTGAATAGCGCCGTCCACGCCGCCGCCGCCCATCAGACCGGAGTTGGCGGCGTTCACGATGACGTCAACAGCCTGCCGGGTGATATCGCCCAGAGTCAGGGAAAGCTCAGCCTGGTTTATACGGACAGAGTTTTCCACAGGTATATTTTACAACTTTTACAAATAACGGAGTAGAAGCAAGCCGCGGCGGGGAATCACCGGGCGAGGCTGTCCGCTGGTTATTCGTCCTCGCAAGGGCGAAGATCACGGCATTTCCGGGATGACTTCACCTTCCGCCAGCGCCGCCGGATGCATCGCTACGCTCAGAGTTTTGTGAACAAATCAGGAAATCTCAAGGTAGTCCCTCTCCCCACGGGAGAGGTGAGGGCGTATACACCCTCATCCTGGCCTTCTCCCATCGAGAGCGAAGGGACATGACCAACACGCTTGCCAACTCTTCCCAAGCTCTGAGCATGACGTTTTCGGGATAGCCCCGGACAATAGCGGCTATTTTCTTTTCAGGAAGTCTATCGCCCACCGGATGGCGTCCTGGTCAGGTTCGAGCGGGTAATCGGGCTCGATTCCCTTGCCTTCGATGAGGGTGCCGTTGGGCGTCAGCCAGCGCGCGGTCGTGATGTACATACCGGAGCCGTCGAGCTGCCGGAAGATGTTGACGCTGCCTTTACCATAGGTGGTCGCCCCGGCGACAGCGGCGCGGCCGCGGTCTTTCAGCGCTCCGGACAGGAGCTCACTGCCGCTCGCGCTGTACCCGTCAACCAGGACCACCATGGGAAGATCGGTATAAAATCGCCCCGGCTTTACCGGGTGCTCCACGGTTTGCGCCTGGTTGCTCACGACCCTGGCCACGACGCCGTCCTGGAGGAAGTGGCTGGCGACGTCGACCACGGCGTCCAGGATGCCGCCGGGATTCATGCGCAGGTCGAGAATGATCGCTTCGGCTCCCTGCGCCACCATGTCCTGTAAAACGGGCGTCAGCTCGCTGTCGGTAGTCTCGATGAACTGGGTAATGCGAATATAAGCGAGACCCTCTTTCATCTCGGACATCACCGAAGACACCTTTATCCTGGAACGGACGATCTCGATCTCGACGGGCTGGCTCTCGCCCTCATGCAGGATAAGCAGCCTGACCGGGGTGCCTTCCGTCCCGCGAATCCGGAGGACGACGCTGTAAAGGCTCAGACCCGCGATGGACTCGCCGTTAACCTCGAGGATGATATCGCCCGCCCTGATACCGGCGGCCTCCGCGGGGGAGCCGGGGAGGGGCGCGATAATCATTATCCTGTCTTCTTTAGTGCCCACCTGGGCGCCGATACCCTCGAACTCGCCCCGCATCGAGGCCAGGTTCAGCCTGAAGTCCTCCGGGCTGAGGTACGAGGTATAGGGGTCATCCAGGACCGCGATCATCCCCTCGACCGCCGCCTGGCTCAGCTTTTGTGTATCGAGCTTGCTCTTGTCCACGTAGTCCTGGAAAATCACGTTCCAGGCGCGGACGACTGTATCGAGACCCTCGCCGCCGCCGGTGGTCGGGTTGGCGCTGCCGCCCAGCCCGTAGCCCAGGCTGAAGGCGAGAACCGTGATGATTATCACGAAAAGAACGGGAACCAGCCGATTAGTTTTCAAATGAAAAACGCGCCTCCCGAGTTTTCTAGCTTCCAGCGTGCACAGTTCCATTATCGTCTATTTCACATTGGCTGACAAATAAAGGCCCCGCGATGGTGCTGGTTCTACTCAATCTTGGTTGCGATTGTTAAGCAACCTCGCCCCCTGTATCCCCCGCTCCATTTTTGGCAGTAGTGTAATGGTCAAGTAAAAAAGGACGGTCAAACTAGAGTCTTCTCCAGTTTTTCATAGTCGTTCGGGCAAAGGTAGCCCAGGTGAGAGTGCAGCCGTTCACTGTTGTAGAACATCTCGATAAAAT
>JACPQH010000065.1 GCA_016190585.1 Chloroflexota bacterium | reverse complement strand
TCTCCAGTATCATCACTAACACCGAGCACCTCCGCAATATCAGGTAAGATTCGTTCCATCAGTTTGAAGTCGTAAAACGCCTGGCGGCACTCCATACGCACCGCCCTTTCAATATCCTGCGGGGCCTATGCGGCAATCCTGAAAGCAACCGGAATCGTTGTCTCTGTCTTGTACAGGTCCCCGATGTCATAGACGAAGCTTAGCATCTTGCCGGTATGAATAAAGCCTAGCCCTGGCGAGTAGCCTGCAGACAATATCGCAGCATGGCATACGGCATAAAGGCAGGCATTGGCCGCGGAGAGCGCCCGGTTTATCGGGTCTCCTTTGGTCCAATCATTCTGGTCATAACGCCGGCCTTTCCACTCCACGCTGTACTTGGCTGAAGCATCAGCATAGGCTCGTCTAACCCGGATTCCTTCCATACCTCGGATTCCTTCTAGACTGACAACGGTTGGTACGGGTTCATTAAAACGAAAATTATACATACGCCAGGCGATTTCCAGCCGCTTTGATTCATCACTGGCCAACCGTGCCTGCCGGATGAGCCGCTTGGACTGTATGTACCACCGATGCTGGCCGAGTAGAAGCGGATGCCATCCTGTCCGGTCCAGGCCAACAAGCAGTTATTCTGGGACAGCGACTTCACGGCGGCGTGCGTAATGGTTGACCCTGGTCCAAGCATCACCACACTTAATTGGTCAATCGGCACCGACGTTACTGAATCGCCCTGATGGAAACCCAGTCCATTATCAGCGACATCCAATCGTCCCATTTCCAGATAAAGATAGCTCCAGCGGTCCTGAAAACGCGGCAGTTCAAACAGGGTACGCGTAATTTACCCCTTTAAGGGAGCCACGGAGACCAACCCGAAACCGAAGCCCTTGGCCGGGCCGATGCCACGGATTATTGCCTCGCGGAAGACTTCACCATCGGTAACTTCGAGGATGCCCTCAAATCGTGCGGAGCGCAGGCGACTGGGTTCCCTTTCCGGCTTTGCGAAATAGGCGTAACCCAGCGTGATAGTCAGTGGCTGGTGCACGCGAAATCCGGCATGTTCCGCCTTGCTGATGATCCATTCATCAAGTCTTTCGGACGGTAGAGGCACACGGCGTCCATTCTTGTCGCGCTCCTTGATTACGATGCCTCCTTTGCGTTCTGTCTTTGATAGTGTGCCTACCTTCTTGGTTGGATTGGCTTCAAGCCAGAACCTCAGATTCTGACCGGAACTGAAGGACAGGTCGCACTCGACGGTCCGTTGGCCAGCCAGCAAGAAGCCAGCATTGTGGAAAGCATAATCCCAGTCCGGTTTAATCGCTGATTGAACGACGATAACAGGATTGCCGTCTGGACGGGGGTCGATGCGGAAGAGAAAGGCTTGTCTGTCAGTGCGCCCACTATGCACATCGTTATGAGCGTAAAGGAAATCATCGGGCTTGTAACTACATAAGAATGCAGGGTCTTTTCTTTTCGTTCGGAAGACGGGAACGCCATGCAAAGACGCTGGTGTACGTGGTAACGGTTGCCGAGCCAAACCCGTCCCGAGGATGCTCCTGTGTTTACCGTAAGCAGAGAAATGAACATTTCATCTCCTTGCGCACTATTGCGCCCGTGACCTGAGTCCTTCAGGCGGAACGGATCTTTTTGAGCAATTCGCGCTGCCTTCCGGGGCGCCTTTCAGCAATAATGCGCCTGATTTGTACGAGAATGGCTGCATGTTGTGAAGGGTCCAAAGGGTCAACCCTCTTAACGCGACCATGTCCCCATTCGAGCATGGTACAGGCAGCGTGGCATGTTTTGCACAATGACCTCAAGTCAGCATCAGTCTCGTGTCCGGCGTTTTCATACGACACATGATGGACTTCCGCGGCCGGTGAGTGGCAGAAAACGCATACGTAATTATCAGACTGCATACGGTGTGGCGCCGCCACTTCCCTGAAGTGTGGGCTGTAAGCCGAGACACGATGAGGCCGAGGTAGCCGGGTGGCAGGTTGCACCGAAACGGTGACTTGGCTTTGGACAACCCACCGAGGGGTGTAGTTGTAGAAACCAAACACCACAGGCACGTCATATACCAGCCACGCGCCTTCTAGCATAGTCGCGTCTGGCGCTCTTTCTAAATATGTGATGAGAGTGCGAGTGACACTGCTGCCGTCATCGTCGTCAATTCCAGGCTGCCATGCGACCGACGCCAGTGCATCACTCAACGTGTCCCAGTTACCCATAGAATGGAGAACAGGTCACTTGGCACGCAGCATTTCCGTCCCAGGTACAATGGCCAGGCCGGTTCATCCAGCGCGCTGGCGTATTCATTAATCGCACTGGCATCACCCTGCAGCGCCACCAGGAAAGAGGCATCATATAGGTATTGCCGCCGAGACAGGAGAGTTTCGTACTCGTTCTGGCGTCTGGCGGCCCTCACCCAAGGTAAGAACATTCCCGGAGGCATCTTTCCGGATGATTTGCTTTGAGTTCTCTTGATTTCACCGTCTGCGCTGCGGATGCCAATCTTGGCCCCGGCGGTGTGGTAATCCCAATCAACCGTCCCTTGCCGGTCCACGCGCACCCCCATCTGTAGCCTAGCCAAATTCCTCAAGGGGGGGCTGGAATCTTCACGACGAATGCCCCTTGCGCAAAGCAATAGCCCCAAAACGCCTGATTTGCTCGGGTACAGGTCCGTCCGGCGAAGTTGGAAACGTGATGCCGTGCCCCATGACTGCATGGGGCCGGCTAGACGCAGCAACAAAGTGTAGTTGTGCCCACTCATGCGGCGCTCCCCACAAGCATTTTCTCGAAAGAGTCGAGAAGACCATCTTTGCCATCCAGCGTGTCCACGTGACTGGCGTCCTTGATATCAACCGAGGCAGAACCTCTAGCCAAGAGTACACGCTTCATATCGGGCGGCACAAACGCCGCCGCCTCACCCTGGACATAGTCCCGGAGCGCTTTCGCCGATTCAGCCATCAAGTCATGCCCCTCGACTGGTCTCAGGAAGGCATTGGCGTAGCTGATTGGCCGTTTCTTCTTAGATACTTCGAGCAACATCAGTGCCGGTATGCCATGAGAAGCAAAACTGTTCTGTTTGCCCGTGGGATTAACCAACGCGGCGGCTTCGACAAGTATCCGCGCGGCCTTTACCGCATCATTCACCTCCCAACTGAGATGCTGCTGCAGGGCATCCATGTCCAGGTTGAGATACTTATAATACACAGCCGCATCGAAGAAAGTCCCGGAACTCAGAAAAGCGGCACGAACCTGCTCAGTTTGACTTGGCGCGAAGTCCCTCTTTCTGTCATCCATCGCGGTGAAGTAATCGCTCTCAATCATCGTTTCGTGGGTGCTGATGGCGTGGGCCACTTGGCAGGCAGCTTCGACGTTCACCACGAGGTCGCTGGTCGTCATCCGTCCGAACAGGCCGATGTCCACGGTAAGCGTCTGGCTCATCTTGGCTATCTCGGATTCAAATCGCTTAATGGCATCTTTGTGCTGGTCAGTGTCCTTCTTCTTACCACCGGCCCACGCATTGTACACGGCAATCTCTTTCTGCCGCAAGGTAGCGACCAGCTTGGCGATTTCTGCCGCAAAGGGCGGCGGAAAGAACACACCAGTTGGCCCGTCTGGTCGACGCCACTCGCATCCGTAGACCTGTCGGATTGCGCCTCGCCTTCGTCATCCCCGTCAGTCACTTCCGAGACGGCACCACGCTCCTTTTTGAATTCTCGAGCAAGGGCGCTCTTGACCTCATTCAACTCAACGTCTGCCATCCCCGGCACCAATCCCTTGAGTATGTCGCCGACCATACGCGGCAAATACTTGGTTCTGAACGCAAGATGATCGCCAAAAGCCTCTTTGAACTGTGCCGAGTGCCGGATGTTACGTTTGAGGCATTGGCTGCTTATTCGGCCGCGCGTCACCCCGCCGAAAAGACACTTCTTCGGCCAGCCATTTTCGTCACGGTTCAGGTTGCCCGGGGGCATGCTTTGGAGCATATGAATCTGCACAAACATGTTCTCTCTCCTTTTTTGAATTTGTTAAGTTCAGTCAACCAGCTGGTCAAGTGCCATGCATAAGTTGGCCCAGTCAACAGGCTCCGGCTTGCGCTGGCGCATGTGGTTCTCCATGGACCTGAGAAGGTTATGGCAGGAAGCTAATTTGACCGAGCAGAGGAAGCTTCTTCTTACGATGCTGGACGCGGTATACATGGATACCAAGAAGACACGGTCAGTAGTAGCAATTAAGCCGAAACCGCCTTTTCGTCCGATCTTCCAGGTGGCGGCTAAACGTGAGGGGTCGGTTATCCGCATCCTGAATGAGCCTGTCATCCAAGACCCCGCGGTGTTCCCGGTCGATGCCAGAGGCCTTATCAATACCAGTTTCCGGCTGGTTTGCCCCTCGTCGCCCTAACGCTCCCAGCCGTGGCTCCCGTCGCAGAAAGGCTGGTTGGCGCTTGCCCCACAGCGGCATTGCGTTACCCGGTTGCGCATACCTAGAATTTGTCCAAGTCTATTTCCTGCTTCCTGGAATACAGGGCTTCTTTCCCGAGGGAATTTACTTCCCCGCCGTGCATTGAGACGATGTGCTCGTTCATCTTGATCAGGCCAAGGTGCCGGTCAAAGTTGGTTACTTCATGGCCGCATAAGGAACAGCGCAGAACAAAGGTGGTAGGGATCACTTTCAGTTTTACGACCTCGGTAAATTCTTTCATTTCTTTCATGATATTCCCTATCTCCCCATGCGTGTCATTAGCCGCAGTGGTAATAATCTAACCAGCCTCAGGATTTCGACTTCTTGATTCGTTTCTCTTGATCCTCGGCAATCTTCTTTTCTCTTGCCAGGTACTTCTCTTTCCTCACCTTCTCTTTAACTACTTCCTTGGCATCTTCAAGGGATCGTTTCGCGTCCCTTTCGATTTGATTCGCTTTTTGCTCTTCTTCAATTCTCTGTTCTCTGGCTAAAGAAACCTGCTTTTTCAGCTGATATTCATCGTTTCTTTTGGCTTCTTTGTCAAGATAGTCCGATTTCTTTTTTGCCTCTTTTGCTTCACTACTTTCGTCGCTCATCTTCCTGCCTTCTCTCTTTCCCTATCGGGCGAAACACCCGTCATCCCTCTGCCATGGTTACCAGATTAAAGAGCATCGCTTTGACACGGGCTTCAGAACGAAACCTCACAAGGATTCCAGCAATCTTACCGAGAACCCCGTATGGCAACCTGATATTTTCTGTAAATATTATACGGCTGCCCGACGAAGTCGCTTCTATTCGATATGTCTGTTCGTATCCTTTGATAAAATTCCCCGAGGCCATCTCGAAGGCCACCACCTTGTTTTTTACCCATTCGGTAACCTTTAGATTTAGCTTCAATAGCTGCCCGCCGGCTTGCTCCTCAAAATAAAATGCCGTTCCTAATCCACTCTTTTGTTCGCTCGTTATTCGCAACTTTTTGGCAGGGAGGCACCACTCTGGGATTTTCTCCTCGTCAACGAGAACCCGCCAGACCCTATCCGCTGCCGCTGATGTTTCAACCGATCTGTTAATTCTCAATCCTTTTTCTCATTTCTCCTCAGTCTGCACCTTCTCACCAGCGGCAATAAGGCGTTCGTATCATTAACGAGCCTGTTAAGGCTCATCCGTGTTTCTGGTGGAGACGGGGGAGAGTCGAACTCCCCGTCCAAAGGAAGCTGCCCAGAATATGCTACAGGCTTAGTCGGCTCTTTAATCTCGCCCCGCTTACCTCTGCCGACCTAGTTAAGCCGGGCCAGACCGGTTTTTCTTTCGTCGCCCTTACCGGTTAGTAGAGCGACGGCACCCCGGCATTTCGGCACCCTATCCCAACCCGCCAGGGCGGGGTCGGGTAGGATGTGCAACCTTATTTTGTTAGGCTGCGATTAATACTGGTTCGTCGTTTCTTTTTTTGCCACCTGTTTATTGAGATAGTGGCACCTCAGCCTGCAATCCTGTAGCCTACCTCCCCTGTCGAAACCACGCGTCCCCATGTTTACCCCTTGACCAGGCGGCCGATCTCCCTTTCGGTCTCCCGGCGGGTGATGGCTTCACGCTTGTCATAGAGCTTTTTGCCCTTGGCCAGGGCGATCTCTACCTTGGCTATGCTGTCTTTTATGTAAAGCCTGGTGGGTACCAGGGTCAAACCCTTCTCGGCCACCCGGCTGGTAAGTCCGGCTATCTGCTTCCGGTGCAGCAAGAGCTTACGCGACCTGGTAGGTTCATGACCGAAGAAGCTGCTGGCCTCATACCGGCTGATATGAGCGTTTACCAGCCACAGCTCCCCGTTTTCCGGCTTGACGTAAGCATCCCCCAGGCTCACCCGGCCGGCCCTGATGGACTTAATCTCCGAGCCCATCAGGGCGATACCGGCTTCAACGCTCTCGCCGATATGGAAGTTATGATAGGCCTTGCGATTGGTGGCTATAACCTTGTACACTCTCTATTATACCACATCTCAACGCGTTCCCCGGCGCGGTTTTACGAGCTCGGGAACGCTCCTCACCTCGAGCACCAGATCTCGCATGTAGCCACACATGATGCACTGCTCGTACCAGCCGTACTCATCGCGGTCTATCCTGATATCGCCGCCGCGGCACCGAGGGCATTTCTTTATCGCCATGATATTTTACCTCCTTTAAAAATCAACTAATTTTATACTGGGTAGCGCTGTTTTGTATGTGACAATAGTCGCATTCGCGGGGAAATTGCCGGACGGCAATTCAAGTAGTATTATGGGAAGGAAACCATGTCGGCCGGAGCATTTCTTAAAAACCTGAAGGCGCCGGTGCCTCTGCGCCTCAAGCTTTACCTGCTCCTGAGGAATACCGGGATCAAGGTATCGCGCCGGCAGTCCTGCTGCGGGCATCCCGGCGAGCCCGGGTGCTGACAGAGGGCTCCAACCCCCCGTGCCGGGGGACAGGGGAGTGAATGAACTATTTTGCCTACGCCACCGACCTCAACAAACAGCATATGCAGCAACGGTGCCCCGGCGCGAAGCCGGTCTCGACCGCCGTTCTCCCCAACTACCGGCTCATCTTCGCCGGCTGGTCGCGGCAGTGGCGGGGCGCCGTCGCCAGCATCAAGCCCTGGAAGGGCGAGCGGGTCCGCGGCGCGCTCTACGAGATTACCGAGCAGTGCCTACGCCGTCTGGACAGCGCCGAAGGCTACCCGGTGAACTACGAACACCTTAATATAACCGTGTTCGATGAAGACGATACCCCCATTCCCGCTATCACTTTCGTTAAGGCCGGCAAGCTGGAGGAAAGTACTCCCTCCCGGGAATACCTGGCCGTCATCCAGCAGGGGCTCCGCGACTGGAGACTGTTCTAGAAGTTCGTTGAAAAGCGCCGCCGTTTCATTGTATATTTACTTGAATTAACGCCGTTTTTCGGGGAGGTCTATGTCGGAAATCAAGGACATATCGCTGGCCGGCGCCGGCAGGCAGCGTGTCGAGTGGGCCTACCGCGAGATGCCGGTCCTCGGGCAAATAAGACATAGATTCAAACGGGAAAAGCCATTCCAGGGTATCAGGATCGCCGCCTGCCTGCACGTGACCACCGAGACGGCCAATCTCGCCGCGGCGCTGAGCGACGGCGGAGCCGAGGTTAGCGTCTGCGCCTCGAACCCGCTCAGCACCCAGGATGACGTGGCCGCCGCGCTGGCCGCGGGTGGCATACCGACCTATGCCATCAAGGGCGAGGACGAGGCGACCTACTACCGGGGTATCAACGCCGTCCTGGACACCCGGCCGCACCTGACCGTCGACGACGGCGCCGACCTGGTGACGACCATGCACACCCGGCGCGGCGATCTTATACCAAGCGTCATCGGCGGGACCGAGGAGACCACCACCGGCGTCATCCGGCTGCGCAGCATGGACGGGGCCGGCAAGCTCCTGTACCCGCTTATCGCCGTGAACGACGCCCGGACGAAGTACCTCTTTGATAACCGCTACGGTACCGGGCAGAGCACCATCGACGGCATCACCCGGGCAACCAACATCCTCTGGGCGGGGAAGAAGGTGGTGGTCTGCGGCTACGGCTGGTGCGGGCACGGCGTCGCCCTGCGGGCAGCCGGTCTCGGCGCCCAGGTTATCGTCACCGAGGTCGAACCCATACGCGCCCTTGAGGCGGCCATGGACGGCTACCAGGTGATGCCTCTTCTCGAAGCCGCCGGGGACGGCGAGCTGTTCATCACCGTGACCGGCGACAAGCACGTCATCGACAAGCCGCATTTTAAAGTGATGAAGGACGGCGCCATCCTGGCAAACGCCGGCCACTTCAACGTGGAGATAAACATACCCGCGCTGGAGAGCCTGGCGCGGACGAAGCGCGCCGTCAGGCCGTTCGTCGAGGAGTACGCCCTGGAGGGCGACCGCCGCCTTTACCTGCTCGGCGAGGGGCGGCTTATTAACCTGGCGGCGGCGGAGGGCCACCCGGCCAGCGTGATGGACATGAGCTTCGCCAACCAGGCCCTGTCGCTCGAATACCTGGTGAAAAACCAGGGCAACCTCAAGGCGGGGGTCTTCCCCGTACCCGGGGACATTGACAAGACGGTCGCCCGGCTAAAGCTGAAAACGATGCACATCGATATTGACAACCTCACTCCAGAGCAGCAAGAATATCTGACAAGCTGGGAGCAGGGGACTTAAGGAGGACATGACATGACTTGCAGTCTGGACAGCGCCGCCAAATACCTGTTGACCTCGGAGTCTGTTACGGAAGGCCACCCGGACAAGATATGTGACCAGGTCTCGGACGCCATCCTGGACGCCATACTCACCAGGGACCTGTACGGCCGGGTTGCCTGCGAGACCGCCGTGACCAACGGCCTCATCATCGTTATGGGGGAGATAACTACCGGCACTTATGTCGAAATCCCTCACATCGTCAGGGGTCTGATAAAGGACATCGGCTATACCCGGCCGGAGTACGGCTTTGACTATCGCTCCTGCGGCGTCCTGGTGTCCATCAACGAGCAGTCGGCCGACATCGCGCTGGGTGTAAACCACTCCCTGGAAACCCGGAGGGCCACCGGCAACAACGGCCTGGACGAGATCGGGGCCGGCGACCAGGGCATGATGGTCGGTTTCGCCTGTACCGAGACGCCGGAGTTCATGCCTTTGCCCATATTCCTGGCACACCGGCTCTGCCAGCAGCTGGCGCGCGTGAGGAAGGACAAGACCCTGCCTTACCTGCGCCCGGACGGCAAGTCCCAGGTCACGGTGGAATACCACAACGGCGTGCCCAGCCGCCTCACCAATGTGGTTATCGGCGCTCAGCATGACCCCGAAGTAACCCTGGGCCAGATCGAGCAGGACGTCATCCGGCATGTCATCCGGCCGGTCGTGCCGCCCAACCTGGTGGACGGTGACACCGAGTTCTTCGTTAACGCCACCGGCCGTTTCGTCATCGGCGGCCCGGTCTCGGACACCGGCTGCACGGGACGCAAGATCCTGGTAGACACCTACGGCAGCGCCGCCCGGCACGGGGGCGGGGCCTTCTCCGGCAAAGACCCGACCAAGGTCGACCGTTCGGCGGCTTACATGGCCCGCTACGTGGCGAAAAACCTGGTGGCGGCCGGGCTGGCGGAGCGGCTGGAGGTACAGGTCTCCTACGTCATCGGCAAGGCGAACCCGCTCTCGGTTTCCATCGAGACCTTCGGCACCGCCAAGGTCAGCGACGAGGTTATCTGCGGCCTGGTCAGCAAGCATTTCGACTTCCGGCCCGGCGCCATTATCGAGAACCTTGTCCTGCGCCGCCCCATCTACCGCGCCACCGCGGCCTACGGGCACTTCGGGCGCACCGACGTCGAGCTGCCCTGGGAGCGGCTGGACAAGGTCGACATCCTGCGGACCGAGGCGTTCGGGAAGATAGCCCAGACCTAGTTTTTCCCGGGGAGGCGTGCCGTTTTCCGGCGGCAGCCTCCCTTTTCCCGGCTTGCGGCAGGGTGGTCCCGGCCGGGCGGCATCCGTCATATTTCCCCCGACCTATCTCCGGGATGTTATAATAGGCGAAGGACCCCGGACAAATCCGAAAGATGAGGGGGTGCCCCATCAAAAATCCCATTCAGTTCGGCACCGACGGCTGGCGCGGCGTTATCGCGCGGGACTTCACCTTTGAAAATGTCCGGTACTGCGCCCAGGGTCTGGCCGACTACCTGAGCCAGGCCGGCCTGGGAGAGCGCGGCGTGGTCATCGGCTACGACAACCGCTTCGAGTCGGAGGACTTCGCCGCCGAGACCGCCGGCGTCCTGGCCGCCAACGGCATCAAGTCGCGCCTCTGCGCCCGCGCCGCGCCCACGCCGGTCGTTAGCTTCGGCGCGCTCTCCCTGAAGGCCGGCGGCGGCGTGGTTATCACCGCCAGCCACAACCAGGCCGTCTACAACGGCTTCAAGATAAAGACCGGGACCGGCTCCAGCGCCCCGGACGAGATGACCCGGATGGTGGAGGACAAGATTAACCAGGCCGCGGCGGCCGGACAGGTCAGGTCCATCTCCCGGGACGAGGCGGTGAAAAGGGGGCTGCTTGAAGACATTGACCTGACCCCGGCCTACTTCGCTCAGCTTAACCGGCTGGTCAACATCGACAGCTTGCGCCAGGCCGGCGTCAGGGTGATAGCCGACCCGATGTACGGGGCGGGGGCGGGCTACCTGAAAGAACTGCTGGCCGGCGGCCGCACCGAGGTCATCGAGATTAACAGCGAGCGTAACCCCCTTTTCCCGGGCATGGAACGCCCTGAGCCCATCGCGGTCAACCTGGGCAGGCTCGCGGCGGCGGTCGAGGCACGGCGGGCCAATGTCGGCCTGGCCACGGACGGGGACGCCGACCGCATGGGCATCATGGACGAAAAGGGCAACTTCCTTACCCAGCTCCAGGTCTTCGCCCTGCTCTGCCTGTACCTCCTGGAGGTGCGCGGCGAGCGTGGACCGATCGTCAAGACCCTGACCACCACCAGCATGGCCTACCGTCTCGGCGAGCTCTTCAACGTGCCGGTCTACGAGACGGCCGTCGGCTTCAAGTACGTGGCGCCCGCGATGGCCGCCCACAACGCGCTTATCGGCGGGGAGGAGAGCGGCGGCTACGGCTTCCGCGGGCACGTCCTGGAGCGTGACGGCATACTGGCCAACCTCTACTTCCTGGACTTCATGGTCAGGACGGGGAAGCGGCCTTCCGAGCTGCTTGAGTACCTTTACAGCAAGGTCGGACCGCACCACTACGAGCGGCAGGACATCCTTTTCCCGGCGGACCGGCGGGCGGAGATTATCAATAACGTCAAGCGGAGCCGGCCGGATGTCATAATGGGCGTCAGAGTCGACCGCCTCGACACGACCGACGGCTTCCGCTTCATCCTGGCGGACAATAGCTGGCTGCTGATTAGGTTTTCCGGCACCGAGCCGGTGCTGCGCGTCTACGCCGAGACCGGTTCCCGGGAGCGGGCGCAACAGCTTATCGATTTCGGCAGGAACCTGGCGGGCGTCTAGCGCCGGTTGAAGGCCCTCATCCTGACCTTCTCCCTCACGGGCGAAGGGAAGGGATTGTAGCGATGTTTCTGTTTAGCGCTAGAAATAAGCATAATACAATTGGTCCCCTCTCCCCAGCGTGGGAGAGGATACTTTGATTTACGCGAATTACGTTACCTTAGTACTACTACTGGTTGTGACCCTGACCTTCCCGCTCCAACGGGAGAAAGGAATCTTTAACTAGAGGGGGTGAGCTTTCATGGACCTGGACGACCCTCAGAGCTACCGGAACGGCGACCCGGCGGGCATGCTCGAGCGCCTGCGCGGGCTGCCGGAACAGTGCCAGCAGGCCTGGCAGGAGACGATGCGGTTCGAGCTGCCGGCCGGCTATTCCCGGATAGACAAGGTGCTCATCCTGGGCATGGGCGGCTCGGCCATCGGCGGCGACCTCATCAGCAGCCTGGCCCTGGAGGAAGCGCCGGCGCCGGTCATCGTGCACCGCGACTATGCCCTGCCGGCCTTCGTGGACGAGCGGACACTGGTCATCGCCTCGAGCTACTCCGGCAACACCGAAGAGACCCTCACCGCCTTCACCGCCGCCCTGGATACCCCGGCGATGAAGCTGGTCGCCACGACCGGCGGCCGGCTGCGGGACCTGGCTGTTCAGGCCGGCGTGCCCGTTTTCACCTTCGGCTACCGGGCTCAGCCCCGCGCCGCCCTGGGCTTCAGCCTCTTACCTCTCCTCGGCTTCCTGCAGAAGCTCGGCATTATCCGGGACAAGTCGGCGGAGGTAAGCGAAACAATCAAGGTCATGGACGACCTCGCCGGGGACATCGGGGAGACCGTGCCGCTGGCCCGCAACGCCGCGAAACGGCTGGCTGTCAAGCTGCATGACCGGCTGCCCGTTATCTACGGGGGTGGCATCACCGCCCAGGTGGCGCGCCGCTGGAAGACCCAGATAAACGAGAACAGCAAGGCCTGGGCCTTCTGGGAGGTCTTCCCCGAGCTTAATCACAACGCCGTGGTCGGCTACGAATTTCCCGGGGAGCTGGCTTCACGGATAGTCGTCGTCATGCTGCGCTCGTCCCTGCTCGGGGAGCGCGTTCTAAAGCGCTATGACATCACCGCGGAAATACTGTCGCGGGCCGGTGTGGAGATCGAGGCAGTTGACGCAAAGGGGAGCCGCCCCCTGAGCCAGGTCATGAGCCTGGTGTTCTTCGGCGACTACGTTAGCTGCTATCTGTCGATTCTCTACGGGGTCGACCCCTCGCCGGTGAAGGTCATCGACTACCTTAAAGACCAGCTCGCCAAATAAAAAAGCGCGCGGCTTGCACCGCGCGCCACTTTATTTGCCTGTATTTTAGTTAACGCTTGGTGTACTGAGGCGCCTTGCGCGCCCGCTTGAGCCCAACCTTTTTCCTCTCTTTGATGCGCGGGTCCCGGGTCAGCAACCCGCGCTGGCGCAGAGCGGTCTTGAAGCCTTCGTTCGCCTGGACCAGCGCGCGCGCGATGCCGTGGGCGATGGCCCCGCTCTGGCCGATGACGCCGCCGCCGGTCACCTTGATGATGATGTTATACTTGTTCGTCGTCTCGGTGGCCGTCAGGGGACGCAGGACCATGTTCTGCTCGACGACTGAAGGGAAGTATTTTTCGAACGCGGCGCCGTTGACGATGATTGCCCCGTTTCCGTCCAGCAGCTTTACCTGGGCGATGGCGGTCTTCCGCCGCCCGGTACCGTGAAAATAGGCCTGTTTCTCCATAAAGTTTCCCTCTAGCCTTTATTCTGCCCGGCAGGAGACTCTGCCGCGGAAGCCTTGGGCGCGCCGGGCGCTTCCCCCGCGTAGACCGTCAGCTTCTTTTTCATCGCGGCGCCGAGCCGGGTGTGGGGCAGCATGCCCTCGATAGCGTGCTCGACGGCCCGGGTCGGGCTTCTTTTTACCAGGTCTTCGTAAGCTGTAACCTTGAAGCCGCCGGGATAGCCGGTATGGCGGTAATACAGCTTCTGCTTGGCCTTTCTTCCGGTAACGACCACCTTGGCGGCATTGGTGATAACCACGAAATCGCCGGTATCGGTATTGGGCGTGAAAACCGGCTTGTGCTTGCCCATGAGCAGCCGGGCGACTTGCGTAGCCAGCCGGCCCAGCGTGCGACCCGAGGCGTCAATCACCACCCTCTCCCGTTTTATATCGCGTGCCCTGATGCTGAATGTCTTCATTGATCTCCCCATTTTTCCTCCCAGAAGGGAGCCGGATAGTTCACCCTGGTCAGGCAAAGTCCGGCGGCGGGCGCTCTTGGTCCGGCTTTGCCCGTCCCGCCGGATTTAACTATATCACAAAAATCCGCGACCGTCATGCGCCCGAGGCCGACCCTGACCAGGGAGCCGACGATGTTTCGTACCTGGTGCTGCAAGAATGAGCCCGCCACGACCGTAAAGACTATGAGGTCGCCTTCCCGGGTGAACGCCGCGCGCTCAATGGTTCTTACGGTGTCCTTCAGTCGCCGGTCGTAGCTGGTGGTGAAGGCAGCGAAATCATGCCGGCCGACCAGGACCCGGCAAGCTTCGTTCATGTTTTCCATGTCCAGCCGGCCGCGCACCAGGAAATAGGAGCCGTGCCGTAGCGGCGACCTGGTCAGGCCGCTCAGAATGCTGTAGCGGTATTCCCGGCTGGCGGCGGCCTTTCTGACATCGAAATCCCTGTCGACCCGGTAAGCGGCCTTTACGGCGATGCCCGCGTCCAGATAATAGTTCAGCCCGCTGACGTACTCAGGCAGTCCCAGAACGGCGCCGGCCTGGAAACTGACCATCTGCCCCGAAGCGTGAACGCCGGTATCGGTGCGACTGGCGGCGGTCACTCGGGTACACTCGCCGGTGAGCCGGTAAAGGGCTTTTTCAATCTCCCCCTGGACGGTGGGCACGCCGGGCTGAAGCTGAAAACCGCAGTACCCGGCGCCATCATATTCCAGCTTCAAGACTATCCTGGTTCCGTCCTGCCTCATTGATAGGTCCCGCCACGCTACTGCAGGACCTCAAGCTGGACCATCGGGGCGTTGTCGCCGAGACGGGGGCCCAGCCGTGTTATCCGGGTGTAACCGCCGGCTCGGGTGGCGTAGCGTTTGTTAAGCTCCGAGAACAGCTTGTCCGCGACGGCCTCGTCCATGAGAAATCGCAGCGCCAGGCGGCGGGAGCGCAGGCTGCCCTCCTTACCGAGCGTTATCATTTTCTCGGCCATGCCCTGGATCTCCTTGGCCTTGGCCTCGGTGGTCGTGATCTTCTCGTACCGGAGCAAGTCGGTTACCAGGTTGCGATAAAGCGCCAGCCGCTGGGCGGTGTTCCGCCCGAGATGTCTTCCAGATACCTGATGCCTCATTTCAAGAACTCCCTTATGTCAAGCCTGTGTTTCCTGGGGGCTTTCCTGCGTCTCATCTTCGGTCTCTTCCTCGAAGGCTGCCTCTTCCCCGGCCTCTGCTCCGGCCTCTTCCGGACCGCTGAGCGACAGGCCTATCTCCGTCAGGCGCTCCTCGATTTCCTGGTAGGACTTCTGTCCGAAGTTTCTCAGCTTGAGAAGCTCCTTTGGTCCCTTGGCGATTAGCTCACCGACCGTGGTAATACCGCTGCGCCGCAGGCAGTTCATCGTCCGCACCGAGAGATCGAGCTGGTCAACGGGCATGTTATATTTTTCATCGGGGATAGAGAGCCGGATGAGCCGTTCCTCGGCCTTCATCTGCGAGAGCTTGGCGTATTCCATGAAGGGCGTTATCTGCTCGATAAGGAGGGCGGCAGCCTGGCTCAGGGCGTCGGTCGGGGAGATGGTGCCGTCGGTCCATATCTCGATGGTCGCCTTTTCCCGGTGGGTCTCCTGGCCGACATGGGTAGGCTCGACGTTAAAATTCACCTTGCGTATCGGCGTGAATATGGCGTCAACGGGGATGGTGCCGACCGGCATATTGTCAGTAGACTCGGCGGTCTTGTAGCCCATGCCCATATCGATATCAAACTCCGCCACCAGCCGCGCCTCGGGCGAGGTGAGGGTAAGCAGGCAGAGCTCCGGGTTGGCAATCTCAAAATCGGCCGAGGGTTTGATATCGGCCGCCGTAATACGCCCCTCGCCCTGGACCTCGAGCGTCAGCTTGCCGGAACGGTCCGCCAGCGGCTTGAGCCTGAGAGCTTTGACGTTCAGCAGGAACTCCATGACATCCTCTTTGGCGTTAGGGATGATGGAGAACTCGTGCTGAATACCCTCGACCCTGACGCGGGTCACGGCCGCGCCGGGCAGGTAGCCAAGCAGGGTGCGCCGCAGCGAGTTAGCCAGGGTTACGCCGAACCCCGTCTCCAGCGGCTCGGCGACGAACCTGCCGTAGTTTTCGATACACTCAACGCACTCTATCGTGGGAACAACAAGAGCCACGCAACCCTCCTCAACTACCGCGAGTAGTACTCGACGATAGCCTTTCCATCGAATCTGAGATCAACATCGTTCGGCGTGGGCATTGTTATTACCTTACCGATGAGCTTTTCCCGGTCCAGCGTAAGCCAGCCGGGCACGGTCTTGCTTTCAACCGCCTGGGATACCATCTTGAAAAGCTCGGTCTTCACGCTGCCTTCGCGCCAGCCGATGGTATCGCCCTCGCCGATCAGCCGGGAGGGGATGTTGGTCTTCCGGCCGTTAAGCGTGATATGCCCGTGGCGTACCAGCTGACGCGCCTGGGAGCGCGAATCGGCAAAGCCAAGCCGGAAAACCGCGTTGTCCAGCCTTCTTTCCAGTATTACCATCAGATTGTCGCCGGTAATCCCGGGCTGCTTTTCGGCGTCAAGGAAATAGTTCTTGAACTGGCGTTCCATGAGGCCGTAGCTGAAACGCGCCTTCTGCTTCTCGTGAAGCTGGATGCCGCGATCGGACACCTTGGGCCGGCGGCGCGCTTGCGTCTGACCGGGTGCCTTGGAGCGCTTGTCCGCGGCGCACTTGGGGGTAAAGCACCTGCCCCCTTTCAAAAAGAGCTTTTCACCGATGCGGCGGCAAAGCCGGCATGCTGGACCAGTATATCTTGCCATTTATCTCCTCTATTAAACCCTTCGCCGTTTGGGCGGGCGGCAGCCGTTGTGCGGGATAGGGGTCACGTCCCTGATGCCGGTGATGTAAAGACCGGAGCTCTGCAGGGAGCGGATGGCGGCTTCGCGCCCGCTGCCGGGGCCCTTGACATAGACCTCTATCTGCCGCAGGCCGTAGACGATAGCCTTGCGGGCCGCGTCCCGTGCCGCCATCTGGGCGGCGTAAGGGGTGCCCTTCCTCGAACCCTTGAAACCGGCGGTCCCGGACGTGCCCCAGGAGAGCACGTTGCCCTGGGCATCGGTTATCGTCACGATGGTATTGTTAAAGGTGGACTGGACATAGGCCCGGCCCACCGGGATTACCTTTCGTTCCCGTCTTTTCGCTCTGGTCTGCTTCTTCTGTGCCACCTGGCCCTCCTTTATTACTTCTTGGCTGTGCCGCGCTTCTGCCCGCGGCCGGCGACTGTCCGGCGGGGACCGCGCTTGGTCCGGGCATTGGTCCGCGTTCTCTGCCCGTGTGCGGGCAGGTTATGGCGGTGCCGGAGGCCGCGGTAGCTCCCGATCTCCATGAGCCTTTTGATGTTGAAGTTGACCTCTTTGCGCAGCTCGCCTTCAACGGTTATCTCTTTGTCAATAGCCTCGCGGAGCTTGTTGATCTGCTCCTCCGTCAGGTCGTTGACCTTGGCTTCCGGCGTGATATTGGCCCTGGACAGGACCTGCCTGCTCAGGGCTGGCCCGACGCCGTAAATGTATTGCAGGGATACCCAGACCTGTTTATTACCCGGTATGTCTACACCGGCGATACGTGCCATGCTCCCGCCTCCTAACCTTGCCTCTGCTTATGCTTGGGGTTGGAACAGATCACCCGGACCACGCCCTGGCGCCGGACGATCTTGCATTTCTCACACCTTGTTTTGACCGAAGCTCTTACTCTCATATGTTCTTTCCTTTACTTGAACCGGTAGGTTATCCTTCCCCGGCTCAGATCGTACGGGGAAAGCTCGATAAGCACTTTATCCCCAGGTAATATTCTAATATAATGTATGCGCATTTTTCCAGAAATATGCGCCAGCACCTGGTGCTTGTTGGGCAACTCGACGCGGAACATGGCGTTAGGAAGGGCCTCGATAACGGTACCCTCGACCTCGATCGTTTCCTTTTTAGGCATAAATCGCTCTAGTTAGCACCTCGGCTTCGTTATCGTTGATAGCGATGGTATGTTCAAAGTG
>JACPQH010000064.1 GCA_016190585.1 Chloroflexota bacterium | reverse complement strand
GGAACGCCCGGTCGGTCATCCCGGCGATGGCATAGGAGCGGGCCGGCTGAAGTCGCGCGTAGAAGAACCCTTCCCGGTCTAAAACCGGGAAATTGGTGGCGACCACGGCGTAGCGGGCTTTTACCCGGCCTTTGTCGGTTGACGCCCGGCAGACCGGCCCGTGGTCCATACGAATCACCCGGCTGTTCTCGAAGATATGGCTGCCTTCCCCCGGCAGCGAGCGGGCGATCTCTCTCAGGAACTTCAAGGGGTGGAACTGGGCCTGGTTATCCAGGCGTATCGCCCCCGCCGTGGCGAAGGGCAGCGCGACCTCATCAACGAATGACGCCTCGAGCCCGACCGACTGCGCCGCTTTGACCTCCTGCTCCAGCCGGGGCACATCCTTCCGGTCGGCGGCGTAGACATAGAACGGCAAACGGGAAAAATCACAGGGTATCTTCCTGGCCTCCACCAGCGCGGCTAGCTTTTCGATGGCCGCCTGGTTGGCATCCGCGTACTGCCGGGCCTTTTCCTGACCCAGGCTCTTGACAAGATTGGCATAGACCAGCCGGTGCAGCGACGTGATCTTGGCAGTGGTGTTGCCCGTGACCCCGGTCAAGATGCGGCGGGCCTCGATCACCGCGACTTTAAAACCGGCTTCCTTCAAAAACAGGGCCGAGATAATGCCGGCAAAACCGCCGCCGACTATCACGACATCGGTCTCGACCTCACCCTCGAGCGGCGGGTAGCCCGTCCCCGGTGAACTGGCCAGCCAGTAGGACTCCGGCGCACCCGGTACCCCGTGCCCCCCGATAGCCTCCATAGCTCACCTCAAGACCGTATCTATAACAAAATAAAGCACATTTTCCCGGTAAATGTTATCCGCAAACACACGTAATTTACCCGAGCCGCGCGAAGCCCGGCGAAAGCGGCGCTACGGGAAATTCCGGGTTGACGCTTTCGTGTGCGGGAGAGGGCAGGGTGCGGGGAAACCGGTTAACGGCCAGCCAGCCATAGCCGGATAAAGCTCGCCGCCGCAACTGCCGCCGTGGCCACGCGCAGCACGGTGTCGCCCAAGGAGACGGGAATAAATCCCGCCTCTCTCGCCGCGTCGACCTCGGCCGGGGTGAAATCGCCTTCCGGTCCGATCAACACCAGGACGCGCCCGCCCAGGAAGCCCGCCAGTGCCGCCCGGATGGGTTCCCCGTCCGCAACCAGGGCCGGTATCAGCTTGAGATCATACTGGCCGGACAGCGCCAGGACCGCCTCGAACGTTGTAACCGGCATAATCTCCGGCAGGCTCCGCTGGCTCTGCCGGGCGGCGCTCCGGGCGATCTTCAGCCAGCGGTCGTGTTTTGCGGCTTCGCGGGCACTGTCGAGCTTCGCCACCACCCTCGCCGTCAACATGGGGATGACCTTGTCAGCGCCCAGTTGGGTGAGGCTGTCGACCACATCGTCCATGCGGTTGCCTTTGGGAATGGCGCAGGCGACAGCCAGCCCGGTCTTGCTGCGCGGGGCAGCCCTTTTTTCCCGGACGGCCAGCACCGCCCGCTTCCTGCTCAGGCCGGTTATCCGGCAGGTGTACTCGTTGCCTTCATCGTCGAAGAGGACCACCTCATCAGCGGGCTTCAGGCGCAGCACGTCTCTCAAGTAGTGCAGCTGCTCCGCATCGCTGATGTCGGCCGAATCGCTGGTGACCCCGGCGGTGTGGAAGCGGCGCATGGTCGTCCTAAAGGCGGCGCGCGGCCTGGCGCAGCTCGTCCCGGAACCCGGGGTGGGCCACGGAAATAAGCTCGTTAACACGCTGCTTGACGGTCTTCCCCCAGAGCTCGGCCACGCCGTACTCGGTGACCACGCAGTGGACGTCATAACGCGGCGTGCTGACCACGCCCCCCGCTTTGAGAACAGGCACAATCTTCGAGCCCTTGGAGTTGCGCGTGGTCGAGGTCAGGGTGATGACGCTCTTCCCCCCGCGGGACAAGGCGGCGCCCCGGGCGAAATCGGCCTGCCCGCCGATGGTGCTTATCTGGATGCTGCCCACCGATTCGGCGTTGACCTGGCCGGTCAAGTCGACTTCTACCGCCGAGTTGACCGCGATGTAATTATCAAACCTGGAAATTCGCCGGACGTCATGCGTGTAGGAAAAGGGCTGCATCCTGACAGCGGGGTTGCGGTCCATGAAATCGAACAGCCTCTCCGTCCCGAAGGCCAGGGCCGCCACGGTTTTGCCCCGGTCGACAGGCTTGGTCCGGTTGCTGATGACGCCGCTTTTCATCAGCTCGATAACGCCGTCGGTAATGATGCCGGAATGGATGCCCAGGTCCTTTTTGCCGGCGAGGAAGGTGAGGACAGCCTCCGAGATGCCGCCAATGCCGATGGAGAGGACGGCGCCGTCCGGCACGAGCCGGGCGACATTGTGCGCCACCGCCAGCTCCTCTTCCTCGATAGCGCGGCTGGGGTAGGCCAGCACCGGCCTCGAACTGGGCACGATGTAGTCGAGGTGGTCCAGGCCGAGGTGGTTCTGCCCGTAACTCCAGGGCATGCGGTCGTTCACCTCGGCGATTATCATCCGGGCGGCACGGGCGGCCTCGTAGGTAAAGCCTACCGCCACCGAGAAGCTGCACAGCTTCCGGCTGGCCGGCGGCGATACCTGCACCAGGGCGACATCTACGGGATTTTGCTGGAAGAAGGCGTGCGCCTCGGCCAGTCGTATCGGCAGGAAGTCGGCCCTGCAGCCGTGCACCGCGTCCCGGTAGTCCGGGGTGACGTGCATGGTGGTGATGTGAAAATAGTCGCAGAGCGGGGCGTAGCTGGAGCCGGTGATCCGGCGGCACTCGATGATGCGGCTCCCCTTCAGCCGCTCCTTGTCAGCTACCAGGGCCTCGATCAAGGTCTGGGGCTCGCCGCAGGACTCTCCGATGAGTATCGTGCTCCCCGGCCTGATTTGCGCGATGGCTTCCCGCGCGCTGACTTGCTGGGTCATTCGTAATCTCCCTGTTTCTAAAGCTGCAACAGCTCTTCGAGCGGCTCGTCCGGGCTGACCGGGCCGACCACCGCCAGGCACAGCCGGTCGCCGGCGAGCAGGTCCCGGGCAAGCTGCCGCAGCTCCTCGGCGGTGATGCTGTCCACGATGGATATGACGTCCTCAACACTCAGTATCCGCCCGGTGAGAATCTCCTGGCCGCCTATCCAGCCGGCGACGGCGCGGCTGTCCTCCATGCGGAGTATCAGGCGCCCTTTGGAAAGCTCCCGGGCCTTGGTAAGCTCCGCTTCAGGGACACCATCCTTCAGTTTGCCGATCTCCTCGAGGATGGCCCGGATGGCCACCCGCAGGTTCTTGACGTCCACCCCGGCGGAGACGGTCAGCGAGCCGGTATCAAGGAAATGGTCGGCGTAGCTGCTGATGCTGTATGCCAGCCCCAGCTTGTCGCGTATCTGGGTAAACAGCCGGCTGCTCATGCCCTCGCCGAGGATGACGTTAAGCAGGTCGAGGGCGAAACGCTCCGGGTGGAAGTGGGAGACGCCCGGCAGCGCCAGGCATAGCTGGACCTGCTCGGTGTCCTTTTTTTCGATAAGGACACGGCGGGCGTAGCCGCCGGTATAGGGCTGGTATGCAGGCGGGGCTTCGCGGTTCGCCCAGCGCCCCAGGGCGCCGGTGATGACCGCGCGCATGTCGTCATGGTCGATGTCGCCCGCGATGGCGACCACGGTGTTGCCGGGCCGGTAGTGGCCGGAGAGGTATCCCAGCATCATCTCCCGGGTGAGGCCGGCCACGGACTGCCGCGTGCCCGCCACGTCCCGTCCCAGGGGATGCCCCGGCCACAGTAGCCCGTCGATCAGCATGTGCACTTTCTGCGCGGGGTTATCCTCGACCATGTTAATCTCTTCGATGATGACCTGGCGCTCCTTCTCGATCTCCGCCGGGTCGCACCGGGAGTTGAGCAGCATGTCGACCAGCACATCGATAGCCATGTTCAGGTGGGCCCCGGCCACCTTGCACCAGTAGACCGTCAGCTCCTTGTCCGTGCCGCCGTTGAAAAGCCCGCCCACGCCCTCGATCGCCGAGCAGATGTCGATAGCGCTGGGGCGCTGCTGCGTGCCCTTGAAGCAGAGATGCTCGAGGTAGTGCGAGAGCCCCGCCCTGGCGTCGTCCTCGTACCGGGAACCGGTGCCGATAAAAAAGCTCACGGAGACCGAGCGCGTCTGAGGCATACGAGCGGTCAGCAGCCGGAGGCCGTTGTCGAGTGTCGTCTTCTGGTAAAAGTCCACCTTCTCTACATTGTAGAAGCATCAGGAAAGAGGTGTCAATTTGGTTCGCATCCCGGTTTGCCTCAATCCCGGTTGCGATATTTTGGGCGACCTTCACCGTCGTAAGGAGTTTGGCTCAAGGCTGAGTAAGGCGCTTTCTTGGTGTCTCGGAAAATACCTTGCTTTGTGAAATACCATCCTTTAAGTAGCTACCTAATTTTCCCGCGAGCGTTGCGCCGAGGCCCAGGCCTTGTTAGAATGACAGCAGGGATACATACCTAATGCCCATCAATTATCCCCGCGATTTCTAGCGAAAAACATCTAGGTATTTCAGGAAGGTAGATGGCGAGTATTTTTTCCAAGGTTATCAGGGTTGGCCGGCTGAGGATCCGTTACTTCACCGGCGGCCACGGCGAGCCCCTGGTGGTTCTCCACGGCGGCGCCGACGGCGCCCGCTCCTGGCTCAAGAACGCGGCGGAGCTATCCAAGTATTACAGGGTCTACATTCCGGACCTGCCCGGCTTCGGGCACAGCCAGCCGTTAAGCAGCGACTTCCGTATTCCGGAATATGTCTCTTTCGTCGACGATTTCAGCCGGAGCCTCGGTCTGGAGCGTTTTAACCTGGTGGGGCATTCCATGGGTGGCCGCATCGCTATCGGCTACGCCCTGAAGCACCCGCAGCGGATAAAGAAGCTGGTGCTGGTCAGCAGTATCGGCCTGGGCAAGGAGATCGCCCTCTGGGCGCGGGTGTCCTGCTGGCTGCTGGGCAGGGCGGTTCTCGGTATTCTGCGGGCTGCCAAGTGGCTGCTGCGGGGTCTCCGGCCCGGGCGCTGGCGTAAGGACCCTGGCTTCAGCCTGAAAATCGGCCGGAGCCTGATGAACCTCAAGGGACAGGCCCAGGTGATCGTCCATCAGCTTTCCAACCTGCTGATGCCTACCCTGCTGGTCTGGGGCGCTAACGACCTGGTCCTGCCGGTAAGCCACGGCTACGCGGCGTCCCGGGTGATTCCTGACTGCGAGCTCAGGGTACTGGAAGGCTGCGGGCACAGCGTCTACAAGCAGAAGATCGCGGAGTTCTCACGGGTGCTCTCGACCTTCCTGGGGTGAGGCCGGGCGGGGTCTAGGCGGCTGGCCGGACGAACTTGTAGCCCATGCCCCGGGCGCTGATGATGATGCGCGGTTCGGCCAGGTTGTCACCCAGCTTCTGGCGCAGGCGGTAGACGTACTTTTTGATATGCTCGGTGGCGTCAATATACTCGTCGCCCCAGACCCTCTTTAACAGGGTCTCGTAGCTCAGCACCGTGCCTTCGTTGTCGACCAGCTCGCCGAGCATCTTCCACTCCGTAGGCGTAAGCGGCACCGCCTCACCGTTGCGGCTGACGACCCTCCCGGCGAAGTCAATGACCAGGTCGCTGCCGAGCCGCAGCGGCTTGTCGTTCCCTTTGAGCGCCGGCATCTTGCTCCGCCGGAGCACCACCCTGACCCGGGCAAGCAGCTCGAGATGGCTGAAGGGCTTGACGATATAGTCGTCCGCGCCCAGCTCCAGCCCCTTGACCTTGGCCACCTCTTCGTCGCGGACCGTGAGAATCAGGACGGGAACATCCGAGGCGTCCCGGATCTCCTTCAGCACGTCAAAGCCGCTCATGTCCGGCAGGCCCAGGTCCAGGATGACGACATCGGGCGACTCGCTTTGCACGAGCTCGATACCCTTCTTGCCGGACGGGGTGGCCGTGACTTTAGTACCAGGCCAGCGCAGGTCAAAACAGAGCCGCACTACCTCAACTACCTCGGAGCTATCTTCGATTATCAGGACTCTCACAGCTCCTCCATGAGACCGGGTTATCTGACGGGTTTCCCGCCAACGAACGGATTGGCCGGCCCGGAGTCCTTAACACTACGGCTCTCTTTGATGTCTCAGACTCGACCCTACTTCCTCCCAAGCTCCTGTCGCTTTCCCGGTATCATAGCATCCGACCTGATAACTGTCAAGAATAAAAGCCTTCAATAACGCCGCATGGAGCCATACGTATTAACCGCCATCGGGGGTACTTTCAGAGAGCTTACGGGCGGGAAAACGGTAAAAGCGGGTTGACTACGGAGAAAATCATAAAAGAAGAAAAGGGGGCTAGGGGATAGCCTCCTCGTATGAACGCGCCGGGCCGCCCAGGTTTATCTCTGGTGACGCCGGCGCCGGGCGCTGTTCTTGGCCTTTAACCGGGCCGCGTCCCGCTTCGAGACGAAGTGGCGGTGCGCCTTGGCCTCCCGCAGGATGCCGTTAATCTGCACCATCCGCTGGAAGCGCCGCAGCAGCGCTTCCTGGGTCTCGCCTTCACGCAGTGATACGTCCATAAAAAACAACCTTCCGAACAAGACGCAGGCCAGGCGTTACCCCGGCCTGCGCTCATCCTGAGACAGAATTACCTGCCCATCTTGACCCTGTTGTAGCACTCGCTGCAGTAGACCGGCCGGTCGCCGCGCGGCTCAAAGGGGACCTTGGTGTCCGCGCCGCAGGCGCTGCACTTGGCCGGGAACATCTGCCGCTGTGGCCGGAAACCGCCCATGCCGCCGCCGCTCGTGCCGGTGCTGCCACCGCTGGCGTAGCGCTCGGATTTGCGGGCGGCCCGGCAATTGGGGCAGCGCTTCGGTTCATTGGTGTAGCCTCTGGACGCGAAGAGCTCCTGCTCCTTGGCGGTGAAGGTAAAGGTAGACCCGCAATCAGAGCACTCGAGTGACTTGTCCTGGAAACCCATTAGGATGACCTCCTCTTAATTTTTAGTTAGAGTTTGGGTCATCCGTAACGCTCGTGGTGTAGGCGCAGCTGTAATAACCTAAACTTTAAACTAATTACGCTCATTATACACTAAAGGAAAGGGCAAATGCAACGGTGTGTACTGTTCAATCTTAAGTGGTGGTATAATACCGAGCATGGGGGTGTCAGATGACATTCTCTAGATGGAGGGTGATTGTGTTGTTAATCGCTACGTTAACTATATTCGCCACTATAATGGGTGC
>JACPQH010000066.1 GCA_016190585.1 Chloroflexota bacterium | reverse complement strand
GTGCGGAACGTGCTCGAACAGGGAAAGCTCGCCGCGGCGCGCCTCGTGCAGGATTTTCCCGGGTTGCGCCTCGCGGAACGGGTCGCTGGCGTTTGCCTGAAGGTCGGCCAGCGTGCGGAGGGTGCCGAGCATCAGCTCCGGGCCGAGCAGCTTGGTCTGCAAGGCGCTGATGATGGCGTCGCGGCCGAAAATCGCCATGAACCAGGGAAGCCCGGCGGCCAGCAGGTAATGGTCATCCTGCTTGAGGCGCAGGGAGCGCAGGTCGGAGACGGCGCGGTAATAGGCCTGGCACAGCTCCAGGTTGTCCGTACTCAGCTCCGGCACGGTCTCCAGCGGCGCGTCGACCGGTACCTGCTCGAAGACGCCGACCATCACCTTCTCTCTTTTCCGGGCGTAGAAGGGCGGGCTTTGAATCGACACGACGCACGGCCCCTGCCCGTTTTTGCCATCGGCCACCGGGCTGATATCAAGACAGGTCTGCCAGGTCACTTTGGGCTCGAGTGCGACCTCGATGACGGCGGTACTGCCCTTGATACGGGGCTCCGCCGAGAAATTTATCCAGGTCTCGCGGATGAAATCCCCCCGGCGGTAGACCAGGGCGATATCCTGTCCCTCCCTGGGCTCGATGCGCACGTCGCCCACCTTCTGGAACTGCCCGCGGCGCACCTCGAAAATATCGGCGAAATCCGCCGCGAAGGTCAGCTCCAGCCGCACCTTGCGGGCGGCGGGGGCGTTGTTTACCAGGTAGATGTCCTCGTGCAGGTGGTCGGAAACGTACCGGTCGCGCACCAGGCTTATGCCGCCGGTGTTGCAGTAGAAGCTGGCCAGCCGGTCGTTGAACACCGCCGAGCCGGTGTTAAGCAGGGGGCGGCCGTCAAGGCGCACCTGGAACACGCTCAGGAAGCGGGTGTCGTGGGCGTAAAAACCGTGGTGGCTGTGCGCCAGGATATCGCCGTTGCTGCCGGAGAGCGCGAACACCGTTCCCGAGGTCAGCGTGGTCGTTTCCGCCGGGATGGAGGGCTTGACGAAGTTAAGCCGCGCGACGAACTTGTTGTGTGGACTGACCGGTTCCTCTACCGCCATAAGCCTCCGTTGATGTCAATCAGAGAAATCTCTAGAGGATGTTTGAAGAAAATCAGCTATAAATCCCCTGTACGCGCACAACTAAAATTATATCATCCCATGAGTTGACGATAAATATTTATCGGCCGTCCTGCCTGACGCCCCATACCTGGAAGGCCGCATCCCAGGAGGGTGTCATATCATCCCAGTCAGGACCGCCGCTGCCGGCCATAAGCCTCCCCCCGCCATAGGCGCCGCCATCATCGAACAGGAAGTAGAGCGGGCCGGCGGCATCGGCGTCCGGGGCCCGCCAGACGATGGCGTAGCGCCGGCCGGCGGCCAGGGACAGGCCGGAGCCCAGGTCGAAGTCGTACCAGACTTCAGCCCAGGAGGCGGCAACCATGCTGGCCTTGATGCGGCCGCTGGCCAGGTCGCTGCCGGCAGGGCGTCCGGCGGCGTCGGTCAGGCGTATACTGACGATGATGTCGCCGGCCGGACCGCCCTCCTTCACCAGGGGAAGGCGCACTCTGGTGACCATGAAGGACTCGGCGGGCGTAAAGGTCTGGGCGCGCCAGTTGCCGCCGTAAAAAACGTCGGCGCCGCCGGTGGCATTCTGGCTTGCGTGCAGCGCGGCCGTCTGTTGCGGTTCGGGGTCGAGGATAAAGTTGCTGGCGAGTGTCTGGCCGGGGTTAAAGGTAAGACGCCGGGCGGCGGCCTGGTAGCCGCTTGCCGCCGCGGTCAGCGTGTAGCTGCCGGGCGGAATACCGCTCAGGACATAGCTGCCGGCGTCGTCTGCCGTGGCCGCGCGGGTGCCGTCGCTGACGGTGGCCCCGGCGATAGCCTCGCCGGCGGCGTCCTTCACGCTTCCGGAGACCTTCCCGGCGGCAGGCGCCGGCACGGCGGACTTCAGGGCCTGGGCCGACCGGTAGGCGTTGATGCGCCCGTGCCCGATGTCATTTGTACCGACTTCCTCCGCCCCCGCTTCGATGGCCGCCCGGACCTCGTCGTTGGTTTTGCCGTCGCCGTTCTCGTCGGCGGCCAGCGTGAAGAGCAGCCCGGCCAGCCCGGCGACGTAAGGCGATGCCATCGAGGTACCGTTCATGGTGCCGTAGCCGTTGCCCTTGACGGTGGAGTAGGCGCTGCCCGGCGCGGCGACATCAACCCAGTCGCCGCGGTTCGAGAACGAGTACAGTTTGTCATTCCCGTCGGTCGCGGCCACGGCGATGGCCTCCGGGTAGTAGGCCGGATAGGATGGCGTGGTCTTTCCGTTGTTGCCGGCGGCGGCAACGATAACCACCCCCTTGTCCCAGGCGTAGCTGACGGCTTCCTGCAAGACCGTCGAGGCCGCGTTGCCGCCCATACTGAGGTTGATGACGCTGGCCCCGTTATCCGCCGCCCAGATGATGCCCTGGGCGATAGCGGAATGGTAGCCGGCCCCCTTGTCATTGATTATCTTGACATTCATCAGGGTCGCGTCGTAGCCCAGGCTGGCGACACCGGTGCCGTTGCCCGTCGCCGCGGCGGCGATCCCGGCGACATGGGTGCCGTGCCCGTAGACGTCATCAGCCGTGGGACTGTCCGTGAAGTTTTTGGAGACGATTATTTTTGAAGACAGATCGGTATGGCCGGTGTCGATCCCGGTGTCCAGTATGGCGATCTTGACGTCGCTGTCGCCCGTGGTCACATCCCAGGCGGCCGGCGCCTGTACCCTGGCCAGGCCCCATGCCTGGGCGAAGTAGGGATCGTTGGGCGTGACCGTCACGCTGACCGGGTAGTCCGGCTCGATACCGATTACGGCGGCGCCTATCTCCGAAGGCCGGATGAACCCGTCCCGGCCGGATGCCTGGATGGTTTCGGCGTTAAGGGCGGGCAGGGCCCCCACGGGCGCTCGGGCGCCAAGCTGTTTCCGGACGGCCTTTATCTCGGCGGCGGTCACGCCCGCCCGGTAGCGAACTATCAGGCGCAGGTCGGTTCCGCCGGTACTTTCGAGGCCGGCCGCCGGCGCGGCCTTCGCCGGAGCCGGATTCAGGATAAGGCTGAAAATAAGTATCACATAGAGACTTGCTAAGTATTTCATGCTCCTCCCCGGTGCCGGATACTCAGGTTATGATAAGCCCCGGGCGGGAGCCGTTAGAATCACCTGTACGTACCGAATAGGTACTAGTACGTATGTTTAATTAGGTAAATACATAAAGATGGGCGGGCCGTGAAGGGACAGGAATCCCCCGGGATAAGTCCTGGTGACTTTAATGCTGCCGGTCTGATTCTGACGCGGCGAGGCTGTCTAACCGCGATTGCAGGGCGCAGCGACGAAGCGGTCTCCGGGATGGCTCGCCGGCCGCTTTCGCGCGAGCGGTCCCGTGATGACGGTCTACCGGAGAGCCCGCTCCGGCTCAGATACTAGCCGCACTTGATCTCGGGACGGGCTTCGGCGGGCCGGCTCTCGATGGCCGCCTGGGCGGCAACCAGCCTGGCGATAGCGATGCGGAACGGGCTGCAGCTTACGTAGTCGACGCCGGTGCCGTGCAGGTAGCGGATGGAGCGCGGTTCGCCGGCCTGCTCGCCGCAGACTCCTATCTCCAGCTCTTTCCTGGCGCGCCGCGCCCAGAAGATGGCCGTCTCCATAAGCTGGCCGACTCCCTTGACGTCCAGCACCTCGAAGGGGTTGTCCTGGAGGATGCCCAGTTCGAGGTAGGTGGTCAGGAACTTCTTCTCGGCGTCTTCCCGGCTGAAGGAGAAGACGGCCTGGGTAAGGTCATTGGTGCCGAAGGAGAAGAAATCGACCTCCTGGGCGAGCCGTCCGGCCCTCATGCAGGCGCGGACGGTCTCCATCATGACACCGAACTTCATGTCGGAGCCTTTAAGCAGCGCCTTGACCGAGCGGACCTCCTGGGAGGTGGTGACCTGGGGTACCATGATGGACACGTTGGCCGGGACCTCGCTCCGGGCCTGGTCGATGGACTCGATCTGCATCCGGTATATCTCCGGCGAGGTGACGGCCAGCCTCACCCCGCGATGCCCCAGCATGGGGTTGGTTTCCTTGAGCTCGGCGATGCGCGCGCGCACGCGGGGGTCAACGACATCTTCTTCCGGCGGCAGGAACTCGTGGAGGGGCAGGTCGAGCAGCCGGATGATGATGGGCATCCCCTGGAGCTCCCGGAAGAGGGCCATGAAGTCGGTGGTCTGCAGCTCGCGCAGTTGCTCGATGGCCTCGGCGCGCTGGGCGGGACTCTCCGCCAGGATGAACTCGCGGATGACGGAGAGGCGCTCCGGGGCGTTGAACATGCGCTCCGTGCGGCACAGGCCGATGCCCTCGGCGCCGAAGTTGCGCGCCTGGGCGATCATCTCCGGGGTGTCGGCGTTGGCGCGCACCCCCAGCCGCTTGTAGCCGTCGGTCCAGCCCATGAACTCACTGAGCTCGGGGGTGAAGCTGACCTCTTCCAGGGGGAGCGTGCCCAGGTAGACGTTGCCTGAGGTGCCGTCGATGGTCAGCTCGTCGCCTTCGCGGACGACAATGCCGTCGGCGTTGAAGCTCCGGCCGGCCAGGTCGATGGTGATGCCCTCGGCGCCGGTGATGCTCGGTTTGCCCATGGCCCGCGAGACGATGGCGGCATGGGAGGTCAGCCCGCCGCGCTGGGTCAGGACGCCGTTGGCGGCGGCGATGCCCTGGATGTCATCCGGACTGGTCTCAGGGCGCACCAGGATGACCGGGATGCCTTTCCGCGACTGGGCGAGGGCGTCCATCGAGTTAAAGAACGCCTTGCCGCTGGCGGCCCCGGGCGCGGCGTTGAGGCCCCGGGCGATGGGCTGCTGGCCGTCGGCGGCCTTCAGCCTTTTGTGGAGCAGGCCGCGGATGTCGTCCACCGTGACGCGCATCACGGCTTCCTCCCGGGTGATGAGGTCGTCCGCCACCATGTCCACCGCCACCTTCACGGCGGCATGACCGCTCCTTTTGCCGCTGCGGGTCTGGAGGATGTAAAGCTTGCCCGATTCGATGGTAAACTCGATGTCCTGCATATCGCAGAAGTGGCTCTCGAGCTTCCGGGCGATCGTTTCCAGCTCACCGTAGACCTGCGGCAGGCGGCTGCCGAGCGTGGCGACCGGCTCGGGCGTCCTGGCCCCGGAGACCAGGTCTTCCCCCTGGGCTCTTATAAGGTACTCACCGAACAGGCCCTTGTCCCCGGTGCTGGGATTGCGGCTGAAGACCACGCCCGTCCCCGAGCTGTCATCGCGGTTGCCGTAGACCATGGCCTGGACAATGACCGCCGTGCCCAGGGTGGGCGGTATCTTGTTCAGGCGGCGGTACTCAACGGCGCGCATGTTGTCCCAGGACTCGAAAACGCGCTTGATGGCGCTGTACATGCGGCCGAAGTCCCCGATATTGAGCACGGTATCCATCATGCCGGGCATGGAGACCGGCGCCGAGGAGCGCACCGAGACCTCCAGTCCCTCGCCCATCTTGCGCCCCATCTCCGCCTCGAGCGCCGCCAGGGCTTCCCTTATCTCCTCGTCGGGCATCAGCCCGGTATCGAGCCAGTGCTTGTACGCCTCGATGGCGATGACAAAGCCCGGAGGGACGGGCAGCCCCATCTGGGCCATCTCCACGAGGTTGGCGCCCTTGTTGCCGAGCTGGTTCTTATCTTTAAAGCCCTCTTTGAACGAGTAGACGTTTGCCATGCTTTCCTCCCTTTTCCTTGCCCGGCCCCGCGCGGGCAAAATGCGAAACAATTACATTTTACCAGAAAATTCCGCGGAGGGAAGTCGAATGAACCTTAAGGTAAGACGGTAAGGCTCATCCGCAGTGTGATACGGGTGTTTAACGGGCCGGCGGCGGCATGCCGGGGCGAAACGAAGGGGCGGGGGAAAACCCCCCGCCCCCGGCCGGCTTGACGGGATAGGCGACTATTTGAGGAAGTCGATGACGGCCCTGGCGAACGGCTCGGCCTTATCTACGGCGACGTGGATGCCGCCGCCTTCGATAGTGGCCACCTTGCAGCCCGGGATCATCTTGGCCACGGCGTCCAAGTAGCGGTGCAGCACGTCGCCGGTACCGCTCAACAGCAGGGTCGGGTGCTTTATCCTGGGAATACTGGACGTCAGATCATGGGCGAACACGGCCAGGTGCCCGTCCTCTACCCGGCTTCCCGCCAGGTAATACGCCAGGAAGCTGATCTCGTGGGACTGGAAAGGGACGTCCATGTCCCAGCGGTCCTTATAGTAATTCCATATCTTCATCAGGTGCGAGCCATCCGGCTGGCGGGGTATGGCATGGAAGGCGGGGTCTTTCAGGCGCGACTCGCGCAGTTCTTTGGGGTGCAGGGGCACGCCGCACAGCACGAGCTTGTCCACTACCTCCGGGTGGGCCAGCGACAGCTCGATGGCGAAGGTCGCCCCGGTGTGGATGCCGACGATGCTGAGCTTGGGGATGCCGAGCGCCCGGATGAAATGATAGATAGCCTGGATATAGTCCGGCACCTGGGGGCTGGGCCTGGGATGGGGGTCGGACAGGCCGTAGCCCATGGTGTCCATCGCGATGGCGCGGAAGTGCGGCGCCAGGAGCGGCAGCACGTTGGTATATTCGTCCGAGGAGATGGGCGATTGATGGAGGCACAAAACCGGCTTGCCTTCGCCGACCACCTTGTAATGGACCTGACCTTCCGGGATATCCGCGTAAGCTCGTCTCATTCCAGCCTCCTTAATTTCGGCTCTGGTCGGGGCCGATAGCGGGATTATACTCGCGTCCCGGCCCGCTTTGCAAGGGGACGTCTTGCTTGCAACGCCGCTGCCGTTTCTAGTAAAATTTGGAATAGGTTTCAGGTATGGTAAATTATCCGGTTTTAGTCCTCAACCAGAACTACGAGCCGCTGACGGTCTGCCGGGCGCGCCGGGCGATCGTTCTGGTATACCAGGGCAAAGCCGAGATGCTGGAGAACGGGGTGGGATTCATCCGCTCCGCCCGGGAGACCTTGCCGCTGCCCTCGGTCATCCGCCTCGAGTTCCTTATCAAGCGGCCCCGGCGCAAGAAGAAGATGACCCGCTACGAGATCTTCAACCGGGTGACTACCTTGGCCCGACACTACGGGGTGGACCGCAGGCGGCAGCTTGAAGCTCTGGCGGGTGGCCTCGTCGATCTTCCGGACGCGTCGGTGCCGCCTCGCTGATGCCGAGCGCCCGCGCTCCATGACGGCGGGGTCCCCTCCCGCGGCGGAGACCGGCCTGTGGCGTCGGATGCTCTGCTGAGGGGCGCCCCGTGCTCTTTGATTTCGGCGCATCGTTCGTGATTCGCTGGTGGCTCTGGCCGGTGCGCGCT
>JACPQH010000063.1 GCA_016190585.1 Chloroflexota bacterium | reverse complement strand
TGACCCCGGAAAAAATCCTGAACATACTGGCAAGATACAGGTAAGTAGTACATCGGTTCCCCGGTAAGGAGGTCCAATGCCGGAAAAGCGGGTGGTGCTAAGGAACTGCGGGATAATTAACCCCGGCCTGGTAAGTTCTTACCTGGAAAAGGAGGGCTTTAAGGCCTTGCAAAAAGCGCGGGAGCTGGGGCCGGAGGGGGTCATCGGCGAGGTGAAGGCGTCCGGACTGCGGGGTCGCGGCGGGGCGGGTTTCCCCTGCGGGCTGAAGTGGGAGGGAGCCCGGAAATCGCCGGGCGAGGAAAAGTACGCCATCTGCAACGCCGACGAGGGCGAGGTCGGCACCTTCAAAGACCGCTACATCCTTCAGAACGACCCGTTCACCCTGGTCGAGGGGCTGGCCATCGCCGGCTACGCCGTCGGCGCGAACAAGGGTTTTATCTACCTGCGCGCCGAGTACCGGCGACTGCTGGGACAACTTCAGAACGCTATTGACCAGTGCCGGGCATACTTGCCGGGCTTCAGCATCGAGATAAGGGAGGGCGCCGGGGCCTACGTCTGCGGCGAGGAGTCGGCCCTGATGGAGTCCATCGAGGGCAAGCGCGGGGAGTCCCGCTACCGCCCGCCTTTCCCAACCATCGCCGGTCTCTTCGGCAAGCCTACCACGATAAGCAATGTCGAGACCCTCATGAATATCCCGCCGCTGCTGCTTCACGGCGCGGGGTGGTTCAGCCAGATGGGTACCGAGCGCAGCAAGGGCACCAAGGTCTTTTCCCTCAGCGGCGACGTGGCGCGGCCCGGCGTCTACGAAATGGTGATGGGCAGCACCCTGCGCGAGCTGGTAGAAGGCCTGGGTCAGGCCCGGGACATCAAACTGGTGCAGGTGGGCGGGGCTACCGGCCGGCTGCTGCCATATGATAAGATCGACGCGCCGCTAGCTTTCGAGGGCATACTCGGCGCCGGCGCGGTGACGGTGTTCAACACCAGCCGCGATATCATCGATATCGTTTACCGGACGATGGAGTTCCTGGCGGAGGAGTCCTGCGGCAAGTGCACGCCCTGCCGGCAGGGGACGGAGGTCCTGGTGGAGATGCTGGAGAGGTTCCGGCGCGGCGCCGGCTCCAAGAAGGACCTCAAGGCTTTCGGCCCGCTGGCCGGCGCCATGATGGCGTCATCGCTGTGTGGGCTGGGCCAGGCGGCGCCTTTCGCGGTCATGGACAGCCTGGAATATTTCCCGGAAGCCTTTGGGGGCCGGCTCGGAGACAACTGAGCGATGTCGGGACGCAGATGAGGGGGCGAATTATGAAGACGGTAACCGCGCAAAAACCGGCCGAGGAGGTCATGCGCTATCTCGAAAAATTCCGGTCGGTCTACGTAATCGGCTGCGGCACCTGCGCCACCCTGTGCCGTACCGGGGGCAAGGCCGAGGTACTGGCGATGAAGCAGAAGCTGGAAGACGGCGGCAGGAAGGTTACCGGCTGGATGGTCATCCCCACCGCCTGCGACGAGCTGACCGGGGAAGCCTTGCGCGGCGCCGCCGCCGAGATAGCGACCGCCGACGGCGTCCTGGCGATGACCTGCGCCATGGGGGTGCAGAACATCGCCTTCTACCTGGGGAAAACCCGGGCGGTCTATCCCGCCCTGGATACCCTGTTTCTCGGCATGGAGGAGAGCCCGGGCCATTTCACCGAGGTATGCTTGCAGTGCGGCAGTTGCCTTCTGGGCAGGACCGCCGCTATCTGCCCGCTGGTCAGGTGCGCCAAGTCGCTCCTCAACGGGCCGTGCGGCGGCTCAACCGGAGGACGCTGCGAGATTTCCCGGGATATTCCCTGCGCCTGGCAGTTGATATACGACCGGCTCCAGGAAACAGGGCGCCTGGAGGAGCTGGACGAGATCGTACTGGTCAAGAACTGGAGCACCAGCCTGTCGGGCGGGCCGCGCCGGGCGGATATCGACAGCGAGCGCGGCGTGGTTTCCGGTAAGACCGAAGAGAAGAAGTAGCGCGGGTGAAGTATGGCTAGCCTGGACGAGTCCCTGCCCGTCAGCCGGGAGCCGGAGCCACCGGCCCCCGAGATGGAAGCGGCGTGGAGCCCGGAAGAAGCCGCCCTGGTGATGCGCCTGCGTATCTTTGTCCGGATGCGCTGGTTCGCCGTGTTTCTCATCATCCTGGCGACCCTGGTCGCGTCTTATGGCTTTGGCATCGGCTTCCCCACGGCGCCGGTCTACGTTATCGCCGCGGTCATCGTTGTTTACAACTACGTGCTGCTGAAGCAGGTCGACGCCTTGCGCCGGGTGCGGCCGGACCTGGTGGTGCGCAAAGCGCGGACCTACGGCTATATCCATATCGTTCTTGACCTTATCGCCGCCAGCGTGCTGATGCATTTTACCGGCGGCATCGAGAACCCGTTTATCTTCCTCTTCGTCTTCCACATCATCGCGGCTAGCATCGTGCTGAACTACCGCATCGTCTACCTGCTGGCGACCCTGGCGATCCTGCTGGTGGTGCTGGTGGTGGGACTGGAATACGCCGGGATAATCCCTCACGTCAACCTGGAAGGCTTCGCCTCGCCGGAGCTCTACCGCCAGGAAAGCTACATCCTGGCGGTGCTTATCAGCCTCGAGCTTATCCTCTACGTGACTACCTATTCCGCTACCGCCATTTCCGGTGAGCTGCGTAAGCGACAGCGGGAGGTGGTGCTGCTGCGCGAGCGTTTGCTGGAGCAGAAGACCGGCGATCTTAAGAAGGCCTCGGATGAAGTGGCCAAGCTGGAGGAGGAACGCAACCGCTTCCTGCGCTTTATCGGCATCGCCGCCCATGACCTCAAGGCGCCCCTTACCGCCATACAGGGCTTTCTCTGGGTTATCCTCGGGGGCTATTCCGGCGAGATCAACGAGAAACAGAAGAACATGCTGGAGCGCTGCACCAAGCGCATCAAGGAGCTGCTCACCCTGATAAGCGACCTCCTGGACATCCCGCGCATCGAGACCGGGCAGATAATCCAGGAGAAGAAGGTCATATCTCTGCGCCAGGTAATCACGAGCTCGCTAAACGACCTGCGCGACGCGGCCCGGGAAAAGGGCATCAAGCTCAAGGTCGAGCTGCCGAAAGGCCTGTCCCATGTCAGGGGCTCCGCATCCCGCCTGCAGCAGGTCATTACCAACCTGGTGAATAACGCCATCAGCTACACCCCGAAAGGCACTATCACTGTCAGGGTAAAGGAGCTTGACAGGGAAATTGTCGTCGAGATTATTGACACCGGCATCGGCATTCCGGCGGAGGACATGCCCAAGCTGTTTGAGGACTTCTTCCGGGCCAGCAACGTCGAAGCCAGGGGGACGGGGCTCGGGCTCTCCATCGCCCGGAGGATTATCGAAGCCCACGGCGGTAAGATCTGGGCGGAAAGCCCCGCGCCCGAGATGAATTTCGGCAGCAAGTTCAGCTTCACGCTGCCCAAGCAGAAACTGAGGAGGCGACAGCCATGAAGGCGGGCACAAACCTGGAAAAGATCCTGGAGAGCGGCATGTTCGCGGTTACCGCCGAGGCCGGCCCGCCCAAGGGATCCAGCGCGGCGGTCATCCAGCGAAAGGCCGAGATGCTGCGCCGCTGCTGCGACGCCGTCAACATCACCGATAACCAGACGGCCATCGTCCGGATGTCCAGCCTCGCCGGCTGCATCCTGCTGAAACAGCAGGGCGTGGACCCGGTCATGCAGATGGTGGTGCGCGACCGCAACCGGCTGGCCATCCAGAGCGACGTGCTCGGCGCGGCGGCCTTCGGCATCGGCAACTTCCTCTGCCTCTCCGGCGACCACCAGAAGTTCGGCAACCACCCTGAAGCCAAGGGGGTGTACGATATCGATTCCATCCAGCTTATCCAGACCTTGAAGAAGATGCGGGACGAGAAAAAGTTCATCTCCGGCGACGACATCACCGGGGAGGTGCCGCTGTTCATCGGCGCCGCCGCCAACCCATTCGCCGATCCCTTCGAGTTCCGCGTCAGGCGGCTGGCGAAGAAGGTCAGGGCGGGCGCCAGCTTTATCCAGACCCAGGCCGTCTACGACGTGCCCAGGTTCGCCCGGTGGATGGAGATGGTAACCGAGCAGGGTCTTGACCGCCAGGCGCACATCCTGGCGGGCGTCATCCCCATCCGGTCGGTCGGCATGGCGCGCTACATGAGGGACTACGTCTCCGGGGTCAGCGTGCCCGACTCCGTGGTGACGCGGATGGAACAGGCCGCCAGCGCCAAAGAAGAGGGCGTCCGGGTAATCCTGGATATCATCGAGCAGCTTAAGGAGATACCGGGGGTGCACGGGATTCACATCATGGCCGTCGGCTGGGAGGACGTCGTGTCTGTCATCGTCGAGCGTGCTGGACTGATGCCCAGGCCAGTAGTATAATGAAAAGGAGGGTTAACGATGCCGGCTAAGATTTTGGTTGTCGATGATGACCCGGACATCCTGGACGCCGTCAGCATGATACTCGAATCCCAGGGCTACACCGTGGTCACCGCCCGGGACGGAGTGGAAGGCCTGGCGACGTTGAAAGCCGAGAAGCCCGACCTGATGATACTCGACCTGATGATGCCCAAGATGGACGGCTTTGCCGTTTGCAAGGAACTGCAGGACCCGAGGTGGTCGAAGTACCGCCAGATACCCATACTGGTGCTGACGTCCGTCCGGGAAGAGGCCAGCCGCCGGCGCTATGAGCTCGAGACGGGACTTGAGTTGGATGTCGACGATTACGTGGAGAAGCCGATGGCCCCGGACATCCTGATTGAGAGGGTCCAGAGACTGGTAAAGAAGTAGCGGGGCAAGGAGTTCAGCTAGATGAAAAGAAAAGCCCGGATTCTCCTGGTTGACGACGACGTCGATTTCATCGAGGCTACCAGAACGGTGCTGGAGAGCCGGCCCTACGAGGTGCTCGTCGCTCATGACGGCGACGAAGGCGTCAACCTGGCTAGAAAAACCAGTCCCGACCTCATTCTGCTTGACATAATCATGCCGGTGAAGGACGGCTTTACCGCGGCCGAGCAGCTAAAAAAGGATGAGCAGCTAAAAAAGATCCCGGTGCTGATGCTGACCAGCTTCGCGCAGCGTCACGGCGAGACTACCCTGGCGGTCAGCCGCGGTTTCCAGCTGGAAACGGAAGATTACCTTGACAAGCCTGTCAGCCCTGACGACCTCCTGGCGATCGTCAGCAAGCACCTTAAGAAGCTCGGCTTTGTCTAGCTCAGATATTATTTTGACAGGCGATTCGCCAAGTCGCGCGCTTCACAGCCGGTTCGCCTTTTTGCTTTTACCGGCGCCGAAGTTGGTCCAAGGAGAAGATTAGTGAGCTTGCGTTCTAAACTCGAGGAGAAGAAGTTTGCTATAACCGCCGAGGTCGGCCCGCTCAAAGGTACCGACACCAGCGAGATTGAGGAAGTCGCCGCACTTCTAAAGGACAAGATTGACGCCGCCAACGTTACCGACCAGCAGAGCTCGGTGATGCGGCTTGGCTCCCTGGCCACCTCGCACATCCTCGTCGACAAGGGCCTGGAGCCGATATTCCAGGTGACCTGCCGGGACCGCAACCGCATCGCTCTCCAGTCCGACCTCCTCAGCGCCTGGGTCATGGGCGTCCGGAACGTCCTGGCCCTCAGCGGCGACCTGCCATCGCTGGGCGACCACCCCCAGGCCAAGCCGGTCTATGACCTGGACTCGGTGCAGCTTCTCCAGGTCATCAAGCGACTGAACGAGGGCTTCGATATGTCCGGCGGCGAGCTCAAGGGGAAACCGGACTTCTTCTCGGGCGGGGTCGTCAAGGTGTCCTGCGACAGCGAGGCCACCCGCGAGCTTCAGCTTATCAAGATGGAGAAGAAGATCGAGGCCGGCGCCCGGTTCTTTCAGACGCAGGCCGTGTTCGATGCCGAGGAGTTCGCCAGCTTCATGAAGCGGGTGGAAGGCTTCGGGGTGCCGGTCATGGCCGGCGTCATTCCCCTGAAGTCCGCCGGTATGGCGCGCTTTATGAACAAGAACGTCTCCGGCGTCTTCGTGCCGGACAAGCTCATCGAGAAGATGGGCAGCGCCGAAGACAAGACCCGGACGGGTATCGAGATCGCCGGCCAGCTTATCAAGGAGCTCAAGGGGATGTGCCAGGGAGTGCATATCATGGCCATCGGCTGGGAGCGCAAGGTGCCCGCTATCATCGAGGCCGCCGGGCTGAACTAGCGGGACGCTGTGAAATGTTCCCCCTGGGAAAAGGGGGATTAGAAATCCCTCCTGGTCTCCTGTTACGAAAGGGAGAAAGTTGACACTCCTTCGGTAAGTCCCATTCCGTGCCTGCGGTCAAGAAGGAACGACTACACCTCTTTCGAGATTAGCCCCTTAATCCGCGCGTAGCTGAACACCGGCCCGTCCCGGCAAACGTAGACATCGCCGATGTTGCACCGCCCGCACTTCCCGATGCCGCACTTCATCCGTTTTTCCAGGGTGGTGAGCATGTTTTCCGGCGTGAAGCCCAGCTTCTCCAGGACGGGGAAGGTGAACCGTATCATCACCGGCGGCCCGCAAACGATGGCCACCGTGCCTTCGCCGGATGGCGCCGCCTGCTCCAGGGTCGGCGGGACGAAACCCACCCGGCCGCTCCAGCCCGCTTCGCCCCTATCCACGGTAGTTACCAGGTTCACCGAGCTGTCCCTCCCCCAGGTCTCCAGGTCGTACTTGAAGCACAGGTCGGCTGGGGTGCGGGCCCCGTAGATGATGTCTAGCTTGCCGTACCTGTCCCGGTTGTCCAGCGCGTTCCAGATAAGGGAGCGCAGCGGGGCCAGGCCGATGCCCCCGGCCACGAAGACCAGGTTCTTCCCCGCCATCAGGTCGAGCGGGAAGCTGTTGCCGTACGGCCCGCGAAAACCAAGCTCCGCCCCGACGCCCAGCCTGTGCAGCGCGTTGGTCACCTGGCCCACCCGCCGGACGGTGCACTCCAGGTGGTCTGGCCGGGTGGGGCTCGACGAGATGCAGAAGGTGGCTTCGCCGGTACCGAAAACGGAGTACTCGCCGAACTGCCCCGACTCGAACCGGAAGGCTTCTCTCAGGCTGGCGTCCTTGAGGTTGAAATGGAACGTCCGCGTGTCCCTGGTCTCGTCGATGATTTTCTCGATGACGGCGATGTGAGGCAGGTAGACATTGCCCTGCGCGGGGAACTTGTTCCGGGCGCTTGTATCGCTAACAGCCATTATCTCTCCGCAACCGCGGCCCGGGCCGGCAGGCCCGCCAGTAACCGGGTGATGTCCAGGTTGACGGGGCAGGCCCGGATACAGCGACCGCAGCCGGTGCAGGCGATGTCGCCGAACAGCCGCGGGTAAAAGACGTACTTGTGCCCGACCCGCTGCCGGACGCGCCGCCATTTTTCTTCCCGTGGGTTCTCCGCCGGCATCCGGGTGTACTCCGGGAAGGCGCAGCTATCCCAGCGCCGCGACCGCGCCCCGCTTGCGCCGGAGCGCTTGTCGGTGATATCGAAGCAGTAGCAGGTGGGGCACAGGAAGGTGCAGACGCCGCAGCTCAGGCACTTGGCCGCCGCTTTCTCCCAGAACGACCTGTCCTCGAACACGCCGAGAACGCGGTCGCTGATATCCCCGGTCTCAAGCTCCCGGCTGACCAGGCGCCGGGCGGTTTGCCTGATGTCCTTCAGCCTGGTGGCGTCATCCGGACCGGCCTTCTCCAGGTCGGCTAGCAGGCTGGCGCCCTGCTCGGTGACCGGCTCGACCAGGTAGGCGTCGCCGGCGTCAGCGAGCATGATGTCCACGTCCGGCGAAAAACCGGGCTCGAGCCCGAGCGAGGTACAGAAGCAGCTATCATAGGG
>JACPQH010000061.1 GCA_016190585.1 Chloroflexota bacterium | reverse complement strand
TCTCCAGGGCCACAACCTGGCGCCTTAAACCTCTGGGCTACACTCACCACGAAGCTTAATCATTATAGCGAAAAGCGGCCAGGCGTTCAATTCACTCATCGGTGAAGAGGACGACGGTAACGCCGGCGCCGCCCTCCCCGCAGGCCCCCGGACGGAACGACTTGACCAGGGGATGTCCCGCAAGCTCCTGCCGCACCAGGCGGCGCAGAGTGCCGGTTCCCTTGCCGTGGATGATCCTCGCCTCCGTGAACCCCGACATGAAGGCGTCATGGAGGTATTGCTGGAGCTCCAGCAGCGCCTCATCGGTAGTAAGGTGCCGCAGGCGCAGCTCGTCGGTGACCGGACGGTCGCTCATCTCGATATTCTACTATAACGCCGGCAGGCGGCAAAGCCGGACTTGTGAGCGCGCGGGCGCAGGTGTTAATATCTGAGAAGAAGGTTAATCTTAATGGCTTCGGAATCCATAATCGTCAAGGGTGCGCGCGAGCACAACCTCAAGAATATCGACGTCGTCATACCGCGAAACAAGCTGGTGGTCATCACCGGCGTATCCGGCTCCGGGAAAAGCTCGCTCGCTTTCGATACCATCTACGCGGAAGGCCAGCGCCGCTACGTGGAGTCGCTCTCGGCCTACGCCCGCCAGTTCCTGGGCAGGATGGAGAAACCCGAGGTAGATAATATCGAAGGCCTGAGCCCGGCGGTCTCCATCGATCAGAAAGGGCCCAGCCAGAACCCCCGCTCTACCGTGGGCACGGTGACCGAGATATACGACTACCTGCGGCTGCTTTTCGCCCGGGCGGGGCGGCCTCACTGTCCCCGCTGCGGCCGGGAGATAACCCGGCAGACCGTCCAGCAGATTGTGGACGCCGTACAGGGCCTGCCGGAAGGTTCACGCATCATGATACTGGCGCCGCTGGTGCGGGGCCGTAAAGGCGAATACCAGTCGGTGTTCGAGGACCTGCGTAAGGCCGGCTACGCCCGGGCGCGGGTTGACGGCGATATCCACGACCTCTCTGATGATACCCCGCTCGACAAGAACAAGAAGCACAACATCGAGGCCGTGGTCGACCGGCTGGTGATAGGGCAGAGCGGCAGCCAGAGCCGCATCGCGGACTCGGTGGAGACCGCTTTGAAGCTGGGGGGCGGCATCGTGCTGGTCTCCATTATTGACGGCGAGGAGCTGTTGTTCTCGGAGCACTTCGCCTGCGTGTACTGCGGGGTCAGCCTCGGGGAGATCGCGCCGCGCAGCTTCAGCTTTAACAGCCCGCACGGGGCCTGCCCGCAGTGTACCGGGCTTGGCGTCAAGCTGGAGATCGACCCGGAGATGCTCGTTAACCGGGAGCTGTCCATCGCCCAGGGCGCCATCCGGCCGTGGCAATGGCAGACCTGGTATTTCGGCCAGCTTGAGTCGCTAGCGCGGCGCTGCGGCTTTTCTCTGCGCGTCCCGGTCAGGGAGCTAAAGAAGGAACACCTCGAGCTGATACTGTACGGAGAGGGTCACGAGGCGGTGAAGCTGCGCAGCCGCTTCGGGCACGTGCGCGAGTACTACGACGGCTTCGAGGGGGTCATCCCCCGCATGGAGCGCCTCTACCGGGACACCGAGTCGGAGCACTCCCGGCTCGACATCGAACGGTACATGATATCCCGCCCGTGTCCGGAGTGCGGCGGCAGGCGGTTGAAGCCGGAGGCGCTGGCCATTACCATCGGCGGCAAGAACATCATGGAGGTCTCCGCCATGCCCGTCGTCCAGGCGGCCGATTGGATCGGTGAGGTCGGCCAGGGACTGAGCGAGCGTGAAATGACCATCGCCCGCGAGATATTCAAGGAGATACGGGAGCGGCTCGGCTTCCTGAAGGATGTGGGGCTGGACTATCTCTCTATCGACCGGCCTTCGGCCACGCTCAGCGGCGGCGAGTCGCAGCGCATCCGGCTGGCCACGCAAATCGGCAGCCGGCTGACCGGCGTCCTCTACGTCTGTGACGAGCCGACCATCGGCCTGCACCCGGCGGACGACTACCGGCTGATCGCCACCCTGAAAAGACTGCGCGATCTGGGCAACACCCTGCTCATCGTCGAGCACGACGAGGCCATGATGCGGGCCGCCGACTATATCATCGACATGGGGCCGGGGGCCGGGGAGCACGGGGGACGCGTCGTGGCGGCGGGCGCGCTGGACGCCATCATCGGCAGCGAGGAGTCTTTGACCGGCCAGTACCTGAGCGGGCGCAAGTGGATACCGGCGCCCGCGGAGCGGCGCCCCGGCAACGGGCAGGAGATTATTATCAAAGGCGCCCGCCGGAACAACCTGAAGAATATTGACGTGCCGATACCACTGGGCAAGTTCGTCTGCGTTACCGGCGTATCAGGAAGCGGCAAGAGCAGCCTGATCGAGGAGATACTGCACCGGAAGCTGGCGCAGATGCTTTACGGTTCAAGGGAACGGGCGGGCGAATGCGACGGCATAACCGGCGTCGAGCACATCGATAAGGTCATCGATATTGACCAGTCGCCCATCGGGCGGACGCCGCGCAGCAACCCGGCGACCTACACCGGGACGTTCACGCCGATACGCGAGCTGTTCGCCACCGCCCCCGAGGCCCGCATGAGGGGCTACGCCCCGGGACGGTTCTCCTTTAACGTAAAAGGGGGGCGCTGCGAGGCCTGCCGCGGCGAGGGCTTCATCCAGATAGAGATGCAGTTCCTGCCGGATGTCACTGTGCCCTGCGAGGTGTGCAAAGGGATGCGCTATGACCGCGAGGCGCTGGAGATAAGGTTCAAGGGGAAGAACATCGCCGAGGTACTGGACTTGACCGTCGAGGAAGCTCTGGGCTTCTTCGAGAACTTCCCCAAGGTGCGGAACAAGCTGGAGACCTTGCGCGACGTCGGCCTGGGCTACATTCACCTGGGACAGCCGGCACCCACCCTGTCCGGGGGCGAGGCGCAGCGCGTCAAGCTGGCAACCGAATTGTCACGCCGGGCCACCGGCAGGACGCTATATATACTTGACGAGCCGACCACCGGCCTGTCCTTCGAGGACGTCGCCGCCCTGCTGCGGGTGCTGCAGCGGCTGGTGGACGCCGGCAACACCGTGGTGGTTATCGAGCACAACCTGGATGTCATGAAGAACGCCGACCATATAATAGACCTGGGACCGGGCGCGGGCGACAAGGGCGGCTACCTGGTCGCCGCCGGCACGCCGGAAGAGGTGGCCGGGAAGACCGGCTCATTGACGGGGCAGTACCTGGAGCGGGATTTACATAAAGTATCCGACCCGGTCTGAAAACGGGAGGTCTTAATGGACAGGCAGGCAGCGCTCGACCTGATAAAGCAGAAAATCCGGAACGAGAACCTGGTGAAGCACATGCTGGCGACCGAGGCGGTGATGACGGCCCTGGCGCGGCGCTTCGGCGAGGACGAGGCGGCGTGGGGCCTGGCGGGACTGCTTCACGATATTGATGTTGAGCTTACGGAAGGCGATATGACCAGGCACGGCAAGGAAGGGGCGGCAATCGCGCGGGAGCGGGGGTGCAGCCCGGAAGTGTGCCGGGCCATCCTCACGCACAACGAGACCCACGGCGTCCCTTGCGAGAGCCGGCTGGACAAGGCGCTGTTCTGCGTCGACCCGCTCACCGGCCTGATAACCGCGGCCGCTCTGATAAGGCCCGCCAAAGACCTGGCGGGACTGGAAGCGAAGTCGGTCCGGAAACGGTTCAAGGAGAAGAGCTTCGCCGCCGGGGCCAGCCGGGAGCAGATAACGCGGTGCGCCGAAATCGGGCTGGAGCTTGACGAGTTTATCGAAACCGGGCTGAAGGCCATGCAGGGCATCGCCGGCGAGCTGGGGCTTTAACCGGATGGTTCCCCCCTTTGGCAAAGGGGGACAGAGGGAGATTTGAACCATCCCCCGGGACGAATGCCTCGTCGCTGCACTTCCTCGGAATGACCCCGGTTAGCGCTAGTTTACCGCAAGCGTCGAGCCGTCGGCGGTCTTGACCACCTCGATGCGGGCCGGGACGGCGTCCCGCAGGTCCTCGATGTGGGTGATGACGATTATCCGGCTGAAATCGTCCTGGATGGAGTTAATCGCCTCTTTCAGCTTCTCGATCCCGGTGCTGTCCTGGGTGCCGAAACCCTCGTCGATAATCAGGGTGCGCAGGGGCGACCCCGCCCGCCGCGCCAGCAGCCGGGAAAGGGCGATGCGGATGGCGAAGTTGATGCGGAAGGCCTCGCCGCCGCTGAAGGTCTCGTAGCTGCGCGTGCCCAGCTCGTCGGTTATATGGATATCCAGTGTCTCGGCGATGTCGCCTTTCCTGGTCTCACGCTGGGTCTCGAACTTGATGTGCATCCGGTTGTCGGTCATGCGCGACAACAGGCCGTTGGCCTCGTTCTCGATCTCGGGCAGGGCCAGTTCGATGAGCAGGGCCTGGACGCCGCTCTTGCCGAACGCTTTGGCCAGCTCGCGATAGACCCACTCCTCCCGGCTAAGCTGAGCGGCCTGTTTTGTCTTGTCTGTCCTGTCTCGCTCGAGCTCGACGCACCTTTGCAGCCGGGCTTTGACCGCCCCCAGTCTTTCCTGCACCTGGTCCCGCTGTTCCGTCAGGGTTCGGTACTCCGCTTCTACCTGGCTAAAGCCGGAAATAACATCAGGGAGCCGGCCAAGCTCCTGGCCAAGCTCCCGGATTTGCCTGTCCGCATCTTCGATGGCGGCCTGGAGCCTTTGGGCGGCTTCCCCGGCCTTTAGTCCCGCTGACCTCTCGTCGCCGATCAGCCGCGCGGCTTCGTCCAGCCGGTTTCTGGACGTCTCGAAACCCTCCACCCCGGACAGGGCTTCCCGCGCTTCTTCGTGCTTCTCCGGGTGATAGGCCAGCCGGAAAAGCTCGGCGTCCAGCGCCTCAAGCGCCCTCTGCTCGTTTAGAGCGTACTGGCGCGAGGCCAGCATATCCTCGATGCCGGCGAGATTCTCGGTCTCCGGTTCCCGCCGGGCCGCCGCTTCCTGGCAGTCCTCAACCTCTTTGGCCAGCGTGCCGGCACGGGTCTGGAGCGCGGCTTTTTCCCGGGCAAGCCGGGATTCCAGGCGGCTGACCTCGCGGGAGAGGGCGGCCAGCCGCTCGGCGCTGTCGGCCAGCTCGCGGTCGCCGGCTTTGACTGAGTCCTGGCGCTCCCGGCGCTCCTCTACGTACTTCGACCTTATCATATCGAGGTTGCCCGGCTCGAGCTCTCTTTCGCACAGGGGGCACCTGGCCTCGGCGGTGGCGGCGAGAAGGTCGAGCTTCTCATCAATACCGGCGATATCGGCGGCCAGCCGGGCCTGGCCGAGCTTCAGGGCGCTGATACGCGACTGCAGCTCCTGAGACGCCTGCCTTTCCTTCTGCAGCGCCTTTTCTTGCGCATCGAGACCGGCCAGTTGCAGGTGCGTCTCCTGCAGCTTGCCCTTCAGGGCCGGCAGCCGTGCCGCCTTCGCCTCGATCTCGGCGATCCGGCTCCTGGCCAGGGCGTGCTCCTGGTTAAGGGCCTGTCCCGCCCGCGCCACGGCCATCTCCAGGCTGTGCCGGCGCTCGTTCAGACCGGCGAATACCTTCAGCTTGCGGTCTAGTTCCTCTTTCAGCTTTCGGGCGGCCAGCAGGCAAGCGTAGCCGGCTTCGATGCGCCCGCGGTCAGCGAGCAGCGCTTCATACTCCCGGACGCGGTCGCCGTGCAGCTTCACCTGGCTGTTCCAGAACTGGAGGTCGCGAGCGGCGGCGGTTTTACGCTCTTCGACCTGCGACAGCGAGGCCCTTCGGGCTTCAAGCGCGTCCTTTTCCCGCCGGAGGCGGGCAAGCTCGGTGTCCTTTTCCTTGACCCTTGCCGCCAGCGACTCCAGCTCGTGTGTCCCCTGCTGGAGCTCGCCTTCAAAACCCGGTTTTAGCTCAAGCTCACCGCTTATCTGTTTGATGAGGGTTTCTATCTGGGCCCTTGATATTTCCTTGCTCTTAGCCAGCTCCTTGGCCTGGCCTTCGAGCCGGTCGTAGAGCTCGAGCCCCAGAATACTGGTGAAGACCTCCTTGCGGCGCGCCGGCGGCTGGCGGGTGAACTCGTCGGCGTTGCCCTGCCTGAGGTAAGCGCTGTTGATGAACGTGTCATAGTCCATGCGGAGGATATTGATAATCTTGTCTTCCGTCTCGGCGATGGTATTGCCTGACACTGACCGGAAGCCCTCTGGCGCGGCCACCTGAAGCTCGAGCAGGCTCTGCGGAGCGCCGCCGCTCCGTTTGGGCCGGGCGTGCTTGCGAATGACCCGGTAGAGATCGCCGCCGGCGTGGAACTCGAAATCCACCTCCATCTCCGGCTGCCCCTGGTAGACCAGATCGTCGTCCCGGACCCGCCGGTCCCGGGCCTCGCCCCACAGCGCCCAGGTCATGGCGTCGATCAGGGCAGACTTGCCGTTGCCGTTATCGCCGGAAAGGCAGACCAGGTGCAGCCCCTCGAAGGAAAGAGGCGGCACGTTCTCCCGGTAGCAGAGGAAGTTGCGCAGCGTAAGTTTAGCCGGTATCAATATTCATATTCTAGCAAAAAGGCGCGCGCTTGTCCCCCGGATTGGCTTGACCGGCCCGGGTATAAAACCTACAATCTAAATGAGAACGATGTTTGAATTATTAAGCGAAAAACTGAACAAGGTCTTCAGCTTCCTGGGGAACCGGGGCAAGCTGACGGAAAAGGATATCGACGAGGCGCTCCGCGAGGTCCGGCTGGCGCTCCTGGAAGCAGATGTTAATTTCAAGGTGGTGAAGGACTTCGTCGCCAGAGTGCGGGAGCGGGCCATCGGCGTGGAGGTGCTGCAGAGCCTGACGCCCGCCCAGCAGATCGTCAAAATCGTCAATGACGAGCTTATCGCCACCCTGGGCGGCGGCCAGAGCAAGCTGACAACCTCGCCGGCGCCGCCCTCGATCGTCATGCTGGTGGGCCTTCAGGGCAGCGGCAAGACGACCACCGCCGCCAAGCTGGCGCTTAACCTGAAAAAGGGCGGCCAGCGGCCCTTGATGGTCGCCGCGGATAACCGGCGTCCCGCGGCCATCGAGCAGCTCGTTACGCTAGGCAAGCAGTTGGACATACCGGTCTACAGCGAGTCGCCGGCGTCAAAGAGTCGCGACATCAGCGTGAACTCCCTGGAGAAAGCCAGGGCGATGGCGGCTAACTGGATTATCGTGGACACCGCCGGCCGTCTCCATATCGACGACGAGCTAATGGGTGAGCTGGTCCAGATAAAGGGTCAGATAAAACCGGTCGAGGTCCTCCTGGTAGTGGACGCCATGACCGGTCAGGACGCCGTCCGGGTGGCTGAAGAGTTCAACGCCAAGGTTAACATAACCGGTCTGATATTGACCAAGATGGATGGCGACGCCCGGGGCGGCGCTGCGCTCTCCATCCGGTGGGTCACCGGCGTGCCTATCAAATTCATCGGCGTCGGCGAGAAACTGGACGCTTTCGAGCCGTTCTATCCCGACCGCCTGGCTTCGCGCATACTAGGCATGGGAGACATTGTTTCCTTCGTCGAAAAAGCGCAGGCGTCGCTGGACGAGAAGAAGGCGCGCGAGCTCGAAAAAAAGGTAAAATCGCAGCGCTTCGACCTGGAGGACTTCCTCTCCCAGCTAAGGGCGATTCGCAAGATGGGCCCCATAGGCGAGCTTATCGGGATGCTGCCGGGACTGTCAAAGCTGCCGGGTCGCCTGCCTGACGGCGCGGAAGAGAAGCAGCTCAAGAAGATCGAAGCCATGATCCTCTCCATGACGGCCGGGGAGAGGCAGAACCCGGTAATTATCGACGGCAGCCGGCGCAAGCGCATCGCCCGGGGCAGCGGCGTGACCGTACAGGATGTAAACCGGCTGCTTAACCAGTTCAGCCAGATGCAGAAGCTGATGAAGATGGGGGCGCAGGGTAAGCTGCCGAAGAACCTGATGGGGATGTTCCGGTAGGCTACTCCAGGTAGTCCTTCAGCTTGCGGCTGCGGCTGGGGTGGCGCAGCTTCCTCAGCGCCTTGGCCTCTATCTGGCGAATTCGCTCCCGGGTAACGTTGAACTCCTTGCCGACCTCTTCCAGGGTGCGGCTGCGCCCGTCTTCCAGCCCGAATCTGAGCTGGAGCACCCGCTGCTCCCGGCTGGTCAGGGTATCGAGGACATCCTCGATCTGCTCCTTGAGCATCTGCTTGGAAGCGGCGTCGACCGGCGGCAGGGCGTTGCGGTCCTCGATGGAGTTGCCCAGCGGGCTGTCTTCTTCCTCCCCGATGGGCGATTCCAGGGAGATGGGCAACTGGGAGACCTTGACGATCTCCCTGACCTTGTCCGAGGATATCTCCATCTCTTTGGCGATCTCCCGGGAGGTCGGTTCGCGCCCGTACTCCTGGGCCAGGCGGCGGCTTATCTTGAGGAGCCGGTTGATGGTCTCGACCATGTGCACCGGTATGCGTATGGTGCGGGCCTGGTCGGCGATGGCGCGTGTCAGCGCCTGGCGTATCCACCAGGTGGCGTAGGTGCTGAACTTGAAACCTTTGCGGTAGTCGAACTTCTCGACCGCCCTCATCAGCCCGATGTTGCCCTCCTGGATCAGGTCGAGGAGAGACATGCCGCGGCCGATATGCTTCTTGGCGACGCTGACGACCAGCCGCAGGTTGGCTTCGATAAGGTGTCGCTCGGCAATCTTGGCTTCGCGCTCGACGCCGGCAAAGTGAGCGATGAGGGACTTTTCGTTGGCCTGAAGCGAGCCGACAAAGGCGTCGTCGGTCACCATGCGGCTGATGTCGCTCAAGAGGATGTCCGGCCCGATAGTGCTCAGCACCTTCTTGGGCAGCAGGCGGCCGCACACCGAGAGGGTGACGATAACGTGCTCGGTCTCGGCCTGGGTCTTGCCGGTCCGGGTCGTGATCGCCTCCATCAGCCTCAGGTCGGTGGTACCGCTGACCGCGGCCTGGAAAGCCGGGTCATACATGGCGTCATGAAAGCGGGTGACGGGCGGCAGTCCCAGCGCCTCCCGGATGACCAGGATGATAGGAGAGGCCCTCTCTATCTCCCTGAGAATCTCGAGGATAACGGTGGTCGATGACGGCGGCTTGCCGTAAATCTCCTGGTATCTCCTTCTCAGGTCGCGGATGAACTTGCCTTCTTCCATCTTCCTGGCGAGGTTTTTCTCATCCTCGGCGGTAAGAAGGTGGACCCGGCCGATTTCCCTCAAATAGATTCGGACAGGGTCGTCGGTTATTTCCTGCTCGCCGAGCTCCTCAAGAGGCAGCTCGAAATCGGGCTGTCCCTGTTTCTCTTCGGCCTCGATGGCTTTGGCCTCCTCCCATAGCTCGGGGGGTTCCGGCGCTGCCTCCATCTCCGGGGCGACGTCGGCGTTCTTGGGAAGCTCACCGGGGCCATTTATCTGGCCGGCAAAGCCATTGATGTCCGGAAAAAGCTCCGGATCGTTCATATTTTCCTGGGTCATAATACCTCCTTGGTACCACCGCCTCTGGCCGTCTTGAAGACCTCGAGCAGCTCTGTCTTGGTGGAAATGTCCTCCGCCTCTAACCGGGCCAGGTCCGCGCCGCTGCCCGCCCTTTCCGCCTCCATCGCCAGCATCTCCGCGCGCTTTGCCTCCCGGTTTTTAAGGAACTTTTCCCTGAGACGCAACAGGTCCCGGGCATAGCGCTCCTCGAGCTTCCCGGGGAGGAGTTTGAAGTTCTGCAGAAAGGCCAGATGCTCGCCGAGCGCCGGGTCGAACTCCGGTAAAGTCTCCGGCGCGGCCTGAAGTCGCCGGAATACCTCGCGGTTCTCGCTGCTCTCAAAATAGTCCGCGGGCACGCCGGCGATTTTACGGCGGTACTCCGGGTGCTGGACGAGCAGCGCCAGGAAGTCCTCCTCAAGACGGTGGGAGGAAGCCGCGGGCGCGGCATTCGCCAGCCGGCTGCCGGGCTGGTATTTCTTCCTGCCGGTGAGCTGAGAGGCTTCTCTCCCCAGGACAGGCATGTCCACCTTCAGGATACGGGCCAGCTTCTGCAGGTAGTGCACCTGCCGGACCGGTTCCTGAATCCCCATGATCAGGGGCAACAGCCGCTCTGACGCCAGGCTCTTGCCGCGGGCCTGGCTGAGGTCGAGCGGGGCCAGGACCGCGCTGAAGGTGTAATCGACCACCGGCTGGGCTTTCTTCAGGAGGGCTTGCCACTCACCGGCGCCGGCCTTGATAATGTCATCGGGGTCCTGACCTTCCGGCAGCACCAGGACCCGGATCTCGTTGCCGAGGGTGCTCTCGTAAGCGGCGCAGCGCAGCATGGCCTCCTCGCCGGCCTTGTCCGAGTCAAGGGCGAACAACAGGTTGCGGGTCAGCTTTTTCAGGGCGCTCACCTGCTTTTCCGTTACCGCCGTCCCCATGGAAGCCACCACGTTCCGGAAGCCGTGCTGGTGGGCCATAACGACGTCGACATAGCCCTCGACGATGACCGCCAGGTCGCCGGAGCGGATCGCCGCGGCGGCGTGGTCCAGGGCGAACAGCCCGCCGCCTTTATCAAAGACCTCGGACTGCGGCGAGTTAAGGTATTTGGGCTCGGAGCCATCCAGGGAACGCGCGCCGAAACCGATGGTGCGACCCTTGATATCATGGATGGGGAACATTATCCTTGCCCGGAACCGGTCATGAGTATGCCCGCTTTCGCTCTTTATCAGCAGCCCGGCCGCGAGCAGCGTTTCTTCCGGGTGCTCTCTGGAAACCAGGAACTGTTTCAGCACCTCCCAGCCTTCCGGGCTTAGACCTATCTGGAAGTCCTGGACGGACTGGGGAGAGAAACCGCGCCCGGCCAGGTAGTTCCGGGCTTTCTCGCCGGCGGGCGAGTTCAGCAGCAGGTTATGGAAAAACAACGCAGCGGCCTCGTTCGCTTGATAGAGCGCCTGGTTCGCTTCCTGGCTGTCCCTCACGGCAAATGTACGCAGGGTGACGCCGGCCCTCTCCGCCAGCAGCTTCAGGGCGTCAGCGAAGGGGAGATTCTCTTTTTTCATCATGAAGGCGTAGATATCGCCGCCGGTACTGCAAGCGCCGAAACAGTGCCACGTTTGCTGCTCCGGGTAGACGAAGAAGGAGCCGTGCTTCTCGCTGTGAAAGGGGCACAGGCCGCGAAACCCTTTGCCCGCCTTCGTGAGGGCGGTGTACTGCCCGACGATCTCGACGATATCCAGTTTCTGTTTAACTTCGCTGATGGAGCTCATTGGTAATCTCGGCGGCCAGCCTGACAGCGTACTGGTCCGTCATCCCGGCGATATAGTCGACGACGCTACGCTCGGTTTCACTACCGAAGCGGTATTCGCCCGGCAGTCTCTCCCGGTGCGTGTTTAAATAGCGGTACAACAAGCGGACAACTTCCCTGGCTTTACCGGCTTCTTCGTGGGTAGACTGCAGGCTATACACCCGCGCGAAAAGAAAATCGCGCAGGGAGTTGGCCGCAGCCTGAATACGAGGACTCATGCCTATTTCTGGATTTTCAATTATACCACAATTTTTAGCAAACCATGATTTTTCAATGACATCGCAGACCATGGTATTGATTCTTGCCGAATGACTGCCGCCCAGCGCCGCGATAGCCGGGGCGGGAAGGTCGTTTTCCGTGATGACCCGCGCCCGGATGGCATCGCCGATGTCATGGTTGATATATGCGATGGCGTCGGCCAGGCGGCAGATGTCGCCTTCCAGGGTCGCGGTTTTGGCGGCTTTGGCCGGCAGGATATCCCCCCTGCCTTTGGAATGGTTCAGGATACCATCCCTGACTTCCCGGGTAAGATTGAGACCCATCCCGTCCTTCTCCAGCCGGTCGACGACCCTCAGGCTTTGCTCATTATGGCGGAAACCACCCGGGACGAGCTCGTTGAGCACTTCCTCACCGACGTGCCCGAAAGGCGTGTGGCCCAGGTCATGCCCCAAGGCGATGGCTTCTGCGAGGTCTTCGTTCAGGTTCAGGGCCCGGGCTATCGTACGCGCTATCTGGGCAACCTCCAGGGTGTGCGTCAGGCGGGTCACGTAATGGTCGCCCAGCGGCGCGATGAAGACCTGGGTCTTATGCTTCAGGCGCCGGAAGGCCTTGCAGTGAATGATGCGGTCGCGGTCACGCTGAAAATCGGTGCGTACCGGGCAGGGTTCTTCCGCCCGGAGCCGGCCGCGTGACAGGCGGCTCTTCGCGGCGTAAGGGGAGAGGCTTTCTTCTTTTTGTTCGATAAGCTGGCGAATGTTAAGCTGTCTTACCAAGCCTCTCTTCTGCCCTGGCGATAATCTCCCGGGTAATATCGATCATATCGGGGCTGACGGAGACGGAGTTAATCCCCCACTCGACCAGCTTCTCGGTGAGCTCCGGATAGACCGACGGCCCCTGCCCGCAGATCGAGGAGGTCACGCCCATGGCCCTGGCGCCCTTGACGGCCCTTTCCAGGGCGATAAGGACCGCCTCGTTGCGCTCGTCAAAGGTGCCGGCCAGCTTGGCGCTGTCGCGGTCGATGCCCAGGATTAGCTGGGTCAGGTCATTGGAGCCGATGGAGATGCCGTCGATGCCCACCGCAAGGAACTTCTCGAGCAGGAATATATTGGAGGGAACCTCGACCATCATCCACAGCTTGAAGTCAGGTCCCCGTTTCAACCCCTCGGCTTCCATGATGGCCTTGGTGCGGGCGAGCTCGTCCACGGTGCGCACGAAGGGGATCATGACCCACAGGTTGTTATAGCTCTGGCGGACCTTTTTGATTGCCGCCAGCTCGAGCTTGAAGGTCTCGATATCGGTGATGTAGCGTGAAGCCCCCCGGTAGCCAATCATGGGGTTTTCTTCGACCTCTTCGTATTTCTCGCCGCCCTTGAGGGCGCGGTACTCGTTGGTCTTGAAATCGTTGGTGCGGTAGACGACCTGGCGGGGGTGGAAGGCCCTGGCGAAGCTGGTCAGTCCCTCGGCGAGCTTGTCAACGAACTCCTGGCCGCGGTTCTGGCTTATCATAAAGCTGGGGTGCTCGCCGATCTGGGCGACCATGAACTCGGCCCGGAGCAGGCCGATGCCGTCGACATCCCGGGCGGCCACGCGGTCGACCAGCTCCGGCTGGGCCAGGTTGACCAGGAGCTTGGTCCGGGTCTTGATTTTCACGCCGGAGGTCGTTTTCGATTTTACGGTTATCGCTACTTTGCCCTCATAAACCCTGCCCTTGGAGCCGTCAACGGTGATAATCTGACCGTCCTTCAGGGAGGTAGTCGCCGTTTCCGCGCCGACGACGCACGGTATGCCCAGCTCGCGGCTGACGATGGCGGCATGAGCCGTCCGGCCGCCGCGGTCGGTCACGATGGCGCAAGCCCGTTTCATGGCAGGGACGAAGTCCGGCGTGGTCATCTCGGCAACAAGCACGTCGCCGGTGAGGACTTTATGTATCTGGGAGGGGTCGGTGACTATTTTCACCGGGCCGGTAGCGAAACCGGGACTGGCCGGCGCTCCGGACAAGAGCACCGCCGCCAGTATCTCCTGCTCGTCGGCTTTCAACATGTCTTTAAGAGTGGTGGTAACGGGACGGGTCTGGACAATGAAAATCTCGCCGTCGTGCTGGGCCCATTCGACGTCCTGCGGGAACTGGTAGTGGTCTTCGAGCTGTTTGCCGATCCTGGCGAGGGTGAGGATATAGTTGTCGCTGATTTTTTGTTTCGCCTGTTCCTCTTTGGTCAGGATAACCTTGATATTGGGGTCGTGCGGGCTCTGGCTCTTGACGAGCTTCCACTCCTGCCGCTTTACTTCCCGGTGAACGATGGAGAGGTCTTCTTTGCTCACCACGTAATGGTCCGGCGTGACATCGCCAGAGACGATCATCTCGCCGAGGCCCAGTATCGCCTCGATGGTTATCCGGCTGAGGTCGTTGGTCGTCGGTTCGATGGTGAACATGACGCCCGAGGCTTCCGATTGTACCATCCTCTGTACCGGCACGGCGATGCCGACCTTGAAGTGATCGAAGCCCTGCTCCTGACGGTAGAAGATGGCGCGCGGTGTGAACAGCGACGCCCAGCACTGCCGCACGGCATCGATCACCGCTTGCGCGCCCTGGATGTTGAGGAAGGTACTCTGCTGGCCGGCGAAGGAGGCTTCCGGCAGGTCTTCCGCGGTTGCCGACGAGCGGACCGCCACCAGGCCGCTGCCCATTTCTTCGTAGGCGCTTTTGATGTCGCTAGCCAGGTCGGCTGGTACCGGTGTACCGATTATCATCTGCTGGATACGGTCTGATATTGCCTGAAGCTGCTGGCTGTCATGCGTGTTGAGCGGCTTCAGTATGTCTTCGAACTTCTCCCTGAGGCCGGCTCCGGTCAGGAAATCAAAATAGGCCTGGGCGGTCACTATGAAGCCGGGGGGCACCGGGACGCCGGCGTTAGTCATCTCACCGAGGTTCGCCCCTTTACCGCCGACAAGCGCGATATCCTTCTTCGTTACTTCCCGGAACCACACGATGGCTCTCTGGCGCTCCATAACTGGCCCCCCTTTTTTTAGCAACAATGAAGATTATTATACTGATATCACGAGTCTTTGTCTACCTTAGCAAATTGTAGATTAAATCTTTGTCAAGAGCAAATAGCGGCATCTGACGGGGTATCCTGAAGGGCCAGGCCGCGAATATACGCGTTGAAAGTCCGGTTATGTTAAAATTATGCCAGAGGGCTGGTCGTAGAGCGACGAGCCCTAACGGTATTTGGATGGATTTAAGCAAACTCCTCGATCTGGCAATAGCGGATAACGATTTCAGCGGTCCCCTGAAGGCCGGCGCGGGCCGGTTGGTCCTGCTCGAAGCCGCCCGGCCCTACTTTCTGGCGGCTCTCTACCGCATCTTGCATCGCCCGGTACTGATTGTAACCGCCCGGCCGGAGGATTCCCGGCGGCTCTATGACCAGCTTATCGGCTGGTCGGCGGTCGACACGTTGCGCTACCCGGAGCTCGACACGCAGCCCTATGAGCGCAGTCCGGTCGACAGCCAGACCGGCACCGAGCGGGTAAGGGTGCTGGCCGCCCTGGCGCGGTGCGCCGATGGCGGCGCAACGCTCGTCGTGGCATCGGCGGCCGCCCTGATGAACAAGGCGCCCCCGGTCAGGGACTTCACCGCGTCCTGCCACACCATCGAGGTCGGTATGGAGATCGACCCCTACCAGCTTATGCGCCGGTGGGAGCGCATGGGCTACTGCACGGAGGCCGTGGTCGAGGTACCGGGTACGGTGAGCAAGCGCGGCGGCATCGTGGACATATATCCTCCGGGCGCCGACATGCCGGTCAGGCTGGAGTTCTTCGGCAACCGCGTTGACAGCATACGGCGCTTCGAGCCCGCCAGCCAGCGCTCCCGGGGAAAACTTGACTCGGTCAACGTCATTCCGGCGGCGGCTGCCGGGCTCGACAGCGAGAATGACGCGCAATTTACGGGAAACACCGCCGGGTCTGACCAGGACAGTCTCTTGGACTACCTGCCGGAGGAGACCCTTATCGTCCTCGAGGAGCCGTCGCTCGTCCGGCAGGTGTTCGACGAGCTCTACGCCGAGGCGGAGCAAATACGCGGGAACAAGGTGGCCAGGGCAGAGCTGCCGCCGGAGGTCGCCCGGCCGTATTTCAACTGGGCAGACATCGAGGCGAAGGCGGGCGACCGTGCGCGGCTGCTGCTGGAGGCCTGGAGCGATGACGGCTCCCCGCCGGGCGTGCGTTTTACACCGGTCCCGGCTTTCGCCGGGCAGCTGCCGGCTTTTATCGAAAAGGTAAAGCAGTTGCTCGACCAAAAAAGGCCGGTTGTCATCGTCAGCCAGCAGGCCCGGCGGCTCGCCGAGCTATTTTACGAGCGGGACATCCTGGTCACGCCGGTCACGGAGGTAACACAACCCCCCGTCCCGGGCGGGCTGACGCTGGTGGAGGGCTCGCTGAACGAGGGCTGGTCGCTCAGAGATGTCAGCCTATTCACCGACTGCGAGATCTTCGGCTTCATCAAGCAGCAGCGGCTAACGCGGAAGCGGCCGGTGGCCCGGCACAAGCTCTTCGCCGACATCCGGCCGGGCGACCACGTGGTGCACATCGAGCACGGCATCGGTAAATTCACCGGCTTTGTGACCATGGGGCCGGAAGGCAAGGAGAAGGAGTACCTGGTGCTCCAATACGCCGCCGGCGACCGGCTGTACGTGCCCAGCGAGCAGGTTGACAGGATAAGCCGGTACGTCGGCGCCGGCGATGAGGCGCCGGTCTTGAGCCGCCTGGGTACCCAGGAGTGGTCAAAGGCCAAGCAGAAAGCCCGGGAAGCCGCCGAAGAGCTTGCCGGGGAGCTGCTGGCACTGTATGCCTCGCGCGAAATCAATCCCGGCTTCGCCTTCTCGCCGGATACGGTCTGGCAGCAGGAGCTCGAGGCATCGTTCCCTTACGTGGAAACCCCTGACCAGCTTCAGGCGCAGGCGCAGGTCAAAAGCGATATGGAAAAGCCGCGACCGATGGACCGGCTCGTCTGCGGCGATGTCGGCTACGGCAAGACCGAGGTCGCCATCCGCGCCGCCTTCAAAGCGGTCATGGACGGCCGGCAGGCGGCCGTGCTGGTGCCGACGACGGTCCTGGCGGAGCAGCATTTTATCACCTTCAGCCAGCGGATGGAGGCCTTCCCGGTAAAGGTCGAATCGCTGAGCCGGTTCAAATCGCCCCGCGAGCAGCGGGCGGTCATCGAGGGGTTGGCGAACGGCGCCGTGGACATAGTTATCGGGACGCACCGTCTCCTCCAGAAAGATGTGGTATTTAAAGACCTGGGGTTACTGGTGATCGATGAAGAACAGCGTTTCGGCGTCGTCCACAAGGAGCACTTCAAAAAGCTGCGCCGGGAGATTGATGTCCTGACGCTGAGCGCCACGCCCATTCCACGCACCCTGCACATGTCCCTTGCCGGCGTCCGGGACATCAGCATGATAGAGACGCCACCGGAGGAGCGCCTGCCGGTCAAGACGCACGTCGCCGAGTATAACGGCGACACCATCAGGCACGCTATTATCCGAGAGCTGGAGCGTAACGGCCAGGTCTTCCTGGTGCATAACCGGGTGCACGGCCTCGCCCGCCTGGCTGCCGAGGTGAAAACCCTGGTGCCGGAAGCCCGGATCGCGGTCGGACACGGCCAGATGCCCGAAGACGAGCTGGAGCAGGTGATGGCGGATTTCGTCCGCGGGCGGTATGACGTGCTGCTGTGCACCACCATCATCGAGTCCGGGCTTGATATGCCGAACGTCAACACCATCATCGTCAACCAGGCGGACAAGCTCGGCCTGACACAGCTCTACCAGTTACGGGGCCGGGTGGGCCGCGGCGCGAACCTGGCTTACGCCTATTTCCTGTATGACAAAGGCAAGCCGTTGACAGCCGTTGCCCGCAAGCGGCTGCGGACGATATTCGAGGCTACCGAGCTGGGCGCCGGCTTTAACATCGCCATGAAGGACCTGGAGATACGGGGCGCCGGGAGCATCCTGGGCACGCGGCAGAGCGGGCATATCAGCGCCGTTGGCTTTAGTCTCTACACCCGTCTCCTGGCGGAGGCGGTCGAGGGACTCAAAGCCCAGCGCGGCAGCATCAAGACCCCGGCCGCCCCCCGGTTGCCGGAGCCGGTCATCGACCTGCCTTTCAAGGCTTTCATTCCCGGGGATTACGTTGAGGATGTTAACACCCGCCTGGAACTCTACCAGGGGCTGGCGGAGCTGCGGCAGCCGGAAGAGGTCGAGGATAAGACCGGGGAACTGAGAGACAGGTTCGGTTCCCTGCCGCCGGAGGTCAGGAACCTGCTGTACGCCGTGAGGCTGCGGGCGGAGGCTGCCGGCGCCGTTATCGAGTCCATCCGCAGCGAGGACAGCCGGATAGTCATCAGCCTGTTCGACGGCTTGCAGGTAGACAGGCGCAAGATCGGCGAACTTCCGGAGGGGGTCAGGGTCGGCTCCAACCAGGTAAGCCTGGACCTCACGCGACTGCGCCAGAGCTGGCAGGCGGTACTGGAGGAGGTGGTGCGGCGCCTGGCGCGGCCCTCGCCGGTTATAGCTGGATCTCGGTCAGGTCCGGGCTGATAATCAGTTTCGGCCCGGTCACGGACTGGACATCCGCCGCGGTCACGCCCGGGGCGACCTCTTTGAGGACGAGCCCCCCGGGGGCGACCTCGATGACAGCCAGGTCGGTGACGATGAGCTTGACGCACCGGCGGGCGGTGACGGCGTAGGTGCATTCCGTGACTATCTTGGGCTCGCCGTTGTTGGTGACGTGCATCATGGTAACGATGACCTTCTTGGCGCCGACCGCCAGGTCCATCGAGCCGCCGATATTGCCGATGCGCTCGCCGAAACTCCTGTCCGGGTTATTCCAGCCGGCTAGGTCGCCTTTCTCGGATACCTGAAGAGCGCCGAGCACGGCCACGTCCATGAAGCCGCCGCGTATCATGGCGAAAGACTCGGCGCTGGAAAAATAGCAGGAGCCGGGAAGCTCCAGTACCGGCTGGCAGCTCGCGTTAATCAGGTCCTGGTCAACCGCCTCGCGCGGCGCCAGGGGGCCGGTGTTCAGCATGCCTATCTCGGACTGCAGGATGATATCCCGCCCCTCGATCCAGTCGGAAACGAGGGTGGGGATACCGATGCCCAGGTTGACATAAGTACCGTCTTCAAGCTCGTTGGCGACCCGCATGGCAATCAGCTCGCGCGAGAGCCCGCGGAGTTGTTTCGTTTTGCTCATTTGCCCGCTCCTGCTTAATCGATGGTGGGGTAGTAGTTTGGCCGGTCGACTTTGACGACCCGCTTGACGTAGATGCCGGGGATGTGGATAAAATCCGGGTCAAGTTTGCCCGGCTCCACCAGGTTTTCCACGGCGGCGATGGTGGTCCCGGCCGCCTTGGCGATGTCCGGGTTGAAGTTCTGGGCCGTTTTGCGGCAGACCAGGTTACCCGTGCGGTCGCCCTGGTAAGCGTAGATGAAGGCGTAATCAGGCTTGATGGTGAGCTCAAGGAGATATTCCTGGTCGCCGAACGTCCTCTTCTCCTTGCCGATTTCGACGACCGTGCCGACGCCGGTCGGGGTGTAAAATCCGGCGAGACCGGCGCCGCCGGCCCGCAGCTTCTCCACGAAGGTGCCCATAGGAAAAACTTCAAGCTCGATGTCGCCCTGGCGCACCGCCTGCTCGAAGGGCGACTTGGCCCCCCGGCTGGCGGAGCGGTAGAACGGGTAGTTGCTGATGGCTTTTTTTATCTGCTTGTTCAGGACAAGCTGGATGACATCTTCATTGCCGGGGCCCATCATGCTGCAGATAATCGTCAGGTTTTTAGCTCCCTGCCGGGCCAGCGCACGGATCAGCGGCAGAGGGCTCCCCGCCGTAAAAAAGCCACCAATCGCGATGGTGGCTCCGTCCGGTATGTCTTCGACTGCCTTCTCCGGGCTGGAATAAACCTTGTCCAAAACGGCGCCTCCTGGCTTACTTCCTTTCTATCTGATAGCCGATCATATCCAGAGCGGCTTCCAGAGCTAAGCCCGTCGAGCCGTACGACCTGACCGCGCTGATATCAGTTATCAGGGACTCAAGGGCCTGGGCGGTGCGCGGCTGGACGCCGGCCAGGATGCACTGCACCCCCACTAGGTTGACCGTCCGGATGGTGCGGAGTATCTGCCGCGCCGTGCTCTCGTCACATTCGCAGATACTGGCAACATCGAGAATAACGATCCTTGTCCGGACATTCTTCAGGTATGACAGCAGGCTGGCGGTCAGCCGGTCGCAGCGGGCCGGGTCAAGCTGGCCGGTAAGAACGCTCGCCGCGATTCCCGGAAAGAGCTCAAATATGGGCGCGCTCTGCTCTCGCCACGCCTCCAGGTCGGCGGCGAGCTCCATTATCCTGGACTGCAATTTCTCTTCGGCCGCCGTCCAGGGGCGGAAGCTCTCGAAGAAGCCCACCGCGCCCAGGAAGTTGCCGGCGCTGTCCTTCATATGGGAAGCCGAGATGCGCACGTTGATTATCTTGCCCCGCTTGGTCTTGATTTTAGCCTCGTGATCGCGAATGGTGCCGCCGTGCATGTAGATCTGCCGGTTGGTCTCCTGGGCGGCGGAGAGGTTTTCGTAGACCTCGGTGATGGGCGCGCCGATAAGCTCGCTCATCTCCCGCTCCACCAGCTTGCAGGCCTCGTTGTTGGCGAAGGTGATGGCGCCGTCGGCATTAGTCGCCATGATGGCTACCGGGCAACTGGACAGCATGGCTTCGAGGTAACCGCCTCGTCTTTGCGCTATCTGTTTCTCCATCTGCTTCCCTTCCTCTGTTGAATTAGAACCAATTAGAGCCAATCCAGTGTAATAAAGTCAGGGTAGTTTTGTCAAAGAAATAGGCGTAGTTATATGCTGTTTCGGGGTAAACGGCCCGAGGGAGGGCCAAGTCTGTGACAAAAGTCATTACCTCTAACGTACTAAAAGGGCATGGCAATCATCGGAAGACTCCGCCTCATAATGAAATTACTGTTATGCCCTGTTGACGAATAATGTTCTCAACCAGGAATCAAGATGGTTACAGTCTGATCGAAACCGCCGTGGCGATGGCCGTCTTCGCCCTGGTCGGCATCATGCTTTTAGGCACGCTGGCTATCAGCGCCCGGTCAGTTATCATAAATGACAAGCTCAGCAGGGCCGAGACCCTGGCCCGTGCCCAGATGGAATATATCCAGAGTCAGCCCTATACCACTCCCAACAGCTACCTGGTGCTGCCGGTGCCGTCTGATTTTAACGGTTTCGTGTATGACAGCCCGATAGTCACGCCGGTGGCCGACGGTCTTCAGATGATAACGGTCAGGGTTTTAAACGGCAATACCAGTTTCACGCTGGAAGGCTACAAGGTAAACCGGTGATGAGGAGGCCGGGTTACCGCCGCAGGGAAGACGGGTTCACCCTGATAGAGCTCGTTATATCTATGGCGGTAGCAAGCGTGCTGGCGCTCGGCATCACCGGCGCCATTTTCCAGGTCCTGCGCCATAACGAGCTGACCGACCGGAAAATCCAGGTAACGGCGCAGGTCGAGAACGCCGCCTACTGGCTCGGCAAGGACTCGCTGGTGGCCCAAACGATAGTAACCGGTCCGTCCGCTGGACTTCCGCTAACATTAAGCTGGCAGGGCGTCAACGACAACAACAACCAGGTCGTTTATTCCGTCTCGGGGAGCAGTCTCCGGCGGGCCTATTCAGTCAACGGCGGCGCTCCCGGGATAACGCTGATCGCCGCCAATCTGGATTTGGCCGCCGACAAGACCAGTGTTACTTATGCGGACGGGGTGTTGAACATCCAGATTACCTCCGCCATTTCGACCACCAGCGAGACCAGAACGTTCCCGGTCAAAACCAGGATAGACCAACCTTCATCATGATAAGGCGTATGTTGAGGAAGTTTCTTCGGGAAACCAGCGGGCAGATATTAATCCCGGCGTTAATCGTCCTGGGCTTATCCGGCATCATAAGCGTCCCCCTGCTGAACCTGGTCAATACCGGCATCAAGACCACCGGGATTTACCAGGGCAACACCCGAAACATCTATGCCGCGGACGCCGGGGTGCAGAAGGCCTTATGGTACATCAAATATGACCCGGATATTGTATCCGACCGCCAGAATAACAACTTCGGGCGGAGCTATACCTACCCCGCCTTTAACGTGAACGGCAGCAGCGTGGCGGTGTCAATCAACTATATCTGGCTGTTATCCGGGGTCGTGGATATCACCAACGGCGCCTATCCGCATGACGCCTGGCTGGGGATGTCCATGGGCGGCGCGGCGGACCCGTCCGGGGACCCCGACCAGCCGGGGACGTTTACCATAACCTTCAACTACTCCCAGTCGGGCAATAAAAAGATCCAGCAGATGGGAGTCTGGCTGCCGCACGGTTTTACTTACGTCCCCGGCTCGTCAAGCACGGCCATTTTCCCGACCAACATCATTACCTCAGCTGACCCTAACTCAATCACCCCAACCTACGGCGGCACCAATTTATCCTGGACCATAAGTCCCAGTTTCAGCTTTCAAGGTTTGAACCCGCCCACGGCGACGCACAAGTTTCGTTACCTCCCCGGCGACAGCCTGCCTACGGGCGCCGCGGCGTGGGTAAAATCCCAATCGAACGATATCGGCTACCAGTGGGATAACGCTCTCTGGTGGTACGATATCGCCGTCACGGCCACGGACGGCTCCTCCGGCAAAATCACCACCGTAAAGGCCACCGTGGTCAACAACTCGGGAACGACGCCGGGGATGACGCTGGTTACTTACGAGTTAAACCCGCCCTAGCGTCGTCCGGCAGGTTCTCTTAGCTACAAAACGGCGGAGGGGGTGGGATTCGAACCCACGGTCCCGTTGCCGGGACGGCGGTTTTCAAGACCGCTACCATAAGCCGCTCGGACACCCCTCCGGTATCCGGTTACATTATACGTGAGCGAAGGGAGATAAACCTATTTCGCCCTGACGCGCTTTACCTGGAAGACGACCGGATTTTTCGCGTCCGGGCAGGCCACGGTGGCGGCGTCCTTTGCGGCCTCCCAGGGGAAAGAGGCGCCGTAGGACAGCCCTTTGGCATAGGGGTAAACGGCGGCCAGGGCGGTCAGGCATAGGCCGGCGGGTGACTTGCCGCCGGCGATCGTCCACTCGTCACCGAGCTTGTGGCCCATGGCGCAGTTGCCTTCCTGGGAAATTACCTTGATAACGATGTCATAACCCTCGGCCATGTTCTTTACCTCCTTGTATCTTTCCTTATACCCGGAACCAAAGTGCTTCCTCATCCTCCGCCCTTTGCCGGCTATTTCGCGTCTGGCCTTATCACCTTCGTCCCGACAAAATCCTGGAGGACGTCAGGCACGGCGATACTGCCGTCCGCCTGCTGGTAGTTCTCCATCACGGAGATGAGTATCCGCGGCAGGGCCAGCCCCGAGCCGTTGAGGGTGTGGACGAACTGGGGCCTGGCGTCGGGGGCGGGGCGGTAGCGGATATTGGCGCGTCTCGCCTGGAAATCGCTGCAGTCCGAGCAGGAGCTTACCTCGAGCCACTCGGCGTAGCCGGGCGCCCAGACCTCGATGTCATAGGACTTGCTCGAGGCGAAGCCGAGCTCGGCCGTGCAGAGCTGGACGACCCGGTGGGGCAGCCCGAGCTTCTGGCAGACCTCCTCGGCGTCCCGGGTCAGCTTCTCCAGCTCCTCGTAGGAGGTTGCCGGCTCGGTGAACTTGTAAAGCTCCACCTTGTCGAACTGGTGGCCGCGCTTGATGCCGCGCGTGTCCTTCCCGGCCGACATTTTCTCCCGCCGGAAGCAGGCGGTGTAGGCCACGTAGTAGAGCGGCAGGCTCTCGGCGGGCAGGATTTCGTCGCGGTGCAGGCTGGTAAGCGGGACCTCGGCAGTCGGCACGAACCAGTAGTCCTCCTCGGCGTCGTGGTACAGGTTATCGGCGAACTTGGGCAGGTTGCCCGAGGCGATCATGCTCTCTCTTTTGACCATGTAGGGCGGGTAGATTTCCCGGTAGCCGTGCTCTGAGGTATGCTGGTCAAGCATGAACCAGATGAGCGCCCTCTGCAGGCGGGCGCCCGGTCCCTTGAGAATATAAAAGCGGGTGCCCGACAGCCTGACGCCCCGCTCGAAGTCCATGATACCGAGCGCTTCCCCCAGCTTCCAGTGCGGCAGGGGTTCGAAGTCGAAACGGCGCGGCTCGCCCCATGTCCGGACGACGATGTTGTCCTCGCTGCCCTTGCCCACCGGCACGCTGGGATGGGGGATGTTGGGTATCTGGAGGAGCAGGTCTTTGAGCCGGTCGTCATTCTGCTTGACACCGTCTTCCAGGGCGCGTATCATCAGGCGCAGGTCGCGCCCTTCGCTGGCAGCCTCCTGGCGCTCGCGGGAGGTCTCCTTGCGCCGGTGACGCAGCTCTTCTAGCTGGAGCATCTTCTCTCGCCGGTCGCTGTCAAGGGAGAGGATTTCGTCCACCGGAGCGGCGTCCTGGCGGTCCAGCAGGGCCCGGCGGACGGTATCGGGATTTTCCCGGATGAATTTCAGGTCGAGCATCGTATTCTCCTTTCAACCGGGGTAAAATCAGGGTTTTTCCCTGAGCTGCGGGAAGAGGATCACCTCGCGGATGGACGGCTGGCCGGTCAGCAGCATCACGAGGCGGTCGATGCCGACCCCCAGGCCGCCCGTGGGCGGCATACCGTACTCCAGCGCCGTGATGAAGTCCTCATCGATGTCGGTAGGCTCGCCTTCCATGCCGCGCTCCCGCTGCTGAAGGAGGAAACGCTGGCGCTGCTCCAGGGGATTGTTCAGCTCGGTGAAAGCGTTAGCGACCTCCATCCCGCCGATAAAGGCCTCGAAACGTTCGACCGTGTCCGGGTCGCCGCGTTTTTGCTTGGCCAGGGGCGACATGGCCAGGGGGTAGTCCGTCAGGAAGGTCGGCTGGATGAGATGGGGCTCGACACATTCGGAGACGAGGTCGTCAACCAGCTTGGCCCAGTTCCTATCGGGGCCGGCCTCCATGCCGAGGCCCCGCATTTTCTCGCGCAGCGCGTCGGCATCAGGGTACCGCCGGAAATCGATGCCGCTCTTTTCCAGGACAATCGCGCGCAGGTCGAGGCGCCGCCAGGGCGGCTTCAGGTCAATCGAGCTGCCCGCGTACTTTATGACGGTCGTGCCCAGCACCTCGGCCGCCACCTCGCTAACCAGGGATTCGGTCATTTCCATGACGTCATGGTAGTCGGCGTAGGCCTCGTAGCTTTCCATCATGGTAAACTCGGGGTTGTGCCGGGTGGAGACGCCCTCGTTGCGGAAGGTGCGGCCCAGCTCGTAGACCTTGTCCAACCCGCCGACGACAAGCCGCTTCAGGTAAAGCTCCAGGGCGATTCTCAGGTAGAAGTCCTGGTCGAGCGTGTTGTGGTGGGTGATGAAGGGCCGGGCCGTGGCCCCCCCGGCCAGTGGCTGTAATACCGGCGTTTCAACCTCCAGAAAGCCCCGGCGGTCAAGGAAGCCGCGGACGGCGGTGATCGTCCGGCTGCGCGTCTTGAAGACCTCCCTGGCCTCCGGATTGGCGATGAGGTCGAGATAGCGCTGGCGGTGGCGGGTGTCGATGTCAACTAGGCCGTGCCATTTCTCGGGCAGCGGCTGCAGGGATTTCGCCAGGATAGTCAGCTCGGCGACGTCGACGGTAGGTTCGCCGGTGCGGGTACGGACGACCTTGCCGGCGGCCCCGGCGATATCGCCGATATCGATTTCCTCGAACACCGGGTTGAGATTGCTGCGGCAGAGGAGCTGTATTTTACCGGAGCTGTCCAGCAGGTCCAGGAACGATATCTTGCCCATGGAGCGGATGGCCGTGACGCGCCCGGCGACACCTACCGTGAGGTCGGCGGCCGTGCCGGAAGCCTCCTGTTGCTGTAGGAGATCGACCGCCTGCCGCGCCGTGTGGGTACGGCGGTAGCGCGGCGGGTAGGGATCGATCCCCAGCTCGCGGAGCTTCTCCAGTTTTTCGCGGCGGGACCCGGTTATCTTGTCAAGTCTGGACGGCATCTTAAAAAAACTGAGAGCCCTCACTCTCAGCCGTGTTCTATTATATGCTATCCGGCAATACCGGTAAAGCCGGCGCCTCATGGTGCTTCCGGAGGCTTATTACTCAATCCTGGTTGCTGTCAGACTTGCAACGAATCCCGGTGAGGTCGTCACCTGAAACGCCAAACTGTTTTATGATAAACTTCTGGGTATGGGCTGGACAATAACCGAGGAGAGCTTCGAGAGCTTAACACGCATCTGGCGGAACCCGGGAGACCTGCGATGGGAGCCTGTCTTCATCCTGCCGGGCTGGATAGAGGTCTGGTGGCGGCATTTCCAGCCGGATGCCCGGCGGTACCTTCTGTCGGTAAGGAGCGGGGAAGACATCATCGGAATTGCGCCGCTGAAACTGCGCGACGGCACGGCCTTTTTCTCCGGCTGCCCCGATGTCTGCGATTACATGGATTTCATTGTCATGCCCGGGAAAGAGAGCGAGTTCTTTACCGCGCTGCTCGGGCACCTTGCCGGTGCGGGAATCAAAGAGCTGCTTCTCGAGCACGTCAGGCCGGAGTCCAGCGTCATGCTCAAGCTGATGGACCTGGCCCGTGACAGGGGAAACACCGTCGCCAGTGAGGTCAGCGCCCGGTCCCTGGAGATAACTCTGCCGCCGAGCTGGGACGGCTACCTGGAAATGCTCAGCCCCAAGCAGCGTCACGAGCTGAGACGCAAGCTGCGGCGGCTCCGGGAGATGGGACGGGCGGAATACCGCGCCGTAAAAGACCCCGCCGGAATCGACGGCCTGATGGACACATTTTTTCAGTTCTTTTCCGGCAGCCGGAGCGATAAAGCCATTTTTCTGACAGAACAGATGAAGTCGTTCTTCCGCGACATGACGCGGGCGATGTCCCGCGCCGGCCTGCTGGAAGTCGGCGTGCTGGAGCTTGACTCGAAGCCGACCGCTATGGTTTTATATTTTGATTACAAGCAAAAAATCTATCTCTACAATAGCTGCTATGACATCAGGTACGATTACCTGAGCATCGGCATACTTTCCAAGTTCCTGTGCATCAAGGACAGCATCGAGAAGGGGAGGCAGGGGTTCGATTTCATGAAAGGTGGGGAAAAATACAAATTCCTGCTCGGCGGGCAAGAAGTGCCGCTTTACAGTTGCCGCATCGGCCTGGTAAACCCATGACCCCGGGGTACCCCATGCGAATCGCCATGCTCAGCGTGCATAGCTGCCCATTGGGGCGGCTGGGCACTAGGGACACCGGCGGGATGAGCGTTTATATTATCGAGCTGGCGCGGGAGCTCGGGAAGCGCGGGCACCAGGTCGATGTTTTTACCCGGGCGCATAACCCGGAGCACGAGACCGTAATGAGCCTGGGCGAGAACGCGCGCCTGATACATCTCCAGGCGGGAGGCGAAGGCCACATCGACAAGCTCGCTTTGTACGTCTACCTGCCCGACTTCACCTGCGAGATAGAGCGTTTCCGGCGGGAGAACGGCCTGCGGTACGACATCATCTTCAGCCATTACTGGCTGTCTGGCTGGGTCGGCCGGTTCGTGCAGGGATGGTGGAATATCCCTCACGTCATCATGTTCCACACCGTCGGCGCCATCAAGAATGCCCTCGGTATCGGCCAGGAAGAGCCGGAGCTGCGGCTGGAGACAGAGAAGTACCTGACGGGGTGCTGTCACCGCATTATCGCGCCGACAGAGCGGGAGCGGGGCGACCTGGCCCACCACTACGGGGCCTGCCCCGAGATGGTCAGCGTTATACCCTGCGGCGTGAACCTGAACGTGTTCCAGCCGCGCGACAAGATATGGGCGAAAGAGCAGCTCGGGCTGGACCGGACGAAGCGCATCGCGCTGTTCGTGGGCAGGATTGAGCCACTCAAGGGTGTGGACAAACTACTGATGTCCCTGCCCTATATCAAGAGCCCGGAGCTCAGGACGATCATTGTCGGCGGCGACGAGGCCAGCCGCAGCGAAATCGAACGGCTGCAGGCCCTGGTACAGAAGCTCGGCCTGGGGAACCGGGTCGAGTTTCTCGGCCTGGTCGAGCAGTCGCGCTTGCCGCTATTCTACAGCGCCGCCGACGTCTGCGTCGTTCCTTCCTATTACGAGAGCTTCGGCCTGGTCGCCCTGGAATCGCTAGCTTGCGGCACGCCGGTTGTCGCCACCGACGTCGGCGGCATGAAGGACATTGTCCGGCCGGGCGAGACCGGCTATATCCTCAGGGATAACTCCCCGCGCCGCCTGGCCGTGAAGATCGGCCGGGTGCTTGCCAGGCCTTCGACGGCGGCCGGGCCTGACCTGATTAGGCGGTCGGTCGCCCGCTTCGGCTGGGCCTATACCGCCGAGAGGATCATCGATGAGTTTGACAGCCTGGTAAGCGGTTACCGCGCGGGGTAAAAGGAGAGCGGCTTGGAAACGAAAGAGGTTTATGCCCTGGTAGTCTGTCCCCACGCGGATGACGCCGAGTTCGCCGCCGCGGGCACGGTCGCCCGCTGGACGCGCGAGGGCAAAGAAGTCATTTACGTCGTTTGCACCAAAGGCGACAAGGGCACCAGCGACCGCACCGTGAAGCCGGAGGACCTGGTGGCCGTCCGCGAGAAGGAGCAGCTTGCCGCCGCCCGGGAGCTCGGGGTGAGGGAAGTGGTCTTCCTGCGCTACCCCGACCAGGGGCTGGAAGATACCCACGGCTTCCGGAAGGATATCGTCCGGCAGATACGCGTCTTCCGACCCCAGGTGGTGCTCGGGCCGGACCCTTACCGCCGCTACATCTGGCACCGCGACCACCGTATCGCCGGTCAGGTGGTGCTGGACGCTGTCTACCCCTTCGCGCGCGACCACCTGGCGTATCCCGACCTGCTGGAGCAGGGCTACGAGCCGCACCGGGTGAAGGAAATCTATATGTGGTCGCTGGATGACGTCAATTACCGCTCGGATATCTCGGACACTTTCGATATCAAGATGGCCGCCCTGCGCTGCCACCGGAGCCAGGTAGGAGAGGACTTCGAGCGAATACAGGGGTGGCTCAGGGAGCGCGCCGCGCAGCTCGCCCAGGGAGAAACCTTCGCCCTGGCCGAGGGTTTCCACTACGTGGATATAACCTGGTAAACTGGATTTATGAATACCGAAGGTAAAGAAGTCAGCTTTAAATCAGGGGAACTCGCGCTGGAAGGCCGGTTGGCCGTGCCTCCGGGTGATTGCCCCCGCGCCGCCGTGGTCCTGTGCCACCCCCACCCCCTCTACGGCGGCAGCATGGACAACAACGTCATCAACAGCCTGGCGGACGGTCTCCTGGGCGCCGGCATTGCCGCTTTCAAGTTCAATTTCCGCGGGGTCGGGGGGAGCGAAGGCGAATACGACGGCGGTAAGGGAGAGCAGGGCGATGTTCTCGCCGCCCTGGCCTTCATCGGCGGCGTGGCGGATATCGACCCCGAGCGAGTAGGACTGGCGGGTTACTCCGCCGGCGCGGGGTTCGCCCTGCCGGCCGCAGTGGACGACCGGCGCGTGAAATCGTTCGCCTTTATCTCGGCCGGCCTCGAGGTCTACGGGTCGCCGGGCCTGAAGAACTGCCCCAAGCCCAAGCTGCTCGTTTCCGGCAGCGCCGATCATTTCGCGGCGCCCGATGGTTTCCTGGAGCTGGCGGTCGCTCTGTTGGAACCCAAGGAGATCCAGGTGGTCAAAGGGGCCGACCACTTCTGGCGGGGGTTTGAGTCGAGCCTCAGCCCGCTCGTGACCGACTTCTTTACCAGGGAGCTGTAGGTATGCTGGTCTTTGGACACGTCGGATTAACTCTCGGGGCCGCCGTTGCGCTTGCGGGCGTCATGGAAGCCCGTCGTAAAGGTGATACACCGCGGCGCTCCTGGTTCGGCGCCCTGGCTGAGTTCATGGATATTCGCCTGCTGATGGTGGGTTCGCTGCTGCCGGACATCATTGACAAGCCGGTGGGGCTTTTCCTGTTCCGGGACTTCTTCAGCGACGGCCGCATCTTCTCCCACACGCTGCTGTTCCTGATACTGCTGGCCGCCCCCGGGATCTGGCTCTACCGCCGGTCGCGCCGGACCTGGCTGCTGGCCCTGGCTTTCGGCACGCTTACCCACCTGGTCTTCGACCAGATCTGGCTGGCCCCGCGCACCTTCTTCTTCCCCCTCTACGGTTGGGGCTTCGACAAGATAGTGGTCGACCACTGGATAAGCCACATGATCGTGGGCTTATTCAACAACACCTTCGTATGGGCGTCCGAACTCGCGGGGTTAGTTATTCTCCTCTGGTTCGGCGGATGGCTGTTGACGCGAAAGAGCATCATGCCTTTCGTGAAAAGCGGCCGGCTCGCTACCTTTCAGTCTCCCGCAGCAGACCAGCCACATACTCACCGATAGCCGGCGATGATGTCAGGCCCGGCGATTCGATGCCGACGAGGTTGATGAAGCCGGGCAGTCCCCGGCCGCTCTCTTCGCGGATGACGAAGTCCATTATCCGGCTCTCGCTCCCCTTCAGCCTGGGGCGGATGCCGGCCGTATCCGGCTCCAGGTCGTCGATTTCGAGGGCGGGCAGCAGTTTCCGGGCGGACTCGTAGAACTGTCTCTTATGGCCGACGTCGACCGAGTAGTCGAGCGATTGTACGGGAAAGGCGTTGGGCCCGAGCCGCATGCGCCCTTCCAGGTCAAGGGTGATGTGGATGCCGACTCCTTCCAGGCTCGACGGCGGCACCGGGTAGACCAGGCGCCGCACCAGCTTGCTCCTTTCCCGGGCGATGCTGAAGTATTCTCCCTTGAAGTAGGCCATCTCGTAGCCGGCGGCGGCGACATCCATCCCCGCCAATCCGGCTACCGCCGCGCTGTGCAGTCCGGCGCAGTTGACAACCGTCCTGGCATTGACATAATATTGCTCGGTCGGCGTCCTGACGGCGACCCGGTAGCCCGCGGCCTGCTTCGTTATTGCCGTGACCTCCGAGCGGCAGAGTATCTGGGTCCCGCGGCCCCGCGCCGAGGCGGCGAAGAATCGCATCAGGGCAGGGGCGTCAACGATGCCGGTGGAGGGCAGCAGGAGCGCCTCCAGGCCGGCGACCTCGGGCTCAAGCTTTTTAAGCTCGGCGCGGGAAAGCCGGCGCAAACCCGCCACACCGTTCCGGCCGCCTCTTTCCTGGAGCCTGTCCAGTTCGCCGAGCTCCGCCGGGTGAGCCGCCGCGATAATCTTGCCCAGCCGCCGGTGGCCGATGCCGTGCTTCTCGCAGAGGGCATAGAGCATCCGGTTGCCTTCGAGGCACAGGCTGGCCTTTAGAGAGCCCGGCGGGTAGTAGATGCCGGAGTGGATGACGCCCGAGTGACGGCTGCTGGTCTCCTGGCCCAAGCCCGCGTTCTTCTCCAGGACGAAGACTGCCCGGTCATCGCGGGCGATGCTGTGGGCTACGGCCAACCCAACAACGCCCGCGCCGATTATAATAATGTCGGCCCGGGACATCAGGCTAGCGCGCACCCCGGCGAGCGCACCATGAACACCGGTGCCGGGGAGGCTCGCAGTAAGCGGTCGGCCACGCTGCCCCACACCCAGCGGCTTATCCCGGAGCGGCCGTGGCTGGCGATGATGATGAGGTCGACACCGCTGCTCTGCGCGTACTCCAGCAGGCAGGTTTCCGGCCGGCCGGCAAGCACCACGGGCGTCACGGCCGTGTTAACTTTCAGGCGCGCGGCCACGCTGTCAAGGTACTCCTGCGCCTCGCGCTTCAGGTCGGCTTCAAATTGCTCGCGGGCGAGTTCGAGTTTCTCCTGCATCGGAATGCTGCCGGTCTCGGCCACGATGGGTATCCCCGGCAGGTCGACCACCCGCGCCAGCGTGAGCCGGTTGACGCGGCACCCCCGGCCAAGCTCCTCCACGTGGGGCAGGACGCATTCGGCCAGCGCGGAGCCGTCCAGCGGTACCAGGATGTTCTCGTACATAATCAAACCTTCTCCGCCACGATACTGGCGATGGCTTTTTTAGCGGCAAGTCCATTTTCGAAAACGCCTTCCCGGTAGCGAAGGCAGCGGAAATCATGAAAGAAACGGAGCAGCTCGTTGTGTTGCAGCAGGTAGTCCGGGTTCCGGGGCTTCCCGAACCGGGCCTGGTCGGTGATAAAGGTCTCGTAAATAACCACCCCGCCGCGCCGCAGGCCGGTTTTAATCGAGGGAATGAGGGAGCGCTGCAGGTAGTTGAAGCAGACGATGCCGTCGTAGGCTTCATCCGGTATCACGTAGCCGGCTTCGAGGTCGGCAACGGTCGCCGTGATACGCACGCCTTTTTCCGCCGCCATCTTCAGGGCGGTCGCCACGGCTTCCGCCGACCGGTCTACGCCCTCCACCTCAAAGCCCCGCGCCGCGAGGAAGACGGCGTTGCACCCGTTGCCCATCGCCACGTCGAGGACGCGTCCCGGGGGCAGCAGGGTAAAATGTTCTACCAGGAAGTCCGCCGGCCCGAAGGTATGCTCCAGGTTATGTCCCATCAGCCGCCATCGGTCTGGGGAAAGGCCGTTTCGCTGTATAATAGCTCCAGCCTCTGCTTGTGGGCCAGCTCCTGCCCGGCCAGGCCTTCTAGGAGCCGCCTGGCTTCGCCGCGGTAGACGGCGGCCAGGCCCAGGTAAAACTCGTGGGCGAGCTTTTCCCGCTGGGCGGCCAGCAGGAAGATGTCCTTCATCGGCATGTCCCGCCTTATCTCGGGCTGGTTCAGTCCCTCGACGATTTTGAGGTCGATGACCTTACCGGCGCCGGGCAAGTCTCCCAACTCACCGAGCAGGTGCCTTTCGAGCAGCGTCTGGTGCCCCAGCTCCTGGTCCACCAGTTCCCGGAATGTCTCGCGGGCGGCGGCGGTCCCGGCTATCATCCGCAGGTTGATGTACAGGAGCTGTGACTCCACCTCTCGCCAGAGGCTCTTTTCCAGCACCTGGTTCAGCGAAAATACGTCTTCCATCGAGCTACCTCAAGTGCACGTGCTCCTGCATCATGCAGCGGTCCATCACGACCAGCAGGCCGGCTTCCCGGGCCCGGACGGCCGCCGGTTCGTTGACGACGCCGAGCTGCATCCAGACCGCCTTGGCCTTGAGCCTGACCGCCTCATCGACTATGGGGCCGACGTCCTCCGAGCGGCGGAAGATATCGACCACCTCGATATCTCCGGGGATGGCGGCGAGGTCGGGATAGCAGGGCAGTCCCAGTATCTCCTTTTCCCGGGGATTCACCGGGATGATGCGGTAGCCGTGCCTGGCCATGTAGCTGGCTACCCCGAAGCTGGGCCGGGAGGGGTCCGGAGACAGGCCCACCACGGCGATAGTCCGGTAGTTTTTCAGGATATACTCAGGTTGGTTCATTAGCGCCTCCTCGCGGCTGTCTGCAGTTCGAGGAGTTGGCTCAGGTGGGCCTTCTCCTCGCCGATAATCCTGTCCAGAGCGCGGGTCAGGCCCGACGGTTGCAGGCCTTTAAGCTCATAATAGAACAATATCGAGTCTTTTTCGAGGCCAATAGCCAGCTCCAGCGACTTTTCGTAGTTCCCGGCCGCCAGGGCCGTTTCTCCGGTCAGGCTTATTTCCGGGAAGACCATGCTCTCCATCAGGGCCATAACGAATTCCGGGTCTCCCTCGATATCCGCAGCAATCTCAGGGCGCAAATTTTCAAACGTCTGAATGTGGGCGCGCTCCATCTCCACCAGGTGCCGGAAGACGTGACCGGCCTCCGGGGGACTCGAGCGGCTCATGACGTCGTAGAATGCCGCGCCCCGTTTTTCCATCTCGATGGCTATCGCTAACAGGTCCATTTCATCCCCTTTGTACCGGGAAGCCAGCGGCCTCCCAGGCCGTCATGCTGCCCAGGACGTTGTACACCGGCCCGTACCCGGCTTTGAGGAGCAGGCTTGACGCCAGGCTGGCGCGCCGGCCCACGTTGCAGTAGACGACCACCGGCCGGTCTCCCGGCACCTCCGCCAGCCGGTCCCGGAGGTGTCCCACGTAGATATTGACCGCCCCGTCAATCCGGCTGGAGGTGAACTCGCCCGCCGACCGCACATCGAGCAGGAACAGCGCCTCGCCGCGGTCAAGCATCCGTTTAAGCTCATAGACGGAGAGCAGGTGAAGCGTGTCCAGGGGGTAGCCGGCGTTGTACCACCCTTCGAGGCCGCCTTTGAGGTAGCCGGCGATGTTGTCGTAGCCAATCCGGACCAGGTAGCGCAGCGCGCTGTCGAGGTGCTCGGGGCTCTCCAGCACCAGGAGCAGCGGCCGGTCGTAGGGCAGCACCCAGCCGGCGAACTGCGGCAGGCCGTCCAGCCAGATGCTGTAAGCTCCCGGGATGTGAGCGCCAAAGGCCGAAGGCTCCCTGGTATCGATAAGCAGCGCTCCTGAGTCCATCCGTTCCCGGAAGTCGCCGGGCTTGAGGGCGGCGGGGGACGGCAGGCGCCCCAGCCGGGGCGGCCCCGCCGTGTTGTACTCATGCATCCGGGCGAAGTAGGGCGGCCGCACCGCGTGCTCGCCGAGCTTGTGCCTGATGAACTCTTCCTGGCTCATGCTCAGAACCGGGTTCTGCGCTTTCTCCAGTCCCAGCGTGCTGTCGTCACGGTCGGCAATCTTCACGCCGCACAGCGAGCCGGCGCCGTGGGCCGGGAACAGAATGGCGCCGTCGCCCAGGGGCAGTATCTTCTCCGTCAGACTGTGCCACAGGCTATCCGCCAGCCGGGGGGCTTCCCCGGCGCCGAACAGGTCGACGCGCCCGGTATCCCCCACGAAAAGCGCGTCGCCGCTGAACACCGCGACCGTTGCCTCGCCGGAAGACAGGTCGGTTACGGCGTAGGTCAGGCTTTCCGGCGTGTGCCCGGGCGTGGGCAGGGCGGTGACCCGCAGCTTGCCCAGGTGAAATTCCTCCCCGCCTTTAAGGGTGCTCCCGTAACCCCAGTCGTCGCGGGGGCCGTGGTAGACGGCCACGCCGGTCAGGTCGCTTAGCTCACCCGAGCCGATGAGGTAGTCCTCGTTACGGTGTGTTTCCAGGACAAACCGGATTTTCAGCTCTTTTTGCCGGGCGATTTCGAGATAGACCTGGCAGTCCCGGCGCGGGTCGATAACCGCGGCCGCGCCTCCCGCGCCGATGAGGTAGGAGTTGTGCGCGATGCCCGCCGATTTGATGCGCTCGAAAATCACCATCGCCTCGTTCAGAACGGGAAGCCGAGCCGGCCTACCGCGAATATAACGTGGACGGTAACTGACGGCCAGAACACCCACCACAGGTAGCAGTGGTACTTGTAGAACGACTTGTAGGACGGCTTGTTCATCAGGTTCAGGCGCCGGGTAAGCCGCCAGACAGGGATGCAGCGGCATGACACGACGATGAGCAAGGCCAATGCCAGGTTCAGGATACCCAGGACAAAGATGACCTGCGCGGCCAGGGGCGTCTGAAACATCTATTTACTCCCTGTCAGATTCCGGCATCCAGGGAAGGTCGCTCGTGAGCTACGAACCAGGCGGCGGGGTCCTTCAGGAACTCGTACAGGTCGAGCAAGACGAGCTGGTGCTGCCGTTCCTGGGCGGCCAGGGCGCGGAAGAAGTTCCTCTCCTCGTCAGCGGCGGCGTGTTTCGCCTGGTGCTCGTAAAAATCATAGGAATCGCTCTCCATGCGCACCGCCGTCTGGATATCTTCGAGTTCGGACGGCGTTCCTTTAGCACCCGCGGGCAGGGACTCGGCCGCCCGGGCAAACAGGGAGCGCAGGGCATGGCCGCCGCCTTCGGGCCGAAAATCGAGCGTGGGCCACTCCTTCCTTTTCCTGATGGACTCGTAGATTTGCGTGAAGGCCAGGATATGCAGGTCTTCCTCGGCGGACAGGGCCTCGAAAAGCTCCTGCCCCGGCGAGCCATGGCGCAGCGACGCCATCTTCAGGTAGAAGTCCTTGCCGTCGATCTCCATGCGCAGCGCCGTCTCGAGCGCCCGGACGATCTTTTCCTGGGTCATAGAACCTCCTGCTAATGAAATTATATAATGCCCCAAAAGCCCGAGGGATACGTAGGTTTACCTAATTCGCGGCGGATCCCCCCGGAATTTCCTATTCGCGAGACGGAGGCTAACGCCAGAGTTCTGGATAACGCTAACTAGATGTTCACCACTACGAAAATAGACGTTTTAGGTCGATTCCAAACCAATCCCCCTAAAAGGCTGTCTGTAAAATGTCATACTGAGCGCAGCGAAAGCATCCGCCTGATCCCGGAAATCCGGACCCTTGGGGTACTTCGTATCCTCAGGAAGACACAACGGTTAATTGAGGAAACCGTTCACAACCGAATAGTCGCGGGTCCCGCATTGCGTTCCGGACGTAGCGATGTGCTCGATACTATACCGGCGTCAGGCGCAGGTTGCCGGCGTCATCAAACCCATAGGTAAAGAGAGCGGTGGGGAAGATCACCCTGGCGTCCAGCACCATGACCGCGGCGTCGCGGCCGCAGCCCTCGGGGACGAAAACGTACAGGATGGCGCACTCGTCCATGTCCGGCCGCCACTTCATCTGGATGGACTCCTCCAAGTTCAGGCTTTCCCGCGTCTCGACCTCGCCGATGACCACGGGGACGTTGCCCCGCGCCGTGTCCGCGATAACGAGGTCCGGGTAGATCTTGCCCTCCCACTTGTGCTCGACGGGCATCTGACGGGCGGGGACATTGGTGTAGGTTATCCAGGCGGGGTGAAAGAAACCCGGGGTGAACTCGGCGCCGGGGAAGGTAAACAGGTCACCGGCAATCTTCTGGACGGCGATATCATGGAGCTCCTGCGGTGATTTCATATCTTTCCTCGCTCCGCTAGGCTTTTACCAGGCGGCGGGCGTTCTCGCCCAGCACCAGCCGCTTCTCGGCCTCGCTAAGATTCGCTTTTTTCAGGCCTTCGAGCCCCATAAGGGCGCGGTGGGCGTGCCAGTCCGAAGCCCAGACCACCTTCTCCACACCGAGCGCGCGGACCATGTTCTCCTGGAACTGGCCGTAACCGAACTCGTTGTTCTGGGAAAGGTCGAAGTAGACGTTGGGGTACTTCTTTGTCAGCTCCAGCTTTTCCCGGTGCTCCACGGTGCCGTAGCCAAGCGAGCGGTAGTAGCCGGTGTGGGCCAGCACCACGTTCAGTTTGGGGAACTCCCGGAGCGGCTCGTCCCAGAACTTGGGCAGGGCGCAGTCGGTAAAGGCAACCTTGAAAAGGGTCGACGAGCCGCCGCAGTGGCTCAGGATAACCATGCCCAGCTCCACCATCCGGGCGTACGCCGGCCACATGGCGCGGTCGTTGGGGTAGAACTCGCCCCAGGTCGGTATGAGCTTGACACCCTTCGCCCCTTTCCGGTGCTTGTCTTCAATCTCACGGACCATCCAGTCCGCGCCCCAGTAGGGATCGAGCCCGATGAACGGCGCTACCCGTCCCGGGGCCAGGGCAGCCGTCGAGCAAAGCCATTCGTTAGCGCGCTCCAGCCGGGCCTTGACGTCGTCGCTGACCTGCTGCCGGGCTTCCTCGAGCGCGCTGCCCTTTAGCTCTTTCGGTATCCGGGCTTCGCCCGCCTGGATAAGCCCCTTGGTCGGCCAGGCGTTGATGACCCAGCTCTGGGCGACGCCGCCCTCGTCCATGTAGCGTAAAAGCTGCTCCAGCGTGCCCCCTTTATCGAAACGGTTGTTGATGGCGCGCCCCATCCAGCCCTGGCGCTCGGTGCGGTAGAGGTGTACATGGCAGTCCACGATGAAATAGTCCTGGCTCACATCTGCCCTCCTTTGGCCGGGTCTTTATAGCGGGACGATACCAAGTCTAGTAATGACGCCGGGTTTTGTCAACCGGTTGCGGTGGTAAATTTTATCTGCTAATATTAACTCCAAGTCAAATTTCGCCGGTTTTCGCCGACCTCGCCGGGTTATTGTCCGGGATTTCACCTGACCAGGAGGGATCTCAGATTAGATAAGGAGGTCAACGATGATCATCAGCAAGACACCCCTTCAGACCGCGGTCGCCGAGATGGACAAGATGCCGGTTATCGAGCTGGGCAGCCCGCTGGTGGGCGAGAAGGAAAAGATCAGGATCCGCCGGCTGGTCGCCGACCCCGCCGGGACCATCGGCCTGGAAGACTTTCTGCCCGGAACGGAGATGAGGTGGGCCTTCCATCATGACGAGGCCCAGCTGGTCATCTCCGGCAAGGCCGAGGTTACCTATTCCCTCCCGCCGTCGCACTCCAGGGTAAGGACGGTGGTCCTGAGCGAGGGCGACAGCTATATGATACTGAAGGGCACCTACGCCCGGTTCAAGGTTATATCCGATGTTCCCTTCCGTCACTTCGCGGTCATCATGCCCCGCACCCACTACGAGAAGTGGCTGCTGGAAGACGCCGTGAAGTTCCCGACGACCGTGGAAGAAGGGCAGTCGCTGAAAAAATAGGGCGCGCATTAATGAAGCGACCCCGGAGGGGGTGGTTATGACGCAGGACGTAAAAGACCCGGCCGGGAAGCCCGTCTCATTCGACAAACGGGTGCTCAAAATCCCGGAGGGGACGGACGGGAGCTATTACCTTTTGGGTAACAAATGTGAGGCCTGCGGGAATGTCTACTTCCCGCAAAGGTTCATCTGCACGACGTGCTTCCGGGATGATACCCTGCGGGAGGTACCCCTGAGCCGGCAGGGCCGGCTGTACTCCTACAGCATCACCCGGCGGGAGTTCCTGGCGCCCCCCGGCTTCACTGTACCCTACGCCTTCGGCTACATCGACCTGCCGGAGGGTGTCAGGGTGCTGGCCCGCTTGAAGGAATGGGAACCCGACCTCCTGCGGGTAGACCTTTTGATGGAGATCGGCGTCGAGACCGTGGGCCAGGACAAAACGGGCAATCCCGTCATCGGGTATTTCTTCAAACCGGCGGCGGAAACCGCTGCCGGCAAGGCAGCAATAGAAATAAAAGAGGTATCCGGCCATGAGGAAAGTCGTTGTCGCCGGGGTGGGGATGACCGTATTCGGGAGGTTTCCCGAGAAGACGGTGGAGGAGCTGGGTGCTGTAGCTAGCCTGCGGGCGCTGAAAGACGCCGGCCTGCAGCCCGCCGATATCCAGATCGCCTATGTCGGCAACCTGACCGAGCACCGGGTTACCGGGCACAATAGCTGCCTCGGACAGGAGATACTCAAGGACGTCGGCATACACAAGATACCCATCACGCGCACCGAAGCGGCCTGCGCCAGCGGCGCCTGCGCCTTCCGCGAAGCCTGGATGGCCGTCGGCTCCGGCCTGTACGATATCGCCCTGGCCCTGGGGGTGGAGAAGCTTACCGGCGCCGGCCATGCGCCGCTTACCCGGCAGGGGTTGAACATCAACGGTCTGGCCGGCCTGCACCCGCCGGGATGGTGGGCGTCCCGGGCGGTGCGGCACATGGCCCAGTACGGCACGACAATCGAGCAGCTTGCCCTCGTTTCCGTCAAGAACCACGCCAACGGCTGTCTCGACCCCTATTCCCAGTTCCAGAAGAAGTTCACCGTCCAGGAGATACAGCAGTCGGACATGATCGCCGAGCCGCTGCGGACGCTGCACATGTGCCCGATTTCCGACGGCGGGGCCGCCGCCGTGCTGTGCTCCGAGGAGGTCGCCCGGAGACTGACCACCAGACCGGTCTACGTGGCGGCCTCAGCCCTGACCTCGCTGACCTATCTGCAACAGGAAGACATGACCTTTAACGACCTGGAAAGGCGGGCGGCGCAGCAGGCCTACGAGATGGCCGCGCTCGGGCCGGAAGACCTGGCCTTCGCCGAGGTGCACGACTGCTTTACCATCGCCGAGGTGACACGCTGCGAAAGCCTGGGCTTCTGCGAGCGCGGCGAGTACTGCCATCATCTCGAAGAGGGCAAATGGAGCCTGGGCGGCAAGTTCCCCGTCAACCCCAGCGGCGGACTGCTCTCCAAAGGACACCCGGTCGGCGCGACCGGCGTGGCGCAGATATGCGAGCTTACCTGGCACCTGCGGGGCGAGGCGGGCGAGCGTCAGGTGCCCGGCGCCACGGCAGCCCTGGGGCATGTATCCGGCGGTACGGTAGCCGGCCTGAACGGGGCCTGCTCCGTGGTCATCCTGAAAACCTGAAGTACTCGATAATCAAATAACATGGGCGACCGGCGCCGTGGGGCGAGCGGTCCCGGTCTCTCCTGAATATCTGGCCGGTGGGCATCGCCGCCATAATAATTCTGGCGTCTATTTATACCGGGATGATCACGCCTTCCGAGGCCGGCGCACTGGGCACCATGGTGGTCCTGCTGTGGAACTTCATCGCCCGCGTGCCGGCGAGGAAAATCGCGAACGCATTCCTTGACGCTTCCATGACGACGGGCAAGATCCTCATCTGCATCATCGGGGGGATCCTGTTCGGCCGGGCGGTCGCTTTTTCGGGGATAACCAAAGCGATTATCGACGGCATCGCCTCGGCCGATCTCTCGATAGCGGTCATCTGGGCGGTGATGACGGTCGTCTGGCTGCTGGGCGGCATGGTGCTTGAAGCCGTGGCCCTGCTGATTCTTACCATGCCTTTCGCCTTCCCGGTCATGACGGGCATGGGCGTCGACCCCGTAGTGCTCGGCATCGTCACCATAATCATGATCGAGATGGCGGTCATTACCCCGCCGGTAGGTTTTAACTGCTACGTGGTGGCCTCGATTGCCGGGGTCGACCCGATAAAAGCGTTCAAAGGAATCGCGCCTTTTTGCGCGGTTTTGATCCTGTCCGCGGTCATTATCATCCTTTTCCCGGAACTGGCTACCTGGCTGCCGGACAGGGCGTTCGGCGCCAGCATCAGGTGAAGCCGAGGAGGCCGGAATGGCAGCGAGAGCACGTATCGAATCTTTAATCAAGGCCTACACCAGGTTTAACCGCTGGTTGATGATAGTTCCGATGGTCACTTTGCTGGCCATTATGCTGATAGACGGTCTCAACATTATAACCATACGGTTCTTCGGAATCAGGGCCACGCCCGTCCAGAAAGAGATTATCGAGGAGCTTCTTATAGTCATGGGCTACATGGCCCTGGCCTATATCCTGCTGGCGCCCGGTACGGGGCACATAAAAACCGAGATGATACAGAAGAGATTGCCGGAGGGTATGCGAAAAGCGGCCAACATCCTTATCGGATTCGTCTCATTATTCGTTTCGGGATACGTCGTTTATGCCAGCACCACCGGGCTAATATTTACCCTGGTATATCGCTCGGCCAAAGAAGGCATGGTCATGATCCCGCTGGCGCCGTTCTACCTGGTCATACCGCTGTCGTTCTTGCTCTTTTTCATTGGCAGCCTGCTGCTGCTGATAAGGGATATCGCCATGTTTGGCGAACCCGGCCTGAAACACGAGGGTGAAACGGCTGTTCCGGCAAAAACCATCACCTGAACCGCCGTCCCGCGCGATTTTCTCCCAGCTTGAGCCGGACCTGATTCAGGCCGTCAGATTTTCAGCGCCGCCTTGTAGCCCCCCTCTACCGCGTCCGGCAGCCGCCCCACGCGGGCGCAGTCGCCCGCCAGGTATACCCGGGCGCCGTCCTTCTCAATCTGGCTGGCCAGCTCCCGGACGGGCTGCGCGCCCAGGGCGAGAACGATACTATCCGCTTCGATGGTCTCCTGCCGGCCCCGTCGGTCGATTATCACGCCGGATTCGGTTATTTCCTTAACCGTGGCCCTGGTGAGCATCCTGACGCCGCTGTCCTCCAGGCTGTAGATAAGAAGCTGCCGGCTGATGTTCTCCATGTCATCGGCCACTCTTTCGAGCATCTCGATGATGGTGACCGGACTGCCTTTTTCCGCCAGGTATTCGGCGGTCTCCGCGCCCACCTGCCCGCCGCCCAGAACGACTACCCTGCCCTTAGTTACGGCGTCACCCCTGAGCACCTGCCAGGCAGTGACCACATTTTTCGCGTCAATGCCCTTGATGGGCGGCGTCTTCGGGCTGGCCCCGGCCGCCACCACCACGGCATCGGGCCTGGCCTGGGTGACCATATCCGCGGTGAGGTCCCGGCGCTCGACCGCGACACCGAGGTCGGTCATCTGCTTCTTCAGGTAGTCGAGGAAGACCTTCATCTCGGCCTTGCCCGGCGGCAGGCTGGCCAGGTTCAACTGTCCGCCCAGCTCACTTTTTTCGAAGAGCCGCACCTTGTGCCCGCGCAGCGCGGCCACCCTGGCCGCCTCCATGCCGGCCGGCCCGCCACCGGCGACGAAGACCGTCTTGGGCTCCGGCGACGCGGTAATTTTGCAATCGGCTTCCTGGCCGGCGGCGGCGTTGACCGAGCATCTCAGGTCATTGCGCGTGAAAATGGTGCCAACACAATGCATGCAGGCGATGCAGCACCGGATTTCATCCTCCCGCCCTTCGATAGCCTTCCTGGGCCAGTAGCTATCGGCGATGAGCGCCCGCCCGAGGCCGATGATGTCCGCCCTGTTCTGCGCTAATATATCGTCGGCCTCCTGGGGGGTAACGATGCGGTTGCTGGTCATCACCGGCACGGAGACGGCCTTCTTGACGGCCTCGGCCATGTAAACATTACAGCCGCGCGGGAAGCGCATCGGGGCCACCGGCATCTTGAAATCGCGGCGCGGCAGCACCGCGCTGGCGCCGATGGAGAGACTTATGCAATCGACCCCGGCCTCCTGCAGGCTGCGGGCGATTTTTGCGGTATCTTCCAGCTTCAGGCCGCCCTCCATCGGCTCTTCACCGTTGAGCCGGATCATCAGCGGGAAGTCGCTGCCTATCTTCTTCTTTACCTTGGCGATGATTTCCAGGACGAAGCGCATGCGGCGGTCAAAATCGCCCCCGTAAGCATCCGTCCTCTGGTTAGAAAGCGGCGATAAGAACTCGCTGATGAGGTACATGTGCGCGCCGTGCAGGCAAAGGAGATCAAAGCCGGCGTCCCGTACCCTGTAGGCGGCCTGGGCGTATTTTTCCTGTATCTCTTCTATCTCTTCGACGGTGAGCTCCAGAGGCACCACGTAGCCGGGTACCGGGTGCGCGAGGCTGGAGGGCGCTACCGGCAGCATGCCGCGGGTTACTAACAGCTGGCCGTTTTCCGCCCGGCCGCCGCGCCGGCCTCCGTGGCTGATATTGAGCGCCGCCTTAGACCCGGCGGCCTGGATTGTCCTGGCCAGGCGCCTTAGCCGGGGCAGATACTTGTCGTCGTCTATCAGCAGCGGCTCCATAATATGGTGCCCGCGGGGTGACTCGACGATGGCGTCTTCGACCACGATCATGCCGGCGCCTCCGGCCGCCCTTTCCTCATAATAATCGATCATGCAGTCGGTGGCGTAGCCGTCCTTGGGGAAGTTGGTCGTCATCGGGGGCATAACGATACGGTTGGCGATCTCGAGGGTACCGATCTTGCAGGGCTCGAACAGCTTGGCAAACTTCATAACAGGGTTTTCTCCTTTTCTTTAAAGTTATATATTTCCGTCTACTACTCGCTCAGCCTCTCAGGGTCTGGACTAGCCCGGTAATATCTTCCTGTTCCGCAAGCGTCCGGGTGAGTCGTAATAACGCATCAGCCTTCGGCCGGGGCAGCGTCGCCGTCGCCAGCGAGTAAAACTTTTCGGTAAGCTCCACCTCGGAAAAGGGACGCTCCGGGGTACCCCGGGCTTTATAGACGGTCTCGGCAAAGCTTTCGCCGTTCCGGAGCCTGACGGCAAGCTTCGCCATTTGCCCCGCCGGGTCAATTTCGCTGTCGTATTCTACCCGAACGCGCCGCATGAGGGCCAGCGTCGCCGGCTCCCGGAAGGCCGCCTCGCTAAAACTGCCCGTGTCAATCCTGCGGTGGACAAGCGCCGCGGCGAGACAGTACGGAATGCTGTACTGCGCCGCCTGCACGCCGGTGACATCGTAGAAACAGTGCTGGCTGCTGACCGCGTTCTGATTGCCGTAAAGGACAACCTCGCTGATATCCTCGGGCTTGATGTCATGCCCTCGCGCCAGGCTGATGGCGGCGTCGATGGGGGAGTGGATAAGCCGGCAGCAGGCGTACGGTTTTAGCTCTGTCATGGTAATCCGAAAGCTAATGCCGAGGTCCCCGGTCAGCGCCGGCAGGTCAGGCTGGCTGTCGAAAGCGCGGCAGAAGCCGTATTCGCCGTCAATCGAGCTGGCGGCGGCGGTATAGCCCTCGGCGGCCAGCAGCGCCGACAGAACGCCGTCATGGCTGGCCTTGCCGGCGAAGAGCCGCTTCTCCATGGCGCCTTCCTGCGCAAACTGCATGGTGCCCGTGGTCATATTGGAAGCGAGGCCCAGGGCCGGTACCAGCTCCGCCCCGCCCAGCTTAAGGAGCTTGCCGGCGGCCGCCGCGGCGCCTAACGAGCCGGTGACTCCGGTGGGGTGGTGTCCCCGCCGGGTTATCGCGGTGTCATGGACAGCCGCGGCGACTCGAGCCATGACCTCGTAGCCCAGAACGACAGCGGTTATCAGGTCCTTGCCCGAAGAGCGCTCCCGCTCGGCGACAGCCAGGGCTGCCGGGATAACCACGGCCCCGGGATGGAAGGTGCTCAACGTATCTTCAAGCTCGAAGGCGTGGCCCATCGTGCCGTTGGCCAGCGCGGCGTTTTGCGGGGTGGTCTTGAAGCCGGCGGCATATACCGAGCACTCGGCTTTGCCTCCCTGGCTGGCCAGGAGCCGGGTGACCTTTTGCGCCCAGGGCGTGGTCGCCCCAAACAGCGCGACACCGAAATGGTCAATCACCAGCTCCACGGTTTTGGACACGACGGCGTCAGGCAGGTCCTGGAACCCGGTGGACACCAAGAATCCGGCCAGCTCCCGGCTTGCTTCTTGCATATGGCGGCCTCCCTGCGGGTATAAATATGCCCGGCGCAGAACTCCGGGGCGGACTCGACAGATAAAGCCTGAATGTGTCAAAATGTTAGACGTAAGGCAGTATTTTGTCAAGTCTTACAAAATAGCTACAGGCGAAAGGTAAGCCGGGGGGCGGCCCAGGTCAGGAAAATCCTTGTAATATCTATTCATCTGAAACACCAGCCGGAATGGCGCCTTGCGGTCTTTTGCTCAATCGAAAGCACATCATAATGTTCGGAGTCTGGCATGTATGGGGGTAAAGTGAGGAAGATTTGGTTATGGTCCGTTCTCATACTGGCCGTGGTCGGGCTGGGTGTTGCCTGCACGGGGCCGGGCGCCAGCCCGACGGCTACCGCCAAACCGGGCCCGGCTGCCGGCCTGGTCTTCGTTACCCAGCCTGGTGGGACCACGGCGGGAACGCCTTTTATCCAGCCGGTGCTCAAGGTGGTTGACGGTGAGGGGGATGCCGCGACCGGCGCCCAGGTGCTGGTGACGCTGAGCATTACGCCGGGAACGGGCGGGAAAGGGGCCGTACTGTACGGGCCGACGACGATTAACTCGGTGGACGGCATGGTTACCTTCAGGGACCTGTTTATCGATGTGGCCGGCGCCGGCTACACCCTGACGGCCTCGGCCCGGGGTCTGGAAACGGTCGCGAGCGAGCCGTTCGATGTCAAGCCGGGGACGGCCGCGAAACTGGTATTCGGCAAGCAGCCCGGTCCGGCGATAGCCGGGTCGATGCTCAGCGTCCAGCCGGCGGTGAGGATCGAGGATGCCTACGGTAATCTTGTAAATGATGCCAGCCTGCCGGTTACCCTCGTGGTGGTCTGGAAAGCGAACTCCGCCGACGCCGTCCTCGCCGGGACTACGACGGTCAACGCGCTGAACGGCATCGCCACTTTCAGCGGGTTGTACATTGAAAGGTCCAGTTCCTACAGCCTGACAGCCTCGAGCGGCGGCCTATCCCAGGGGACGAGCGGCTACTTCCAAGTCCTACCGGCCCCGCCCTCGAAGGTGGCCTTCACCATGCAGCCCGCCGGGGCGAAGGCGGGCGCCGCCTTTACCATCCAGCCCGAGGTCGAGATCCAGGACGTTTACGGCAACACGATTGAGAGCACGGAACCCGTCAGTATCGCCATCACGCCCGGTACCGGCGCCGGGGGTGCCGTCCTGTCCGGCACCACGACGATTGAGGCATTCTATGGCATGGTCTCTTATCAAGACCTGGCAATTGACCTCGCCGGGGAAGGCTATACGCTGACAGCAAGCAGTGGGAGCCTGACCGCGGGGGTTAGCGGTCCTTTTGACGTGACTCCCTGAGCGCCCGGAATCTCCCTGCCCAATTTGGAAAATCCGGGAAAGGGGTGTTCTTGAATACTTGGCCTGCGGGTCCCCCTTCCTGTGGCCGAAGCGGCAGCCGCGGGATGGGTAAATGTTGCGCTAGCCCTGTTGCGCGTCTACCGGAATCCCTGGCAGGTCAAGACCCTGTGCTGGCGAAATACGAATTGATGTTTTCAACATTTTTCAGGCCGGACAAGACCAGCGTGACATCGATATGCCCTTTCTCATAGGGATAATCCCCGTAGCGGATTACCGCGTTAGGCGCGATGCCGCGCAGGTATTCGCCGAGATACTTGATCAGGCTCAGGCCGATTTCGTCCGGCGGCGCGGAGACAAGATAGAGCAGGCCGGCGGCGTCTTTGGGATCGCAGGCTATTGAAAGCTCGCGGATAGCCTCGTCCATGGCTTTGCTGCCCTTCTGAGTTTCGTCTTTCGGCTTGTCCCAGGGCAAAGTTATCAAGGGCAAATCAGACTTGCCGTAGCCGATAGCGGTCCAACCTGACAGGGTCTTCATAACGTCGCTTATTTCAAGCGTGCTGACCCCGACGCGCTTGGCTTTCTTTTCCTCTCCCGAACACAGGAGATTGAAAAAAGGCTCCGCTATCATCTTATTGATCTCAAAGATGTTGTCTTTCCAGGATATCCCTTTGCGAACATATCTTTCATTATCCATCAGGAAGATGGCATCCGCGCTGGCTTTGATTGATGCCAGCCCCGAGGCCGTGTTCTTCACGAACTGGGGTTCAATCGATACTTCGTGTTCAAATGGCAGCGCAACGATGGCGTATACCGTCTTATCGCCGTACCGTTCTTTAAGAAGCTTCGCGACTACGGGCATTATGCCGGAGGCGGTGCCGCCGCCGATACCCCCGGTCAGCATGAAGAAGTCGGTTTCGGCAAAATGCTTGTTTTGCCGGACTGAATCCACAATCTTAAAACCTTCGTCGGCGGCTATCTGAGCTCCCAGGGAGCTGTCCTTGCCGACGCCGTGGCCGCGGGTTTTCGCCTCGCCAATAACAATCCTGTTGTCGGGCTTGATGGATGTAAGACCTTTTAGCGAGGAAGCGTCCGTGTCCACCGCGAGGGCGCCTGTCAGGATCCTCAAGCGACGAGACTTTCTGGCCCTTTGATCCAAACGGACCAGTTCGTCAGCAATCCTGCCGCCGGCCTGCCCTAAACCGATCGCCATGAACTTCATTTCGCGCCCCTCAAAAGAGCTTTGGGGTTCTGACTGCCCTTCGTTATTTAGCTTACATCGCAGGCTTTAACCTGATAAATAAGTACCTGCCCATATTTTTCCACATGTATGATACGTAATTCCTGAGAGGGGAGCCGGTGCCGGCTTATCGTAAAAGCAAAGACGTTAAAACGGCCGCAACGGGGGAACATTTTTCTCATAAATCTAATATAATGAAGAGACTCCAAGTAGAAAGGTGCCGTATGAATGATGATCTGAAGCTTATCGACGAGCTTATCCGGGCGCACCGCGGCATTAGTCAGCGCGTCAGGTCGCTGGAAAGCTCGGTCACTGACCTCGAGGCCGTCCTGGACCTGCAAAAGGCCCAGTCCGGGTGGGAGCTGGACTCAAAGGAGGCACTGGCCCAGAAACAGGCCGCGCTCGGGGAGACGCTGGGATACCTGGACGCCGGCCTGAGGCGGCATTTCGAGTACGAAGAAATAAAGCTGCCCGGCCTGTTCAGCCCGTTGATGATGCAGTGGTTAAAGCTGGAGCACGCGCGCATACTGGAGGGCATCGCCCGCGCTAAGGAGAGCCTGGTGGTGAGCGAGGCCGAGTTGGCCCATGAGCAGCGGCTTTCCCGCAAGTGGGATATCCAGCGGATGACGAGCGAAATCAGCCGGGACGTCGAGGACCATGCCCGCAAGGAAGAGGTGACCTACGAGATGATCAAGACTGCCCTGACAAAGACCGGGTAACCAAACACCCCCAAAAAGAAAAAGCCGTGGTTTTTCAGGCCACGGCTTTTCCCTTATCGGGCAGGAATTACATCCCTTCCATACCGCCCATTCCGCCCGGAGGCATGGCCGGCATCTTCTCTTTCTCCGGTATATCCGCAACCAGCGACTCGGTTACCAGCACCATGGTCGCGATGCTCGCGGCGTTCTCCAGAGCGCTCCTGACAACCTTGGTCGGGTCAATGATGCCTTTCTTCATCATGTCGCCATAGTCGTCGGCATCAGCGTCGTAACCGACGCCGGGAGGACTGTTCTTGACTGCTTCGATGACGACCGAGCCGTCGCGGCCGGCATTGGAGGCTATCCAGCGGATGGGCTCCTCGACGGCTTTCCGCACGATGTCCACGCCGGTGGTTTCGTCGCCCTGGGTGCCCAGGGTGTCGAGCCCGATGGCCGCCCGGAGCAGGGCCGTGCCGCCGCCGGGCAGGATGCCTTCCTCGACCGCGGCGCGGGTGGCCGAAAGGGCGTCCTCCACGCGGTGCTTTCTTTCCTTCAGTTCGACCTCGGTGGCGGCGCCGACCTTGATGACGGCTACGCCGCCGACCAGCTTGGCCTGGCGTTCCTGGAGCTTCTCGCGGTCGAAGTCGGAGGTGGTCTCCTCGATCTGGGCTTTAATCTGTTTTATCCTGGCCTTGATTTCGTCATCGGAGCCCTTGCCCTCGATGACCGTGGTCTTGTCCTTGTCAGAGGTCACGCGCCGGGCGCGGCCCAGGTCCTCGATGGTCACTGAGTCGAGCTTGCGGCCAACCTCTTCCGAGATGACCTTGCCGCCCGTCAGTATGGCGATATCTTCCAGCATGGCCTTGCGGCGGTCGCCGAAACCGGGGGCTTTTACCGC
>JACPQH010000060.1 GCA_016190585.1 Chloroflexota bacterium | reverse complement strand
CCTCCTGGCCGCCCGCCAGGCGAAGAAGCTCGTGGAGATGATCGACTTCGAGAACGCCAAGGACAAGGTCCTGATGGGCGTCGAGCGGCGGAGCCTGATCATCAGCGAGGAGGAGAAGCGCACCATCGCCTACCACGAGGCGGGGCACGCCCTGGTGGCGCACATGCTGCCCCATGCCGACCCGGTCCACAAGGTCTCCATCGTCGCCCGGGGCGGGATGGGGGGCTACACCCGGCTGCTCAGCGAAGACCGCTACCTGATGACCAAGTCCCAGTTCAACGATACCCTGGCCACCCTGCTCGCCGGGCACACCGCCGAGGAGATGATCTTCGGCGAGGTTTCGACAGGTCCCCACTCCGATATCAAACAGGCCACCGAGCTGGCCCGCAAGATGGTTACCCAGTACGGCATGAGCGAGCTTTCCCTGAGGACCTTCGGCGGCAAGGAAGAGGGCACCTATGTGTCCGGTCCCGAGCAGCGGGACTACAGCGAGGAAATGGCCCGGAAGATAGACGAAGAGGTGCACAAGCTCATCGAGAGCGCTCACGAGGTGGCGCGCACGGTGCTCACGGAAAACCGCCGGAGACTGGTGCACCTCGCGAAAAAACTGATTACGTTCGAGACACTGGAGGGAGCCTCCCTCGAAGCCGCGTTTACCGAGCCGGTGACCGAGGTAACCCCGGTGTAGTTTCTTCGTTATAATCTTACGGGTGCTTCAGGACGCCGGAACGATTATAGGCGATGCAGTCGCCGTTTCGAATACGGCGAAGGAGATACGGCGTTTGACTTCCCGGAGTGATTTAATGGAAAATAAAACCCTGGAACGGACACGTCAGCGATAATGAAACCAAAGTGGCAGTTGCTCTTCTTCACCCTGGCCCATATCGTTATCTTCCTTATCCTGTTCAAGAGCGTTCTCTACGACCAGCGGTTCAATGCCTCCGCCCTGTATTTCGACTACGCCTCGCGCGCCATCCACGGGCAGATACCGTACCAGGACTTCCCCCTGGAGTACCCGCCGCTGGCCCTGGTCTTCTTCATCCTCCCCCGCCTCCTGGCACCGAACCTGCTGAACTACACGCTGGCGTTTACCGCCCTGATACTGGTCTTTAACCTGGTCGGCCTGTTCTTCATCGAGGCGATATCAAGACGCCTCGGCATCTCGGCGGGCAAGGCGCTGACCTTTTATACCATCGCCCTCCTCGGCATCGGCTCCATCATGGACATGCGCTACGACCTGATCCCGGCGGTCATCGTGCTGGTCGCCCTCTACGCCCTCATTACGGGTAAAACGGCCTGGGCTTTCGCCCTGCTGGCCGTGGGGACGCTGACCAAGATCTACCCGGTGGTGCTGGCGCCCATCTTTGTACTGTACTATTTCCGGCAGAAGCAGTACCGCCCGATGCTTTCCGGCGCGGCGGTATTCGCCGGGGTGGCCATCCTGATGTCCCTACCTTTTATCATCATGGCGCCGTCCGGGTTCTGGGAGTCGTTCGCCTACCACGCCAAGCGCGGCCTGCAACTGGAGAGCACCTACGCTTCCATTCTGCTGCTGGGCTACACTCTCAGGCTCATACCCGTCCAGCTTGAGTTCAGCTACGGCTCATGGAACCTGGCCGGGACGCTGCCGGATATCCTCGCCGGTCTTTCGACCTTCCTGGTCATCGCCGCCCTGCTCGGTGTCTACTGGCTCTATTACCGGAACCATCCCGCGGAAAAGGCGAAAGACCCCTTCTATTTCGAGGTCTCTAACCTGGACGCGGCGTATATCCTGAACTACTCGACCCTGGCCATACTGGCCTTCATGGTCCCCGGCAAGGTGCTCTCCCCGCAATTTCTGGTCTGGCTTTATCCCATGGTGCCCCTGATCATGGGACCGTGGCGGCCCGGCTCCTGGCTGACCTTTGTCCTCATATCCCTGATGTCCTACTATATATTCCCGCTGCACTACCTCGAACTTCTCGGCTTCCAGCGGGCCGCCGTCGACGTCCTGCTGTGGCGTAACCTTCTGCTGGCCGGCTTTGCCGGCATCCTCTTGTGGAAGAGCACCGGCCACCAGATAAAGCTGCCTGACGAGTATGCGGTGATCTCAGAAAACATGGAGGAGGTGCCCGATGCCCAGAGTTGTACATTTCGAGATAGGCGCTGACAACCCGGAGAGGGCCGTTAAATTCTACGCGCAGGTCTTCGGCTGGAAGATAGACAAGTGGGGTCCGCAGGACTACTGGCTGGTCACGACCGGGCCGGACAGCCAGCCGGGCATCAACGGGGGTATCGTGAAACGCGAGTCGCCGGGCATCTCCACGGTAAATTCGGTTGAAGTGCCTTCGATCGACGAATTCGTCGACAAGGCGACCAGCGAGGGCGGCCGGGTGGTGATGCCCAAGACACCGGTCCCGGGGGTGGGCTACGTCGCCTACTGCCAGGATACCGAGGGCAACATGTTCGGCCTCTTCCAGTCCGACGCCCCGGTGAAAACCTGATCCGGGACAAGCCCGGTTATTACAGGCTAACCACGTCAGAGTCCAGCATGGACTGTATGGAACGGACCATCGTGGTCGGCTGGCCGACTCTCAGCGTATCGTTGAGCTCGAAGTATTCAAGGCAGGTGGTGCAGGCAAGGATCTGAACGCCCTGCGCCTCCAGCTTCCGGATATGACCCAGGACGTGGGAGCCCTCGCAGACCAGGCGCACGCCCGTGTTCCAGAAGATAAGCGCGGCCGGCCTCTCCCGGCTCTCGCCCAGCAGCCGCAGGAAATTGCTCATAAGCAGCAGTCCCAGGTCATCATCGCCCCGCCCCAATCCCTCGGACTGCACCAGGAAAGTCTTTGGGGTCATGCGCGCCTCCGTATCTGGTTCCTTTGACGCCCGGGGGTCAGCGGAGGATGAAAGGTATAATCAGCGCCACCAGCCCGGTGAACAGCACGGCGAGCATGAACAGGTTGTACCGGACGGCGTAGTCGCCGATAAGGGAGGAGTCGTAGTAACCTTCCACGCCCTGGTCCCGGTACATCTTGAGGAGCCCGGCCAGCAGCTTTCTTCGCATCTGCCTTCCGCGGATAAGCCCGATCTCGGCGACGATGTTGACCACGATGATAAGCGCCACGAAGGTAAACATCACGATGGTCTGGGTGCCGTCGCTGCTCCCGGAGGCGATCCCGGAGTTGATGCCCAGCGTCAACAGGTTCAGGAAAATGGCCACGACGACGAATATGGTGTCCGTGCGCGCGTTAGTGGTCAGCTCATTGACGATGTGCTCATGGACGCGCTGAATCATGGTCTACCGTGCCTCCTTAATTTCATATTAACCCCGCCCGTAGCGTAAGAAAATAATCACAAAACCGGCGATGACCACCGCCGCGACCGCGATCCCGATCCACAGCCAGTAGGAAATCCCGCCCCCGACCGACAGAAACGCCGTCGTGGCCGCCAGGGTCTCGTTCGACTCGCCCAGAATAGTGATGGTGTAGTTGTCCCGGGCGGCGAAGTTCGGGGCCGTGATGGTAACATTGACGACGCGGGAGCTGCCGGCGCTCAGGGAGCCGACTTCCGCGGGACTGAAGACCACCGTCCACCCCTCGGGGCCCGAGAATTGCAGCCGGATTCCGGTCAGGGGGATATCGCCGTTGTTCCTGACCTCGAGGAACATCGTGACGGTCTCGCCCGGCGCGATTTCCCGGCCGTAGTCAGGCAGCAGCCGCAGGCCGAGATCCAGCCGGTCTTTCTGGGCCATCAGACCACCGGGGAAGGACAGTAACAGGGTGAAAGCGCCGAACAGGAACAACAGCAGCAGCTTCCCGTTAACTCTCATGTGCCGCACCTCGCCAGTATCGCATACCTTTACATTATACATCGTTCCCGCCCGCGATGGTTGAAGTACTGCCATCAACCGGGTGTACGGTCATGAGGCACGTACCTCGTCCCCTGTTACGGGAACGACAGAGAAGCTGGTCCACGTTTATTTAGTATCAGCCTGCGCCTTCTTTTGCAGCTCGTACAGCCGGTTGAGGGCCTCCAGCGGCGTCAGCGAGTTGACGTCGAGCAGCGCCAGCTCATCCAGAACGGGGGAGCGCGCCCCGAACAGGGGCAACTGCGGCGCGGCCTTACGCCGGCGCTCAGGCGTCCGGCCGTTCCCTTCGAGCTCGGCGAGCGCCTCCCGCGCCCGGTGTGTGACCGCACGGGGCAGGCCGGCAAGCTGGGCGACGTGAATCCCGTAGCTCCGGTCGACGCCGCCGGGCGCGATGCGGTGCAGGAAGACCACCCGGCCGCCCTCCTCCTTGACCGCCACGTTGAAGTTCCGCACGCGCGGCAGGAAATCGGCCATGCCCACCAGCTCGTGGTAGTGCGTGGCGAAAAGTGTCTTGGAGCCTAGCCGGGGCTCGTTGTGGATGTACTCGACCACCGCCCGCGCGATAGACAGACCATCGTAGGTGCTGGTGCCCCGCCCGATCTCGTCCAGGATGAGCAGCGAGCGCGGCGTGGCGTTGTTCAGGATATTCGCGGTCTCGTTCATCTCCACCATGAACGTGGACTGACCCGACGCCAGGTCGTCCTGGGCGCCCACGCGGGTGAAGAT